>NZ_JBQQCB010000015.1:0-179875 GCF_052246675.1 Nonomuraea sp. KM90 | reverse complement strand
CAAAATGCCAGCTCGCTGGCCCCTCCTTGAGGAGGCTGAATGCGGTGAATACTGCTCAATCCCTACATCTCGGGCCAGGGCGAAATCTGGACGAACTATGACAGGTCATCATCGGATGCCCACTCAGAGCGCGGTTCGCGAGCGCATGTCCGTGATGTCGCAGTGTGATCGTATGGATTTGTAGCGTTACCGCCGGTTGGCGGGCTCGGTCGTGCTGTGATGGTCGAGTGACTGAGCGCAGCCCTACCCGAGCGACTTAACCGACGCGCAGTGGGCATTGATCGAACCGATACTCACCGCATGGAAGGCCGCGCACCCGTCCGTCAGCGGCCACACGGGCAACTACGAGCTACGCCAGATCGTCAACGCCATCCGCTATCAGGGACGGACCGGCGTCCAATGGGACTACCTCCCGCACGACCTGCCACCCAAGAGCGCGACGTACTACTACTTCGCCAAGTGGCGCGACGACGGCACCGACAAAACCATCCACGACCTGCTGCGCTGGCATCTGCGCGAGAAGAAGAAGCGATTAGCCGACCCGAGCCTGATCGTGCTGGACACCCAGAGCGTCCGCGTCGCTGCTGGGGTCCCCGCCTCCACCACCGGAAAGGATGCCGCCAAGCGCGTGCCGGGCAGGAAACGGGGCCTGGCGGTAGACGTGCTGGGCCTGGTCATCGCCGTGGTCATGCTGGCCGCCTCGGCGCATGAGAACACCGCCGGGATCGCCCTGCTGAGCCGGGTCGCCGCCGCCACCGAGGGCACAGTGACCAAAGCGCTGGCCGACCAGGGGTTCAAGAACACCGTCGTCGCACACGGCGCCAGCCTGGGCATCGACGTGGAGATCGTCGAGCGCAATCCCGCCGGCAAAGGGTTCGTCCCCCAGCCCAAGCGATGGGTCGTCGAGCAGACGTACGGCATCTTGATGTTCCACCGCCGTCTGGTCCGCGACTACGAGCACCTGCCGGCCAGCTCCGAATCACGGGTGTATTGGGCGATGACGGACGTGATGTCCCGCCGCCTGACCCGCGGCCCCGCCCCGCCTGAGCGGTGGACATGACCGGATCCGACCTGCGCCCATCCGACCTGCGTCCATCCGACCCCGGCAGCTGGCTCCTGGACCGGATCGACGCCCGCGAGCACGCCCTGACCTGCCAGATCGAGCAGACCCAAGCGGAGATCAATACTCTCACCGCGCGTCTGGGCGAACTCAGCGAGCAGGTCGAGCACCTGCGGATCAGCCGCAAGACCCTCCTCTCCCTCGCCGAAGAAGAGCCTGCCCCGGCCGAGCCGCTGCCGACTGTCCCCGATCACCCCGCCTACCAGCAGATTCTCACCGTCTTCGGCGAGATCGGCGGATCCCTGCGCGCCCGCGAGCTGGCCCTGGCCATGGACCTGCCCTTGACACGCAACGACATCCAGAACCTCCGCGCCAAACTCAAACGCCTGGCCAGCCGCGGCATCCTCGTCGAGACCGAGCCGGGGTTGTTCACTCAGCCGTGCCCATAGCTCGACCGGTGAGCCTGTGACCAGCCTGCCTATCCCAAATCCAACGACGAGAGGGACATCAGCTCGCGGAACGCACTCTCAGCACCGAATCATCGGATAAGCGGCCGCCTGCCCGTACTTCCTCACGCATGCCCGCGTCCATACTGTGCATGAGAGGCCACCTCCGCTCCTGCAGATGAGTGGAATCGTGGTTCTGGTGACGATCTTGTGAGGTCTGGAAAGTGGCATCATCTGTGCATGAGCTACGACCTTGCGGTCTGGGAGGGCGAGCGCCCGTCCAGTGATCAAGAAGCTGGGGAGACGCATAGTGCCCTGTACGAGCAGTACATCGACACCGATGTTGAAATCCCGCCGACTCCCTTGATCGCGAAGTTCGTTGAGCAGCTCTTGCAGCGCTGGCCGGATCTGGACGACGTAGACGAGGATGACGACGAGTACGAAGACATCCCCTGGTCCACATCTCCACTGATTGGAGAGGCGGCAGGGCCGTACATCTACTTTCCTATGGGGTACCGCCGGGCAGAGGAAGCCTCGGCGTACGCGGTCCAGGTCGCGGCCCAACTGGGGCTGAACTGCTATGACCCTCAGGAGGATCGGCTTCGAACGTGATGCTGCGGCTCAGAGCTGTCTTCAGAGCCCGCCCTGCCGCATGATCAGCGTGCCATTAAGGGCGGCAACGAAGGGTCAACCACGGTCACTCACGACCGGTCTCAGCCGCAGGTCACGACCCCTACGAGCCAAGATCCCTGCAATTCCCAAGCGGACAGCGCAGGTCCGATTCTGTCATCCACCCCGCCCCCAGGTATCGGAGGGTTATTCTCCCCTATCGACGGGCGTTCCTCCGTCGGCGGTACATGGATTTCATCCACGACAGCCGTTCCGCACGCGCCTGTTCCTCGTCGCAGCATGCGCACCGAATATCTACCTCTATCCGGTCAAGGGCCTCTATCCCGTGTTGGGCGACCAGGAGCTTCACCGTGTCGCCATACAAGCGTGCCAATCTGTGGCGCCGTCTTCCGTACCGGGTGAAGTACTGCTCAGAGGCGGTTGCAGTCTCAGTGGTCAAGGACACGAGCACTCCTCTGGGTAGGGCGGCCAGTGAGAATGTGGATAGGTGCCGGCTGGGTCTCTAGCAACAGCTCACGATGACGTGCAATATGCGTACAACGATCATGTCGCTGACTGCGTCGTGAGCCTACTGCACACCAGGTCAGAGACGACTTCGTCGCTGGAAGGGTCACGAGCTGTAAAACCCTCGGCTCAGCCTACGTAAGTTCGAACCTTGCACCTGCCACACCAGCGGGAAGAGGCCCGTCACCAGCGGAAACGCGGTGACGGGCCTCTCTCGTTGTGTACGACTGTCCATGGCCGTCAACGGTGCTCTACGGGTGCTCGCGTCGTATGCGCGTCGGCGTTCAGTCGGCCTCACGTAGGCTTCAGCGCCTCGGGGATGAGCTTCCGGGCGAAGTCGTCTTGCCCGACGATGCACTTCGCGTAGACCCGTAGGAGCACGTTGACGCTATGCCCTGCCCACTCGGCGACCTGAGGGGCCGGAACCCCGGCGTTGAGCCACGTTGAGACGCCGGCGTGCCATAGGTCGTATGGCCGGGCTGCGAGGGGTGAGGCGGCCTCAGCCCTGCTCAGCGCTCCTTTACGAGCTTTCTGCCAGACACGGCCATAGACGCTTTCCGAGAGCGGGCCGCCGCGCTCTCCTACGAGTAGATGACCGTCTGGGCTTACGCCACACGTCGCGAGGTGAGCGCGAAGGATGGTCACCAAGGGTGGCGGGATCGGCACCGGTCGGACCGCCGTACGTGCACGGTGCTTGAGCTCTCACGACTCCCGGCGCTTTCCGTTCCACGACCAGTCGGCTCCGACGGCCGGCGCCGAATTGCCGAGACAGAACCATCGCCACTCGTCGCCGCTTTCGACGTCCGGCAGGTCGATCTCGTCGGTTGTGAGCTCCGCGGCTTCCGCCGGGCGTAGTGCGGAGTAGTACATGACCGCGAAGCTTGGCCGCTCTCCGACGCCCCGGCGAGACGCTGCGCATCGAGCCGGGCCGGTCCATCTCTGTCTATTGCGGGCGGTACGTCACGTTAGTCATGGACGTGAAGCGCGTCCACGGGGAGCTGTTCGCCGTGGTGGCCGGTGGAACCCACCACATCAGGACCCCGGCGACCAAGGGGCACAGCCAGCCCGTGGTCATTGACGAGCGGGGGGAGCCGGCCACGATAGTCGGCCAGCTCTGCACACCGAAGGACACCATGGCGCGGCACGTGCCGGTGAGCCTGAAGACGGGCGATGTGGTGGAGTTCCTCATGGCCGGTGCCTACGCATGGAACATCTCACACCACGACTTCCTGATGCACCCGAAGCCGGGCTTCCACTACGTCGGCGGTTGAGCGGAGGTGTCCGGGGGTGCCGCTATGGGGTTGGTCAAGCCGCGCGGAGCGTGGGTGGTTGGTATGGGGTGTTGGTGTGGAGCATGGCGCACAGGACGTCGCGGCTGACCGCGATACGGCACCGGGTCCGGTGGATGGAGATCGCCGAGCCGGCGATCGCCGACCGCGCCGCCGGGGGGGGTCGGCTTCGACATCGCCGGTGCCGAGGCGGGCTACCCGCCCACCCGGCACCTGGACGCCTTCGAGTGCCTGCAATCGCCTGATGAGCGGTGCCTCGATGACCCGCGAACTCGCCCTGCTCGCCGACGCCTTCGGCTACGGCCTGCCCGACTTCCGCTGGTTCGCCATCAACGCGATGAAGTCCGCCTTCATCCCCTTCGACGAACGCCTGGCCATCATCGGCGACGTCATCAAGTCCTGGTACGCCGACCAGCGGAAAGCCTGAGCGTCAGCGGCCCGGGTGTACGTACTGGTTGTATCGGGCCGCGCTGTGGTCGCAATACGTGCTGCACACCTGCACGTAGACCCTCGATATGGACTTGGTGCCGGTGCGGGTGATGTTTCCGAAGTTGGTGCCGTCGTCGCCGCAGCCGTTGGTGTCCGACTTCCAGGCGCCGTACCCGTAGGTTCCGTCGGTGTGTTCCCACCAAACCCGGCCCTCTATCGGAAGGTTGTCGCCGGGACAGAGGTCGCGCACCGTGAAGTTCCGAAAGACGACCTTCGTCCGGCTGACGAAGTCGACGGTCGCCCGGACGGACCCACCACCGTAGTCGCGGCCCTCCGCGCTCTCGAAGGGGTCCACGCGGGCGGAGGACACTCCGTCGGCCGCCTGCGCCGGACTTGCCACCAGCAGCCCGCTCAATGCTGCGATGCCCAGCGCGGCGCCCAGAATGCGTGTCTTCAACAGTCCTCCAGCAAGAGATGTCTCGGTTGGTTCGGTTGGCCTTGGAGCGTGCACTTCAGCGCTTCCGCGTGGCCGGCGGGGGGAGATGTGCGAGGTATCGCCTCGTGGCGGATCGCGACGAAGAATGGCGATCGATGGTGCGGGGAACCTGTCTGAGCGTCAGGTCTGGAAGGTGAACGTCCCGCGCAGGACGGTGTCTCGCCCGCTCCAGTAGCTCTCGTAATCGGCCCGGTAGGTGACGTTGTCGAAGGCGGGGAGCACCGCGCAGGTGGCGGCGGGGTGGCGGATGTTGTCGTCTCTGATGACGATGGGCTTGCCGATCACACCCGGGCGGGTCAGGGTCACCTCCACCCAGGCCGTCCCTGTGGTGTCATCGGCCCGGACGCACAGCTCGTTGGCAGGGTCGGCGTAGCGGACGATCCCGTCGCCGACATCCCGTTGAAAACTCGCCGCCAAGGCCGGTTGCGCGAGAATGACGCTCGCCACCGCGACAGCGACCCCGACGGTGACCGTTTTGAGCGGGTTCATCGTTCTTCCTTCTCTCGGACGAAGATCAGCCCGCCGGAGCGCCTGGTGCCAGGGGGTGGAATACGGCCTCTGACGAGGCTTCTGACATGAGCGATCCCGGCGGTCCGAGGTTCACCGGAGTGATCGTTGCACCCGTCGGCAGCAGCGTGGAATACGACCGGAATACGCCTGGTCACCGGGCATCGAGAGATGACTTCGGGCGGAACCCCTTTGCCGGGGGCGCCTGTCTTTGCGTGACGCTGAAGGAGTTGGGGGGTGACGATGATCAGCGGCCAGATGCGCCGGCAACCCAGCTGATCGTCAGAATGCGTCAACGGGTGGGGCACCTCCAGTGCGATCGCACTGCTCAAAAGGTGAGCCGAGACGTCTCGTGCGTCGTATGCGCGTCGCCATGACAGGTCGGCAAGCCGTGCAAGAGGAATCTCCGCAGGTCAAGCCCTACTAGATGGCTCGGTCGACAGTGCTCTGTAAACCGTCGGCTCAGCCTACGCAAGTTCGAACCTTGCACCTGCCACGCCAGGAGGAATGGCCTCTGACCAGCTAGGACGCGGTCGGGGGCCATTCTTCGTTACTGCCCATGATTCCCCATGACTCCCCTCGCGTCCCCTCGTGTCCTGTCGCGTAGGGCACGCGTAGGGCACGTGATCACCTTCGCGTCCTCCTGGTTGTTCGGAGCCATTGCCGTCAGACCCGCGGCCCTGGACGCTGTCCCTGACGTCTTCGGCTTCTACCCGGAGTGCCCGCGAGGCCACTGGGTCGCAGCTGAGGGCAACTGCGTTGACGGGATCCGGTCCGTTACGCGACTACGCGAAGGACACGAGTATCGGGAATGAGTCGCGGAATAACGCCCGCGCGCTCCCGCGCGAGACACTGACCCGGCCGTCCACCCGCACGAGGCTCTGCTCGGCATCCTCGCCCTGCTGCACGGCGCTTCCAGCAGCGAGGTCGGCCACCCGGGGCTAGATGACATCGATCCGGCCGGCCGCACCATCCGCCTCGGGCAACGCCCCCACCCGGTGCCCCTGGACCCGATCAGTTGGACCATCGTGCAGCGGTGCATGGCTCACCGCGAGACCCAACGCACCAGCAACTCCTATCTGATCGTCACCAAAGGCACAGAAGCGGGCCGGAACCAGGCCTCCGTCGCCTATGTCAGCCACGTCCTGGACCCGGCCGGCATCTCACCGCGGATGCTGCGCTCCACCCGCCTGATCGACCTGGTCAACACCATGGATCCCAAAGTCGTCGCCCCAGCCTTCGGGATGAACCCTGAAGGCGTCATGACTGGGGCTGACCCACGTCGCCGGGCCGTCGCGGGAACAGCCTGGCGCTTTGGCGGCTGCGGGCGCCGCGCGACCGTGGCGGTCGCCTCGCCCGCGAACACTTTTCCGGCGGTCGGCGAAGGAGGTGTGACAGAAGGGCAGGATCGATGGAACCAAGGACCGAGAGGTGAGCGTGACGATGCCGGTTCAGGCCGTCGAGGACGCCGCGCTCATCCGGCGTTCGTGGCGGGAGCCGGAGCAGTTCGCCGCCGTGTTCGACCGCCACTACGACGGCATCCACGCCTACGCCGACCGGCGGCTGGGCCGGAGCCTGGCCGACGACGTCGCGGCGGAGACCTTCCTGATCGCGTTCGACAAGCGCGAGCAGTACGACGTGAGCCGGGCCGACGCGCGGCCGTGGTTGTTCGGGATCGCCTCCAACCTCATCGCCCGCCATCATCGGGCCGAGGTGCGCCAGTACCGGGCGCTGGCCAGGACCGGCGCCGAGGAGCCGGGCGAGGATCACGCCGACCGTGTGGCGTCCTCGCTGGACGCCGTCGCGCACCGCAACCGGCTGGCGGCAGCGCTGGCCGGGCTTTCCGGTGCCGACCGTGACGTGCTCCTGCTCGTCGCTTGGGCCGAGCTCACATCGGAGGAGGCCGGCCGGGCGCTCGGCATTCCGGCCGGTACGGCCCGCTCGCGGCTGCATCGTGCCCGCAAGAGGATCCAGGCGGTCCTGGGGAGGATCGATGATGAACGATCTTGAGACGCTGCGTGAGGCGTGGGGGCAGCCGGAACCACCGGCGGCCGAGGTACGGCACGCGGCACGGATGGCCTTGCTGGAGCGCGCGAGCGGGGGCCCTGCGGCTTCGGCTTCAGCTTCGGGCTCGGCTTCGACTTCGGCTCCGACTTCGGCTCCGGCTCCGGCTTCGCTGGGGGAGGTCCGGGGTCCCGCGGGCTTGTTGAGCCGGGCGGCCGTCGACCGGCGCCTGATTCCGGGGCGTGTCGCACGGCGCAGGTGGGCTGTACGGGCGCTCGCCGTGGCCGCGGTGGCCGTGGTCGCGACGGCGGGCCTGACGGCGGTCCAGCTCCACGACGGACCGACCCCGGCGGCACACGCGCAGGTGGTCCTGGCCAGGGCGGCCGATGCGGCACAGGCGAGGTCCTTCGGGGAGCCGCGCCCGGATCAGTGGATCTACACCGAGACCCGCACCTGGTTCCACAAGGCCCGCGACGGTGACACAGTGACCGCGCGGACGCCGCTGGAGAGTGAGGCGGAGGCCGCCTGGCGACGCGCCGACGGCGAGCTGGCCGCCCGAGACCGCGACGGCAAGCTGGAGATCCGCAACTTGGGCGGGAACACGCCCAAGGACTACGCCACGATCGCCGCCCTGCCCACCGATCCCGAGGCGCTGCTGGCGTTGTTCCGGAAGAGCACGGCCCGTCGTGAGGCGGTGGTGGAGCGGATCCGCGAGAGGTTCGCCGGTAACGAGGCGGCCCCGGATGCGGTCAGTGGTGATGTGTTCACGTTCGGGCTGCTCAGTACCCTGCTCTCCGACAACCTGGTGCCGCCCGAGGTCGAGGCCACGGTCTTCCGCGCCATGGCGCTCCTGCCGGGGGTCACGGTGAACGAGGCGGCGACGGACCCCGAGGGCCGTCCGGCTCTGGCGGTCAGCCTGGAGGCGCGCGAATGGCTGCGGTCGGAGCTGTTCCTGGACCCGGAGACCTTCGCCTACCGCGCCGTCAGGGAGACCGCCGTCCGCGACCACACGCTCCACAACGGGTTCTTCGTGTGGCGCGGCGGCGAATCGGCCCCCAGCCCCAGCCCCAGCCCGACGGGCGGCTGGGTGATCGAGGCGGGTGCCGTCTACCGCCAATCCACCCGGACCGCCATCGCCGTGGTGGACGAACCCGGGCAACGCCCTTAGGCGGGGGCCCGCCAGCCGGGCTGGCCGGCGGGCCGGTGGGATGCATGCGGGTCGGGGGCATCTCCAGTGAGGCGCCGCGCTGAGGGCGGACACCTGACTAGCTCATCCAGCCACGTGATGTATCACCCGACCCGGACACCGGGTGAGGGGTAGAGCCGGGACGATCGCCGTGCAATTAGACAGGGTAACGAGGGGTCATTCACGGTCACTCACAACCGGCGTTCCGCCCAGCTCAGAGGCCTCACGTGCGGCAGTCCATGCCCGAATTCGGCGATGTGGTCTCGCAGGATTTGGACCAAGGTCGGCGGGATGGGCACGGGCCGGACGTCATCCCGTCCGCGATGCTTAAGTCCGCGTTCCTGGTGAGCGTCGCTGGTGTCCGTCCATTGCGTGTTGACCTCCGGCCGGAAGACGTCGATGAGGCGTCGTCGCCAGCCCATCTCCGGAAGGTCGCAGTCCTCCTTACGTAGGGCGATGGCCTCGGCCGGCCGGAGAGCGGCGTAGTACATACACGCAAACAAGGCCGTGAGCCGCCTACCGCGTCCCCGTCTGCCTATGTAGGTCACCGCGGTCAGTAGCTCTTGCGCCTGTCGAGGGTTGACCACGATGCGTGGATCCACCGTCTCGGTGGTCTTGGGCGGCTTCCACTTGATCCGGTGGAGCGGACTTGCCGAAAGCTCCTCCAGCTCCACGGCGTACTCAAGCGGCGGCGCTCCGCGCCGCCGACGCGGCCCTGTGCTCGGCCGCGCGCTGCGCGTGCGGCCTGGGGGCTGTTCTCGCGCGCCCGTTGCTCAAGCCGCTTCCACACGACACCGCGCCTCTCTCCGATACCGTCACACCGTGGACGACGATGACGCCTTCATCTACACGCCGTCGAGCGACGACGCCCTTCTCGTCGCGAGCGATATCGCGGTATTGCTGTTCCTCCTCCCCACCATCATCTGGCTGACCGTGACGTTGCTGCGCGGCCGCAAATAGCGCCTCCGGTGGGGGCCTCAGGCTCCGGATGATCGCTAGGCGCAACTCAAGGCCCGTAGGCGGTTGAGGTGGAAGCCGGATCCTCCCGTCGCCATCGCCCTAGGACGAGCCGGCAAACCAAGGGCCTGGGGCGGGTCGTTCCTCCAGTTGGGGGGCTCCACCTTCACCCCAGGCCTTTGGCTCGCTTCCCTGACGTGTGGGACGACGGCGACGGGATCATCCGGCTGGATTGGCAGCCACGAGGAGCACGTGAGGCGGAAGAGGAGGCAGGGCCCGCGTGGCGACTGCCGCAGGTTATATACATGATCGCCAGCTATTCGTCGAGGGGCAACGCAATGATCAGCAAAGAAGGTGTCCGGCTCGGTGCGCAGGCCGCACGTCGGCTAGCGGAGTTGAACTGCTGCGAGATCTAGGAAGGGCTCACCGAGGCAGAGTTCGCGCGGATTGAGCAGGAGTACGGGTTCGAGTTCGCCGACGATCATCGGGCCTTCCTGGCGGCAGGGCTGCCGGTGCGTCAGCCTTGGGAGGAAGGGCAGACGCGGGAGAACCCCTGGCCTGATTGGCGGAACGGTGATCCCGAGGCTCTGCGAGAGCACGTCGGCTGGCCGGTCGACTGTCTCCTGTGGGATGTCGAGCACGGACACTGGCGATCGAGTTGGGGCGAGCGGCCGAGCGATCTGTTGGAAGCCGTCAAAACGGCTCGGCTCCGACTGGCGGACGTCCCCAGAATGGTCCCGCTCTATGCACACCGGTTCCACCAGCCGGGCGTGGAACCCATGGGCATCCCGTCCTTTCCATGCGGGGCTGGGACATCATCTACTACGGCACCGACTTGGCCGACTACATCACCCAGGAGTTCCAGGAGCCGCGCCCCGAACGTGACGGGGAATGGCAGCCGCACGCCACGGTCCCGTTCTGGCGGGACTATCTGTGAGTGCAGGGCGCCACAGTAGGCGGGAGCATGGTCAAGCGGCAGCATCCCGGGCCGCCACGCCGACCGCCGCCCCCGCCGACCGGAGCGAATGCGCCGACCTCAGCGCCACGCCGCCGCACGGATGCAGCTCTACGATTGCCAGGTGTGGGCCGGCCTCCGTCGTTGGCCGGGGGCGATCGACGATCCGGTGCTTCGTTCCTCAGCACCGGCTCACCGGATGTGGGGGTGCCTGACTGCACTTCCACGTGCGTCCCTGCCTCTGTAGCCTGTCACCGGCCCGAGCCACGATCATGCCTTCGACTACGGGAACGCCCGTATGAGCGCTACGAACGACTATTACCGCGCGCCCGATCGCACCACCGCAACCTGGAGGCCGAGCCAGTTACGGGCACCCGCCAAACCTCTCCCCGGCGCTCCAGTGTTCGACGTCGTGGAGACCAAGTGGATCGATCCCAACGTGTCCCTCGGTGAACTCGTAGCCATCATCATGGGCGTTCCCTACTCCTACGACCTGGTCGAGACCGTCACCTTGTATCCCCCGCCCGAAGGAGCGCCCAAGACCGAAGACGAATGGACGGCCTTGCCAGACGACTCTCCTTACCTGGTGGGACCACAGATAGAGGAACTTTCAGTGAGCGTCCGCGACGCACTCGCTGAAATCGATGACGCTCGCCTGCCTGAAGTCGCCCGGCGATGGATGAATGAAGACCCCACGAGCTTCGACGACGATCATCACACACTCGAACTGGTCAAAGAGTTCGTCGCGCTGGCACGACGGGCCAAGGAGAGCGATCAACTGCTCTACTGCTGGGGTGCTGCTGGCTGATCAGGACCCCGGGGTCGAACGGTCTACCTGGGGGGGCAGGGTGAGGGCGAGGGCATGGGCCGGACGGAGCACAGAGAAGTCGCGGACGTCGATCGGCATCACTTCGGTGACCCGCAACCGCCCCGCAACCGCCCCGCAACGGCTACGACTGAGGCATCGGCGGCACTCAAGGGAAGGTCGTGGTACCGCTCGACGAGGACCGCGATTCTCGAAAGGTCGGACTCCTTGAGATCGACGAGCCGGAACCAGCCGGACTCAAGTAGCCGCAGGAACGCCGCCTCCGCCTTCCCGCCGCCAAGTCAGTCGATCATGTAGCAGCTCTCACCGGCGACGAAGCTAGGGACGAGCCTGCAAGGGTGACTGTGAGTGCGACATCGCAGGTCAGATGCCTTGTGCAGCCATCAACGGGCCCACGCCCTGTAGAACCGTCGGCTCTGCCTACGCAAGTTCGAAGCTTGTGCCTGCCGCACACAGTCTGCGCAGCTCAGAGGCCCTATCGGGCCTCTGCTGCGTCTCGGGGTCAGGCAGCCGTAGGCGGTGCTCAGCCTTCAGAACACACGACTGGCCCTGGAGCTGATCCGGGTCCGTTGGCCCTGTAAATCCGTGGGCTCAGCCTGCGACGGGTCCAACCCATCACCTCCCATCAGCAGGGAAACGCCTCCTGATCAGAGGAGACGCTGCCAGGTCGGTTTGTGTTGTGTCCGGCTCCTGCCTACGGCCGGCACCGTACCCGGCTCCCACGGCTGTCACAGGCGCAGCCCGAGGGGGGCCGCTCCGACGAGGCCGCCGTCGATGACGAGGTCCTGACCGGTGATGTACGACGCGTCGTCCGAGGCCAGGAAGGCGACGGCGGCGGCGACATCGTCCGGGTGGCCGAGCGAGCCGAGCGGAACCTCCGCCGTGATGCGGGACTCCGCGTCGGGGTCGATGGCGGACCGGTACATTTCGGTCTCGATGTAGCCGGGGCTGACGGAGTTGACGCGGATGCCACGCGGCGCGAGGTCGGTGCCGAGGGTGCGGGCGAGATTGTGCACGGCCGCCTTGCTCGCGGCGTAGATCGAGGCCACCGGGAGGCCGCGGTGCAGGGTCCAGGAGGCGTTGATGACGACGGCGCCGCCTTCTCCCATCAGCGGCAGCGCCTTCTGGATCGTGAAGAACACGCCCTTGAAGTTGATCCCGACGGTGTGGTCGAAGTCTTTCGGGGTGAACTCCGGTCTGAAGTCCGCGATTCCGGCATTGGCGAAGACCGCGTCGAGGGTGCCGCGCCAGGTCTCGATGCGTCGCACGAGGAGATCGAGGTCGGCGTCAACGCTGACGTCCGCGTGGACGGGCAGGACCCGCTGGGAGCCCTCGGAGCCCTCGGAGCCCTCGGTGCCCTCGGTGCCCTGCGAGCCCAGGCGTTCTGCCGCGGTGTCGAGGCGGGCCTGGTCGCGGCCGGTGATGACGACGTACGCGCCCTCGTCGAGGAGCCGGCGCGCGGTCGCGAAGCCGATGCCGCTGGTGCCGCCGGTGATCAGAACTGTTCTGTTCGTGAATCGCTTCATGCCGACAATCGTCGAACGGTGCGCGCCTACGCGGCAGTGTTGGCTGAACCTGGGTCTGACACCACCACCAAGCGCCGCAGCAGGGCCTCCGTTCCCGTGCCGGGTGCGGGGGTGTGCAGCGACAGGCGGTGGCCGGGCAGTTCCAGCAGCGGCAGGGTGGTGGCCTCGAAGGTCAGCGTTCCGAGGCCGGGAATCTCCAGGGCCTTGGTGCCGTGGGTGGGGCCGCCCACGGGGAGTTCCGCCCAGATCTCGGCGAAGGCGGAGCTCGCGGCGCACATGTCGGCGGCCAGGCGGCCGAACTCGGGATCGTCCGGGTAACGGGCGGCGTCCGCCCGGAACAGGCCGATCATCGCTCGCGCCGCGTCGTGCCAGTCCACGACCGCCGCGCGGTAGCGGGCGTTGGTGAAGAAGCTGACCAGGCAGTTGCGGTCGTACTCGTTGCACTGGAACACGATCTCCGCCGCGCGGTTGGCGGCGAGGACGTTCCAGTGCCGGTCGATGACGTACGCGGGCCGCGGCAGCCAGCCCTCCAGCAGCCGCCGCACGGCATCGGGGACCCGGCCTTCGGACGGCGCCGCCTGCGGCGGGTTGAGGCCGGCGAGGAGGTACAGGTGCTCGCGCTCGGCGGGCTCCAGGCGCAGCACCCTGGCGATCGCGTCCAGGACGTCGGCGGAGACGTTGATGTCGCGTCCCTGCTCGAGCCAGGTGTACCAGGACACTCCCAGGCCGGCGAGCACCGCCACCTCCTCCCGCCGCAGCCCGGGCGTACGGCGGCCCTCGCCTGCCGGCATGCCCACGTCGGCGGGCGTCACCCGGGCTCGCCGCGACCGGAGGAACGCGCGCATCTCGGAACTGCGCCGCTGCCGTGCGTCTGCGGGAAGCCGCGAAATGTCCATTAGATCATGCTATGTCGTGATTAGCGGACCTCGCTTCCCCGGCGTGCCCACGCGTGTCGCCGCCCGGGGTACTGCTGCCCGGGCCCGGGCCCGGGCCGCCGCCGGGCGTGGGAGCGCGCTGTGCCGCAGCGTTTCTGGCGGACGGAGGTTTCTGGGCGGTGTCGCACCTGGTCGGCAGGGCGCCCGAAAGGCGCACGTTTCCGGACAAACGGCCTCCGTGACGTTCACCTGTGGCCGAGTTGGGAGGGGCACGTATCGTCGATCCGGTGGGCTTGATGTGGATCGCCGTGTCGTTGTCGCTGCTGGTGTGCGTGACGGTGGCGGTGGCGGGGTTGTCGCGCTCGGCGCTGCGGTCGCGTTTGCCCGCGCTGACGTCGCATTTGCCCGCGCTGACGTGCGTGGGCGCGGTCGGCTCGCTGGCCGTCACGCTGGCTCATGTCATCGGCGCCGTGCGGCCCGAGCCGGGTGCCGCCGCGCTGGGCATGATCGAGAGCCTGGCGCTCCTGACGCTGGCCGGCCTGATCACCCGGTACGCGCCGGCTCGGCGGGCGGCGCTGGCCGTGCCCGCGGCGGGCGTGGCCGCGGCCACCTGGTTGCTGCGCTTCTTCACGCCGGTCTCACCGCTGGAAGGGCTGGGCGTGTGCGCGTTCTGGGGGGCGGGTGCGGTCGTTGCCGTCGCGGTGGGGGGTTACCTGCGCTTTCTCGATGTACGGCAGGTCCGCGCCGTGGCCGACACGCGCACCGCGTTGCGACTCCAGCTCGCCAGGGACCTGCACGACTTCGTTGCTCACGACATCAGCGAAATGGTGGCGCACGCCCAGGCGGGCAGGGTCGCGGGGGATCCGCGGCAGGCGCTCGAACGCGTCGAGGTGGCGGGGCAGCGCGCCATGTCGATGCTGGACCGTACCCTGGACATGCTCCACCACGACCGGCCCCTCACCTCCACCGGTGGCCTCGGTGGCATCCGTGAGGCGGCTGAACGGTTCTCCGCCGCCGGCCCCGCTCCGGTCCACCTGTCCATGGACCCGCGGCTGGACCGGCAGGTGGCTATCCCGCCGGAGACGGCCGCCCTGGCCTACCGGGTCGTGGTCGAAGGCCTCACCAACGTCCGGCGGCACGCTCCCCAGGCCGGCCGCGTCGACCTGGGCGTCAGCGCCGGACCCGGCCGCCTGGAGATCACGATGACCAACGACGGCGTGACTCGAGCGCGGAGCGGCCGGCGTGGCGGGTCCGGCCTGCCCGGTCTGACCGAGCTTGTCCGCGCGCAGGGCGGCGAACTGGTCACGAGGGCGGTAGGCGATGGGTGGTCGCTGACCGTGTATCTGCTGCTGGCACAATCGCCGGAGTGTCCACCCGCATCCTCATCGCCGACGACCAGGAAGGCATCCGAAGCGCCTTCCGCATGATTCTCGACGCCCAGCCGGACATGACCGTCGTGGCCGAGGCCGCCGACGGCCGCACCGCGATCGATACCGCCAAGGCGATCGAACCTGACGTCGTGCTCGCCGACATCCGGATGCCCGGGGCCGACGGCATCGAGGTGGCCCGCGCCCTCGCCGGCACCGACATCCATGTGGTGATCGTCACGACGTTCGGTCTGGACGAGTACGTCCACGCGGCACTGCGGCACGGCGCCGCCGGGTTCATCCTGAAACGTTCCGGCCCCACCCTGCTCATCGAGGCCATCAGGGCCGCCATGAACGGCGACATGCTGATCAGCCCGCAGCTCACCGTCCGGCTGCTGCGCCGCCACGACGACCTGCCGCACCGTACGCCGAACGTCGTCCTCACCGAACGGGAGGACGAGGTCGTGGCGCTGCTCGCGCACGGCAGGACCAACGCCGAGATCGCCGCGGAACTCTTCCTCTCCCCAGGCACGGTGAAGAACCACGTCGCGGCCGTCCAGCGCAAGACCGGCACCAGGAACCGCGTCGCCATCGCGGCCTGGGCATGGGCGACCGGCCGCGCCGAGCCCTGACCGCGGGCCACAGCTCCCGTACCGCGGTGCGGGAGCGTGCGGGAGCGTGCGGTTCAGCGTCCGGCGCCATCTCCGGCCAGGACCGCGCGGGCGGCCCCCGCCTGCCGCGGGTCCGACTTCCGGCGCCGGTGGTAGCAGACGGTGGCGATGGCCAGGGCGGCGCCCCAGATCGGCCAGAAGCACTCCGGCAGCCAGGCTCCCCACTCAGCCCAGGAGAACCGGCCGGCGATCATCGACCTGATGTAGGTGATCCCCGCCACGGTGACGATGATCGAGACGAACCCGGCGGGGATGACCGCCAGCAGCGGCGGCACTCGCCTGCCGCGCACTCCGATCATCCAGCGCGGGAAGATCACTCCCCACCCCTGGGTCAGCCCCAGGGTGAGCACGCCGCCGCACGCGCCGAAGGTGGCCAGGTAGGCGCCCGCCAGCCACATGCCCTGCGGGGCGTCGGCCAGGAAACCCTCGCTGACGCCGAGGGGGATGCCCAGCACCCACGCCCACCGGGTGGCGCAGTAGAACAACGGCACCGCGACCGCCACGTACACCGCGATGCGCCCGCGCTCCGGGGTGAACCAGCTCTCGCGCTCCCGGTCGCGGGTGGCGGCCAGGGCCGCGGCGGCCAGCAGCAGACCGCCGAGCGCGCACACGAGCTGGTTGAGCACCGGCCAGGTCCAGGCGCCGGCCAGCGTGGCGCCGCCCAGGTCCCAGCCGAAGGCGGGGGCGACCAGCAGCAGCGGCGTGTAGGCGACACCCATCATCACCCGGAAGTCGGGAATCACCAGGATCAGGAGCGCGGCGATCGGCCAGGCCAGGAACAACGGCGCCCGGTTGGCGCTCCTGCGGTTCAGCGCCAGCGCCGTCACCGCGGTGATCACCGAGAAGGCGACGATCCACCAGCCGAAGCCCGGGGTCGTCCAGGCCAGGATCGACAGTTGCCCGTCGGGGTCGGGGTCCTCGGCGCCCCAGGGGAAGCCCGGCATCCCCAGCGCCCATCCGGCGCCGAGCGCACCGTAGAGCAGCGCCCAGAGCGCGGCCGCGTAGCCGTACCGGCCGGAAGTGAAGGATTTCATGCGTCAAGCCTTCCGGCCGGGCCGGCCGGTGGACCAGATGCCGTTCGGCACCTCCTGCGGCCGGCAGAGGTGCCCTTCGGCACGCATCACGGCCCTTTCCCCGGACAGGGGAGAAGCGTCTGCGCTTTTCACACCTCGAGGGATCCCGTCCGATCGACACCCCGCGACACTCAGGGCGCGTCTAGATCAGCACGCTTGGGGATTCGGGGGTCAAATGACGCAAGGTACTGGTGGATTTGCCGCCGAAGTGGGGGTGAGCGCGCGATGGAGCGCGGTGCTTAGGTTCGCGGGTTGTGGCGCGGCGCTCAGCATCTCGCTGTACGTGGCGGTCAAGGTCTTCTGGGTCGGCGCGGGGTTGCTCGGCATGGCCTGGACGGGTACGGCACCGCCGACTGGGTGCTGCTGAACGCGGTCTCCGTGGTGATGGCGGCGACGGCTCCGCCTCGCAAGGGGAGACGGTCTTCCTCACCATCGGTTTCGCCGGGATGGCCGTGGCCGCCGGGCTGGGCCTGCTCTGGTCCTCGTGGGCGGTGGGCGGACGCTGGGCCTGGACCCGGCCCATCGCGACCACTGGGATCTCGACGGGCGGCTGCTGAACGCGAGTTCCGCGCTGTGGGCTCTGCTCGGAGTCTGGAGTGTCCGGACGATCACGCGGTGCCGGCCTGCCCGGCTGCGGCGGTGGATCCCGATGACGGTGGCGCCAGGGCCAGGTGCCCTGCGAACACGACACGCAGCCGGACAGGGGTGCTGCCACGTGTTCAGACGGTCGTCCGCCTGCCCAGTTGACGCGGTTTACGCGGCGACGGCGTGCCGCGCTCGACGTAGTGCTTGAGGTCGTCGAGCAGGTGGCGGCCGGTGCGGTTGACCTGGGCGAGGATCCACCAGCGGGCCAGCCCGCCGAGCGCACCGCGGGTCTCGAACCGCCCTTCGTAGGTGGCGCGCGCACTGTCGGCGTCGATCGGCGTGATGTGCCAGCGGTTGCGGGCGAGGGTGACGAACGCCGGTGCCCCTGTCGCCTCATAGGTCAAGGTGCGGGCGCCGTCGTCGTAGGCGACGATCAGCTCGGTAACCCGGGGTACCAGCCGTACGCCGGTGGTGCAGACCCGGCCCGCGACCGGGGCGCCCTCGACGGCCGGAGCTGGCCCGGCTGCGTCACCAGCTCGCCCAGGCGCCCTTCGACGAGGAACTGCGCGAACTCGTCGACCTCGCCCAATCGGCGGTCTGCGGTCTCGCCCGCCCGGCGGCGCCGCCCTCCGAGCTGGTGGTGTGCCCGTGGTTCCGGGCGGGCGGGCAGGTGGTGCGTACGATCGGGATGGTCGCCCGCTTCGACGCGCCCGCCGAGGTCACCCTGGACGAGCTGCGCATCGAGCTGACCTATCCGCAGGACGCGTCCGCGGAGCGCTTCTTCCGCGACCTGGACCGGAACCCCGGCAGCGCGCCCGGCACCGGTCCCGACCCAGGTCACATGGGGTGACGGCGGTTCATGGTGGCGGTGTGCGGCCGCCGTGGTGGAGGAAGTCCCGCTCGGCGCCGGGAGGTGCCAGGGCGGCGGCGCGCTGGTAGGCGGCGGCTGCCTCGCCGTGGCGGTTCAGGCGCCGCAGCAGGTCGGCTCGGGTGGCGTGGAAGGGGTAGTACTGGTCCAGGTCGAGCCGGTCGATCAGGGCCAGGGCGGTGGCGGGGCCGTGGGTCTCGCCGACGGCGATGGCGCGGTTGAGCGCGACGACGGGGGTGGGGGTGAGGGCGTACAGGTGGTCGTAGAGGGCGATGATCTGTGGCCAGTCGGTGTCGGCGGCGGTCGGGGCGTCGGCGTGGACCGCGTTGACGGCGGCCTGGAGCTGGTACGGGCCGGGACGGTCGCGGGCCAGGCAGCGGCGGACGATCGCGTGTCCCTCCTCGATCAGGCCGCGGTCCCACCGGCCACGGTCCTGCTCGCCGAGCAGGACGAGGCTGCCGTCCGGCCGGGTGCGCGCGGCTCGGCGGGACTCGATGAGCAGGAGCAGGGCCAGCAGGCCGGCGACCTCAGGCTCGTCGGGCATCAGCGCGGCCAGCAGGCGGGCCAGCCGGATCGCCTCACCGCACAGGCCCCGCTCGCCCGGGTCGGGCTGGCCGGTGGTGTAGATGAGGTAGATCACGGCCAGCACCGGGGGCAGCCGGTCGGGCAGCTCGTGGTCGGCGGGGATCCGGTACGGGATGCGGGCGGCCCTGATCTTGCGTTTGGCCCGGACCAGGCGTTGTGCCATGGCCGGTTCGGTCACCAGGAAGGAGCGGGCCACCTCGATGGTGGACAGGCCGCCGAGCAGCCGCAGGGTGAGCGCGACCTGCGTCTCGGCCGCCAGGGCTGGATGGCAGCAGGTGAAGATCAGTCTGAGCCGGTCGTCGGGCACGGCCCCTCCTTCCGGGGGCGGTGCGCCGTCGGGGATCAGCAGCGCCGCCTCGCCCAGGAGACGTCGTTCGCGCGTCCGGCGGCGCAGGCGGTCGATCGCGCGGTTGCGGGCGGTGGTGGTGATCCAGCCGCCGGGGTTGGGCGGCAGCCCGTCGGCCGGCCACCTGTCCAGCGCCAGCGTGTACGCCTCCTGGAGCGCGTCCTCGGCCACGTCGATGTCGCCGAGCAGGCCGATCAGCATGGCCAGCGACCGGCCGTACTCCTCGCGGAAGACCCGGCCGATCAGGTCCTGGCCTGCACCGGTCATTCTTCGGACGCGGCGGCGAACGGGCGTACCTCTATCGGCGTGTCGATGGCCGCGGTGACCTTCGCGGCCAGGGCCAACGCGGCGTCGAGGTCAGCGGCCTGGATGAGGTAGAAGCCGCCGAGGCGCTCCTTGGACTCGGCGAAGGGGCCGTCTGTGGTCACGATCTGCCCGCCGGCGGCGCGTACGACGGTGGCGGTGTCGGCGTCGTGCAGGCGACCGGAGAAGACCCACGTCCCGGACGACTTCATCTCCTGCTCGATGCTGCCGAGCCGCTCGTGGGAGCGCCGCATCTCCTCCTCGGACATCGGCTCGCGAACCTGGCCCTCGACGCTGTGCACGGACAACATGTAGTGCGGCATGGCGGTGTTCCTCTCCCAGGGGCGGATCCGTCCGCCCGGTCACCTGACTACGAACGGGCTCCACCCGGATCGACACCTGCTCTCAAGAAAATCTAACCTTCTTGTCCGGCGGGGGAGGAGGGGCGGGGCGCGGACCCTACGGCGTGATCGGGTCGGCGGCCGGGATGCTTCGGATCTGCTGGTCAAGGGCCTTCAACTGCGCGTGATCGTCGGTGGCGAACAGGACGTACAGGTCGACGAGCATCTCGGCGATCGAGGCGGTGAGGCTGATCAGCGCCACTGCCAGACTCACCCTGGCGAGGATCTGCCCGGCACCGCGGCTGCGTACCCGGCGGAACAGTTCGACGCAGGCGATGGCCAGCAGCACGAAACCGACGAGCCACACCGAATGGGCGATCGTCGACCATGGCTCGACTCCTTCGTTGCCCGCACCATGCCGGCCACCACCCCCGCGCGGAGGCGGGCGAACAACACGTGAGCCTCCTCTCCACCGGCAGGTGCGGACTGGCCCCATGCCTCCAGCCGATCTCAGCGAGTCGGTACGTGCCGCAGACGGTGCAGGCGTCAGCCCGAGGCGACGCCGCGGTCTTCGCGTCGCATGTCCCCGCTCCCGGGGGTCCCCGCTCCCTGGCCGTAACGCAGGAGCACGGCGCCCGTGGACGAGGTGACGGGCGGTTCGAGGAGCACCAGGTTGGCCGGCACCTCACCGCCGTCGAACACCTTCTTGCCGACGCCCAGCACGACAGGGAAGATCCACAGGTTGAGCCGGTCGAAGAGGCGCTCGTGCAGGAGGGTCTGCACCAGGTTCAGGCTTCCGATCACGTGGACGTGCTCGTGCCTGTCACGTAGCTCGCGCACGGCGCCCACCAGGTCGGGCCCCAGCTGCGTCGAGCCTGCCCAGCTCAGGTCGGGGTTGCCCCGCGAGGCGACGTACTTCGGGATGCTGTTGAACAGCGTGGCGATCCCGCCGTCGACGCCGTCGGCCTGGTCCGGCCAGTACGCGGCGAAGATGTCGTACGTCCTGCGGCCCAGCAGCAGGGCGTCCATGCCCGCCATCCCGGCACCGACGTGCCGGCCGACCGTCTCGTCGAACAGGGGAGCCTGCCATCCCCCGAACGGGAAGCCGTCGGGGTCCTCCTCGGGATCGCCCGGCGCCTGGCCGACCAGGTCGAGCGTCGCGAACAGGTCGATGTGGATCGTGCCCATGGTGTCCTTCTCCTTCGTGTCCCGGCTCGTTCGCCGGTACGAACTTGGACCCGTGGGCGGCCGCGAACTCATCGAAATCGACGAACCTTCCTGGAATTTTGGGCCTTGTGTAAGGCCCGGTGTCAATTTAAGCTGCGCCGCAAGTTAAGAAACTTTCCTAACCGGGTCGCCGGAGACGGCGTGCCCGGTGTTGAGCGACCCCCGAAAGATCGGAGCCGTTCGTGAGGCGAAGTGCAGGTGCGAGGATCTTCGCGGTCGTGGCCGCGCTGGTGGTGCCGCTGGTAGTGCCGTCCGGCGCGAGCGCGGCCGGAGCGCGGGCGGCGGCGGCCGACCCACTGGTGTCACAGGGCAAGAGCGCGACGGCCTCCTCGGTCGAGGCCGCCGGCCTGGAGCCGGGCAAGGCGGTGGACGGCAGCGCGACCACGCGGTGGGCCAGCGCCGAGGGGGTGGACCCGCAGTGGATCCGGGTGGACCTCGGCTCCACGCACACCGTCTCCCGGGTGCGGTTGACCTGGGAGGTCGCCTACGCCAGGGCGTACCGGGTGCAGACCTCGCCCGACGGGTCCACCTGGAGCGACGTCTACTCCACCACCGCCGGCGACGGAGCGACCGACGACCTGACGATCAGCGGCAGCGGCCGGTACGTGCGGGTCTACGGCACGCAACGCGGCACCCCCTACGGCTACTCCCTGTGGGAGATGGAGGTCTACGGCGCTCCCACGGGCGGCGGGGGCGGCACTCCGGTTCAGGCCAACGGGCAGCTGCGGGTCTGCGGGATCAAGCTCTGCAACGAGAACGGCAAGCAGATCCAGTTGCGCGGCATGAGCAGCCACGGCATCCAGTGGTACAACCAGTGCCTCAACGACGCCTCGCTCGACGCGCTGGCGAACGACTGGAAGGCCGACGTCCTGCGCATCTCGATGTACATCCAGGAGGGCGGCTACGAGACCAACCCCCGGCTGTTCACCGACCGCGTGCACTCCCTGATCGAGATGGCCACCGCCCGCGGGATGTACGCGATCGTGGACTGGCACATGCTCACCCCCGGTGACCCGATGTACAACCTCAGCCGGGCCAGGACGTTCTTCACCGAGATCGCCCAGCGGCACAACGGCAAGAAGAACGTCCTGTACGAGATCGCCAACGAGCCGAACGGCGACGCCGTCACCTGGTCCGTCATCCGCGACTACGCGCACCAGCTCATCCCGGTGATCCGGCAGTACGACCCCGACGCCCCGGTGCTGGTCGGCACCCGCGCGTGGTCGTCGCTCGGCGTCTCCGGCGGCGGCAACGAGACCGAGATCGTCAACAACCCGGTCAACGCGGCCAACATCATGTACACGTTCCACTTCTACGCGGCCTCCCACGGCACCGAATACCTGAACACGCTGTCCCGGGCCGCCGACCAGCTGCCGATCTTCGTGACCGAGTTCGGCACCCAGACCGCGTCCGGCGACGGAGCCAACAACTTCGCCAGGTCGCAGCAGTACCTCGACCTGCTGGCCCAGAAGAAGATCAGCTGGGTGAACTGGAACTTCTCCGACGACTTCCGTACGGGCGCCGTCTTCACCACCGGAACCTGCCCGAACGGCCCGTTCGCCGGGACGGGCAACCTCAAGGAGGCCGGTGTCTGGGTCCGTGACCGGATCCGCACCGCCGACGACTTCTGACGCTGTGAGGCGTGTGGCGCGGGCGTCCCGAGGAGGGGCGCCCGCGTCCGGCGTGCCGGGCGGCAGACCACCGCACCCACGTGCTGCCCGCCCGACGCTCGTGAACCGTGGACGCGTCCGAGATTTACCGTGGACGCGTCCGAGATTCTCCGCGCCCATGTCGTGCCGGGGGCTTCGCCGATCGTCTTCCAGTCAAAGGCCGGGTAGCAGAGCACCGGCCGATCGCACCGTGGAGACGGACATGAAACCGACGCTGAACATCATCGACATCGTGGTGTCCGACATAGACGCCTCGATCGCCTTCTACGCCCGGGCTGGGCCTGGAGTTCGAGATCGATGAGCACTCGCCCGAGCACGCCGGCTGCGACCTGCCGTCCGGCCTGCTGTGCTTCGAGTTCGACAACCCGGCCGGGGTGGACGGCGAGTACGCCGAGCTCGTCGAGGCGGGCTGCCGCGGGATCGCCGGGCCGTTCGACGCGTTCTGGGGGATGCGGTACGCCACCGTGGCCGATCCGGACGGCAACGGCGTGGATCTGTACGCCACGCTCCCCGCAAGCTGACACCACCGCAGGATCGAGGAGGCCGGTATGAAGTACGTGCTGATGTTCGTCGAGACCGAGCAGTTCGCCAAGCAGCTGGAGGCGATGGGCGAGCTGGAGCAGCAGGCCGCCTATGAGGCGGTGGGCCGGTGGTTCGCCGAGCACGCTGACAAGATCACCCATCACGTGCACCTGGCGCCGGTGCACACGGCGACCACGGTGCGGCTGGATGCGCAGGAGCCGGTGGTCACCGACGGGCCGTTCGTGGAGGGCAAGGAGGTGGTCAGCGGATTCGCCGAGGTCGAGGTGGCCGACCTGGACGAGGCGCTGCGGCTGGCCCGTTCGTGGCCGGCCTGCCCGGTCGTGGAGATCCGCCCCGTCACATGAGGGAGCCGGTGCACGAGGAGGTGCTGGCCGGCACGGTACGCGAGCACGCGGGCCGGCTGGCCGCCTCCCTGGTGTCGCTGCTGGGCGACTTCTCCGCCGCCGAGGACCTGGTCCAGGACGCCGTCGAGACCGCGCTGCGCCGCTGGCCCGAGGAAGGCGTGCCGGACCGGCCGGACGCCTGGTTGTTCACCGTGGCCCGGCGGCGCGGCCTGGACGTGCTGCGGCGCGAGTCGAACTACCGTGCCAAGCTCGCTCAGCTCACCTGGCCGGAGCCCGCCGCGCGCGACGACCGGCTGCGGCTGATGTTCACCTGCTGCCACCCGGCGCTGTCGCGTCCGGCACAGATCGCGCTCACCCTGCGGGTCGTGTGCGGGCTCAGCACGGCACAGATCGCCGCGGCGTTCGTCGTGCCGGAGGCCACGGTGGCGCAGCGGATCACCCGCGCGAAGCGGAAGATCGGCGAGGCCGGGATCCCGTACCGCGTCCCGTCGCAGGAGGAACTGCCGGAGCGGCTGGGCGAGGTGCTGGCGGTCGTCTACCTGCTGTTCAACGAGGGTTACCTGTCCAGCACGGCCGAGCGGGCCCAGGCGCGCGACCTGGTCGAGGAGGCCGAATGGCTGGCCGGGCTGCTGGCCAACCTGATGCCGAAGGAGCCCGAGGTGGCCGGGCTGCTGGCGCTGATCCGGCTGCATCGGGCGCGCGGCGCGGCCCGCTTCGACGCCGGGGGGCGCCTGGTGCTGCTGGCCGACCAGGACCGCGGCCTGTGGGACCGGAAGGCGATCGAGGAGGCGAGCGCCCTGCTGATCCGGGCCGCCCGCGCCCACCACCGGCCGGGCCCGTATCAGCTGCAGGCGGCGATCGTGGCCTGTCACGCCGAGGCCGAGACCTTCGCCGACACCGACTGGGCACAGATCCTGGTGCTGTACGACATGCTGCTGTGCCTGGCGCCCTCGCCGGTGACCCGGTTGCACCGGGCGATCGCGGTGCGCTACGGCCAGGGGCCGCGGGCGGCGCTGGCCGAGCTGGCGGAGCTCGGCCCGGCGCTGGAGCGCTACGCGCTGTTCCATGCCACCCGAGCCGAGTTGCTGCGGGACCTGGGCCGCCGCGACGAGGCGCGGCGGGCCGACGAGCGGGCCCTGGAGCTGACCGTCAACCCGGCCCAGCAGGAGCTGCTGGAGCACCGGCTGCGCTGGGACTGAGGTCCTGACCAGGCGGTGGCTCACCGGAATGGAGCCGTCGATCAGGGGAGCTCCCGCCGCTCCAGGGTGTCGAGCCGGTCGGCGGCCTGGCCGGCGAGTTCGGTGCGGTTGGCGACGTGGAGCTTGGCGTAGACGTGCGCCAGGTGCGTCTTGACGGTGCCTCGGCTGACGAAGAGGCGGGCGGCGATCTCGGGGTTGGACAGCCCTTGCACGGCGTACTCGGCGACCGTCCGTTCGGTCGGGGTCAGGGTCGGGATCGCGGTCGGCCAGGCCATCCAGCGCACCCTCACCCGCATCGCCGACCCGGTGATCGCCGAGGAGTTGCGCGCCACCGTCCACATCGGCGCGCGCTGCTCCTACCGGCCCCGCCGGGCCTAGACCCGGGGGAAGGCGACCGGGCTGCGGTGGCCGTCGCGGTCCACGGCGCGCAGCCCGAACTGCACGTTGTCCTTGGCCAGGTCGACGGTGGCCGTGGTGACGTCGCCGACGTCGATGGCGTGGGTCCACTCCGGCGAGGTGGTCTCCCGCCACACGATCTCGTAGCCGGCCAGGTCGGGATCGGTGCCGCGGTCCCAGGTGAGCGTGGTGTCGTTGGTCAGGCTCGTCGCGTTGATCCGGACGTTCTTCGGCGTGCCGGGGGCCTGGGCCAGGGACCACAGCGTCGCGGCGTTCACCTTGGCGACCCGGGCGGTGTAGGCGTAGTCGACGAACTCCGGCAGGTCGCCGAACTGGACGCCGTCCTCCACCCGTACGTCCTGGTGCTCGTGGTCGTAGTTCTCGCGCGGCTCGGTGAAGCGGGCGGCCGGGTAGCCCTGCCGGATGAAGGAGATGTGGTCGCTGCCGCGCAGGTAGCGGTCGCGCCGCCAGATCACCCGGATCTTCATGCCGGTCTCGTCGTTCTCGGCCACGTCCTTGACGAAGCGGCCGAGCTGCCGCGACGGGCCGTCGTTCTCGCCGCCGACGGACTGCCGGGTGGACGCCTCGGCGGGGGTCTCGGTGGTCGGCACGCCCTCCACGAAGAGGCGTACCGTGTGCGGTTCGGGGCGGGTGCCGTCCCAGCCGGAGCTGGCGCCCACGATGTCGTTGCTGAACATCGCCTGCACGTCCGCGCCGGCCTCCTTCAGCCGCGCGGCCATGTGCGCCGAGCCGTACAGGCCCTGCTCCTCGGCGCTGACGGCGGCGAACACCAGCGTGCCCTCGGTACGGCGGGTGGCGAAGAGCCGGGCCAGTTCGAGCACCACGGCCACGCCGGACGCGTCGTCGTCGGCACCGGGGGCGTCGGCGGTGGCGTTCATGACGTCGGTGACGCGGGAGTCGAGGTGGCCGGTGACGACGTACAGGCGCGCCGGCGAGGCGTCACCGCGCAGCGTGCCGATGACGTTGGTGACGGTCGTCGGCTGGGGGATGCGCGGGCTGACCGGCTGGACGAACGACTGCCTCTCGACGGTCATCCGGCCGCCCGAGGTGGCCGCGATCTCCTGGAACCGGGCATGGACCCACTCCACGGCGGCGCCGATGCCGCGGACCGGGTCGGTCTGGGTGGACAGGGTGTGCCGGGTGCCGAAGGCGACCATCTTCAGCACGTCCGCCTTGATCCGGGCGGGGTCGACCTCGCGTAACAGGGCGCGTAGTTCCCGGTCGGGGCGCTGGGGCCGGGTCGGACGGCCTGGGCCGTCCTGGCCGGTGGCGGACTGGCCGGTGGTGGACTGCCCGGTGGCGGATGCGGGCTCCGCGACGAGAGGTACGGCCAGGGCGCCGGCGGCCGATGCGGTCAGGAACGTACGACGGGTCGAATGAGGGTGACTCGTTTCCATGACATTGAATCAACCTCCTCCGCACCGCGTGCGCCAGAGGGAGATTCGGCTCACGGCTCGTGGCCGGCCCGTTCCTCGAACAGCTCGGGCAGGAAGTGCTCCAGGTTGCCGATCTCCGGCTCCGCCTACAACGAATTGACCCACAGAACCAATTTGGTCAGTTTGTCTCGTAGCCTGGTGGGGCGAACCGATGAAAGGAGCCGTCATGGCAGGCACGCGCAAGGGTGGCCGGGCGCTGGTGGTGGGGCTGGGGATCGCGGGGATCGCCACCGCGGTGCGGCTGCGGCAGGTCGGATGGGAGCCGGTGCTGGTGGAGCGGGCGGCCGGGCGCCGCTCGAACGGGTACTTCATCATGCTGTTCGGCACCGGCGTCGTCTCCGCCGGGCGGCTGGGGGTGCTGGACGCGATCGGCAACCGCGGGCCCGCGGACCTCGCGATGTACGAGGTCGATCGGGCCGGGCGCCGTCGTCCGGGGATGAGCCCGGCCGCCCTGCCCGGAGGGCCCCGCCAGGTGCTGCGCGGGGACGTGGAGCAGGGGCTGTTCTCGGCGCTGCCGGACGACGCGGAGATCCGCTACTCCACGGTGCCCACCCGCATCGTCCAGGACGACTCCGGGGTGGCGGTGACGCTGCACGACACCGCGGCCGGCACCACCGTCACCGAGCGGTTCGACCTGGTGGTGGGGGCCGACGGGATGCGCTCTACGGTGCGCCGGCTGGCCTTCGGCCCCGAGGAGTACCTGCACCCGCTGGACTACATGATCGGCGCCACCGTTCTGGACGGACCGGTCGAGGGCTTCCGCCAGAACGAGGGGCTGGTGCTGGCCGAGCCGGGCCGGTCGGTGTGGACCTTCCCCTTCTCCGACCATGCCCCGGGGCTGCTGTTCTCCTATCGCACGGGTGACATCGACGCCGAGTTCAGCCGCCCGCCGATCGAGTCCGTCCGGGCCGCGTTCGGGCCCGAGCCCGCCGGGCCGCTCCTGGAGGACCTGCTGGTCCGCTTCGAGCGGGCCCCGGAGTTCCTGTTCGACTCCGTGCACCAGGTCAAGATGCCGCGCTGGCACCGCGGCCGGGTCGTGCTGATGGGGGACGCCGCCTGGTGCCTGACCCTGTACTCCGGCATGGGCGCCTCCAGCGGCATCGCCGGCGGCGAGCTGCTGGGCAGCATGCTCCAGCGGCACGATCTGCCCGGGGCGCTGCGGGCCTGGGAGGCGCGGATGCGGCCGTTCATCCAGTACCAGCAGGACAACATCCTGTCCATGCGCCGGCTCTTCACCCCCGACGACCGCAAGGAGCAGATCCTGCGTACCGGGATGTTGCGCCTGATGCGCGCCCCGGGCATCGGCAGGGCGATGGGCAAGATAATGGCCAAGGACATGCAGGCCAGGAACGTCGACGTCGCCGCGGCCTGAGGAAAGAGGAGACAACACCGGTGAGCCAGTTGGTCGAACTCCATTCGCGCAAGGCCGCCCGCATCCTGGACAGCGCGCGCGAGCTGGTGCTCGACCACGGCGCGGGCAAGGTCACCGTGTCGGAGATCAGCCGCGCGGCCGGGGTCGGCAAGGGCACCGTCTACCTCTACTGGCCCAGCAAGGAAGACCTCATCCGCGGCCTGTTCGCCCGCGACCAGCTGACCGCCCTGGAAGCGGCCATCGGCCACATCACCGCCGACCCCGCCAACGTCCGGCCCAGCCGCCTGGCCCCGTTCATCGTCCGCACCGCGCACCGGCTCCCGCTGGCGCGGATCCTGCACAGGAGCGACCCCGAGCTGGTACGGCTGCTCACCCAGGAAGCCGGCGACCGCGAGCTGTACGCCCGCACCAACCCCGCCGCCATGGCCGGCGCGGTCCTGCCGATCCTGCGCCGCCACGGCCTGGTCCGCGACGACCGCCCCTTGGCCGGCCAGACCTACGCCCTGCACGCCGTGCTCACCGGGTTCTCCGCCGCCGTCTCCGACCCGGCCTCGGCCCCGCCCGGCGTCGACGACCCGGACGCGCTCCTCGCCGACACGGTGAACCTGCTGGTCGACCCGCCTGTCCCTCCTGGTGAGGCGGCCGTCGCCGCGGCCGCCGAGGAGGTCGTCGCCGTCTTCCGCGAGCTCCGGGACGCGGTGCTGGACCTCATCGACCGTGGCCAGGCCGGCGAACAGTCGACCTGAGCGGGCGCCGGAAGACGTGCCGACCCGGGCCGGAACAACGTAAGGTGCGGGCAGGACGGGGGCCTTCGGCGGAATTGGGAGCCTTTGTGGACGATGGGCGCATGATCGAGCCGGCCACCGCCCGGGAGGCCCACGACGTACTGGAAGGGCTTCTCACGGTCCCCCGTACGGCCTCGGAATGGGACCGGCTGGCCGGGCTGCTCGACGAGGCCGACCAGGCCGTCGCGCTGGGCGACGATCAGGCGCTCCTGGCGGTCGTCACGGCGATCGACTGGCTGACACCCCGGGGCGAGTGGATGAAGCTCGGCGAGGGTGACGGACGGGCCGAGGGCGAGGCGCCGAAGCGGGTACGCCTGCGGGTCAACAAGCTGGTGCACGCGCTGGCCCCGTACCTTTCGCGGGACGAGCCTGCGCCGTCCGGTCCGCCGGAGGGTGGGGAGGAGTGAGGCGGCGACCGCTGCTCCGGGATCACGCGCTGGCCCTCTACCTGTTCTCCCCGCTGACCGGGCCGGCGGCGGACGCGGGCCGGCGGCGCCTTCTCGACATCTGGCGGCGGTGCGCGGACACGTTCGGCATGACCCGTGCCGTTCCACGGCTGGGCGTTCCCGCGGCACCTCCCGACGACCTGACCGTTGCGCCTTCCCCACGACTGACGGGCCGCGCTCCCGACGACCTGCCCGGCGCGCTTCCCCCGTTGCTGGCCGCGGCGGAACGCCCGGGGAAGGGGGTGTGGGAGCTGGTGCTGCGGTCCGAGCACGACGTCCTCTGCCTGGGCGTCATGCTGGCGCCCGCCCGCGACGAGGCCATGGGCTGGAGCGCGCTGGAACGCGCCTGGTTGGAGGTCTCGGGCGGCCCGGCGCCCCTGCTCGGTGAGGTACGCCTGCTGCTCGCCACCCACACCGCCGGCCGTGGCCGGGGACGTCCGCCCGCGGCCCTGCGCGACGCCGTACGCCAGGACGGCGCCCCGGTGGGACCGGACGGGCGGCGCCTGCTGACCGGGGTCGACGCCTGGGAGCTGCCGGACGGCGACGACGCCCGGGCGCTCAGGCGGCTGGTCGTCACGGCCGCCGCCGATCGGCAGGCGCTGCTGGCCCGCTGGGTGTGGTCGGGTGACCCCGCCGGGATCCCCTGGCTGCCCCGCTACCTCATGCACATGGCCAAGGTGCGTTACCAGCTGCGCGTGCACGCCGCGGAAGTGTCGTTCCGCGACCTGGGTGCCCGCGTCGACGGCGCCGCGGCGCGGCTGGCGGCGCTCGGCGTACCCGACGAGCCGGTTCCCCTCGACCGGCTGCTCGCCGCCCGGCGGGAGCTGACCCAGGTGCAGGCGGACTCGTCGGGCCTGCACCTCACCGCGATCGCGATCGGCGAGATGAGCCGTTCGGTGGAGATCGCCGAGGCCAACATGGCGGCGGTGCTCGCCTCCGAGCTGGACGGGTTGTCGCCGGACGGCCGGTCTCCCCGGGTGCTGTTCGACGACGGCCGGGTGATCGACTGGTTCCGGGCCGAGCTCGACGACGACCGCCACTACCTCCAGGCCACCACGGAACGCGCCGCCGAGATCGGCCGCGTCATCGGGCTCCTCATCCAGCAGCGGCTCCAGGAGCGCGAGGAGGAGGCCCGGCGGCGGCACGAGTGGCTGACCCTCCTGCAGACCTCCTTCCTCGGCGCGCTGGTGATGGGGCTGGCGGCGATCCAGGCCCTGACGTACAAGCTCCCGTTGCCCGGGCCGATCCAGCCGCCGCTGATCGCGACGCTGGCCGCGCTGGCCCTGTGCCTGCCCACCGTCGCGTACCGGTACTCGCCGGGACCCGTCGCAGGCCGACCGGCCGTCGCGGGCCACGCCGCCCTCGCGGCCGCCGGCGGTGCGGTGGGCTGGCTGGCCATCTCGGCGGCGACCTACGTGCTGCCCGTGCCGCTCGCCGCGCCACCCTGGACGGCGGCGGTGTCCGCGCTCTGCGCGGCCGTTGCGGTCGCCGCGTCCGCCTGGCGGAACCGACGCGTCAGACGAGCCGAGGAGCCGGGCGGCTGACCACGTGAACGCCGAGCCGAGAACGGTATGGTCGCCGCCACGCCGCTGAGCGCGGGCCACGGCGCGCGAAGTCGCGCCGCGCGGGACACGGCGCTCAGGTCTGTGCCGTGTCGACCCCAGCAGGGAGCCAGTTGCCGTGGAAGCCGGTGGGGACGCGGACCGGCAGGCGTATCTCCGCCACCGGCCGGGCCGCCAGGTCGGCCGCGTCCAGGATCGCCAGGTAGCCGGTGCCACGGGAGCGGTCGTGGGCGAAGGTCATCAGGTACCCGTCGTCGTCCCCCGACGCCCCGCGCCGCGGGACGAAGACCGCCTCGCCGCAGGTGTGCCCGGCGGGCAGCCGGTGCGTCTGCCGGGCCGCGCCCGCGGCGAAGTCGTACTTGTGGATCTCGGAGCGTTCCGGCTCGGCCTCCAGCGAGAAGCTGGTGACGTACCCGAAGCGGTTGCGCCGCCCGACCTCGGCGTCGGCGACCCGCGGATACTCGATCGCCGCGTCGTCCAGCCGGCGCTCGGCGACCGTGCCGGTGGCGAGGTCCAGCCGCCATTCGTGCAGGTTCGGCAGGCCGCCGCCGACGTCCTGGGGGCCGTCGCGCCACAGCGTCGGCACCCGGCAGCCGGTGACCGTGATCGCGCCGTCCGCCTCTGAGGCGTTCATGGTGTGCCACACGTAGCACGGCTCGACCTCGAACCAGCGCACCGGCCCGCCGTCGCGGCGCATCACGCCGAACCGGGCGCCGTGCGCGTCGTCCCACCGCCACGTCATCCCGCCGGCGGCGGCCATGGCCGGGTCGAAGACGACGGGCAGGTCCATGAAGATCGCGTGGTCGCGGGTGACGGCGAAGTCGTGCATCATCGTCGCCCGCCGGACCTCGACCACCTGCGCCTGGAGCAGCTCGCCGGTCGGGGCGGCGCGGTAGTAGGTCAGGTACGGCGGGCGCAGGCGGGAGCCGAAGAACACCAGCTCGCCGGTCTCCGGGCAGATCTTGGGATGCGCGGTCATGGGCGTGCGCAGCGCCCCGCCGAAGGTGAACGGCCCCACCGTGTCCAGCTCGGGGGTGATCTCGTACGGGAAGCCTCCCTCCTCCAGGGCGAGCAGCCGGCCCGCGTGGTGAACCAGGTGGGTGTTGGCGGTGGAGACCCGGTGGTCCACGTGCCCGGTGGCCGGGTCGAAGGCCAGGGCCAGGCGGGACTCGCCGGGGTGCTCGTACAGCGGGGTCCGTACGTACCGGTTGCGGTACCAGCGGGCCCGCCCGCCGTCCAGGACCACGGCGTGGACCATGCCGTCGCCCGCGAAGTAGTGCGGCGACCAGCCGGTCCGCGGGTTGGGACCGTTGCGGAGGTAGGTCCCGTGCAGTTCCTCGGGGACGGACCCGATCACCTCGGACGGCTCCACCGTCACCTCCTCGGTGACCGGTGCGTTGTTGCCCGCCAGGTGGAGGGGCGGGCCGGGGTTGTGCGCGGTCGTCATCTGAAGGGTTCTCCCGTCGTTCGATCCGGCCGCGTCAGGATGCTGGGAGGACTTCGAGAGAAACAGTCTTGTTCTTGCCGGGGCCGTCAGCCGGGCGGAGAACGCGCAGCGTACGGCGATGCGAAAAAATCCCGGCTCAGCGGGACTCCAGGACCGCCAGGTCGCGCAACACGTAGCGGCGGTGCTCGCACTCCTCGCCCATGACCACCCGCAGGCAGGCGCCCACGGTGCGCGGCTCCTCGGGGTAGCCGGGGGCGGGCGGGCGCGTGCAGGGGCGTTCGAGCTCGGCGTCGGTGAGGTCCTCGACGATCCCGCGCACCAGCGCCACCCGGCCGGCCCGCGCCTCCAGCACCTCCGCGTACGACGGGCGCGCCTCGAGGTCCATGCCCAGGGCCGCCGCGTCGGAGGGCGGGTAGCTGGTGTGGGTCAGGCCGAGGCGGTGGAAGGGGCTCGGCCGGTCGAGGATCGTCCGGGCGGCCCAGGCGTCGGTGGCGAAGACCAGGTGGCGCAGCGTCTCGGCGAGGGACCACTCGCCGTCGACCCGTTCGTGGCGGGCGGGTTCCGGCAGCCTCTCGGCGCGGACGATCGTCTCCGACCAGAGTTGTTCGATCGTGCGCCACATCGCGCGGAAGTCGTCGGCCGTCCGCATCGCGCGCAGCCGCACGCGCTCGGGGTGCCGCCGGTCGAGCTCGGCCTCGACGTAGGGGGTGACGTCCACGTCGTTGACGATGAGGTTCCGCACCTCGCCGGACAGGTTGACGTCCACGAGCCAGGAGTCGACGATCCTGATCCCGCGCAGGTCGCAGGAGCGGAACGTCGCGCCGGAGAGGTCGGCGTCGGTGAAGTTCGCGCCCCGGAACGCGTCGGTGTCCTCGTATCGTGCCGCCATCGCGCCATTGTGCTCCCCCCCGGCGACCCTGGCACAGCTCCGGCGCCCGGTCCGGCGGTTCGGTGACCGGCGGTTCAGTGGCCGGTGGCGCCGTCTATGCGCTCGCGGAGGAGGTCGGCGTGGCCGTTGTGGCGGGCGTACTCCTGGATCATGACCGAGTAGACCCAGCGGAGCGACATGGTGATCCTGCGTCTCGGGTCGGTGAAGGTCTCGTCCAGGGAGCGGCCGGCGAGGGTCCGGCGGACCTGGGCGATCTCGTCGAGGTAGGTCGCGTACGCCGACTCCGCGTCGGCCGTGTCCACCCCGTCGAACTCCGCGTTCAGGTTGTCGTCGGTGCAGTAGAGGTAGGGGACCCGCTCCCCGGCGAACCTGGCACGGAACCAGTCGCGCTCCACCTCGGCCATGTGGCGGACCAGGCCGAGCAGCGACAGGTTCGACGGCTCGACCCAGCGCCGTCTGAGCTGCTCGGCGGTCAGGCCCGCGCATTTCCAGAGCAGGGTCTCGCGGTGGGCGTCGAGCCAGGCGTCCGCGACCGCGCGCTCGCCCGCCTCCATGACCGAGAACTGTTGGCCCATCCGGGTGACTTGCGGCGCGCGCCAGCTCATTCGACCATCATGCACCGGCTCGAACGAGACGTCCGAAGGTCGCCAGCGTCCGGGGCGGGCCCGGCGCGACAGTGGAGGGCATGAGCACTGTTGTCGCCACGCACACCGCTATCGAACCGAACATCCTCTACTTCGGCACCCCCGTGGTCCTGATCTCGTCCTCGAACGAGGACGGGACGCCCAACCTGGCCCCCATGTCGTCGGCGTTCTGGCTGGGGTGGCGGGCCGTGCTGGGGCTGGGGGTCCGGGCCAAGACGGCCCAGAACCTGCTCAGGACCGGTGAGTGCGTGCTGAACCTGCCGTCCGACGCGCTCGCGGCCGCGGTCGACCGGCTGGCGCTCACCACCGGCTCCGACCCCGTCCCCGCGCGGAAGGAGCAGCGGGGGTACCGGTTCGTGCCGGACAAGTTCGGGCGGGCCGGGCTCACGCCCGTGGCCTCCGAGACGGTGACCCCGCCGCGGGTGGCCGAGTGCCCGGTCGCGATGGAGGCCGTGGTCGAGCGCCACCACCCCGTGGGGGACGACGGAGGCGTGGTGGCGTTCGAGGTACGGGTGCAGCGCGTCTGGGTGCACGACGAGATCCGCCTGGCGGGCACGGACGACCACGTCGACCCCGACGCGTGGCGGCCGCTGATCATGAGCTTCCAGAAGTTGTACGGGCTGACCCCCCAGGTGCACCACTCCACGCTCGCCCGGATCCCCGAACGGCTCTACCGCCCCGACGGCGACCTGGAGCGCGCCCGCACCGCCTAGAGCGGGGCCGAACCGTCCAGCAGGACCAGCCACGTGCGCCGGCCGCAGAGGCGCTCGATGTCGGCCCGGGGGAGCCAGTCGGCACGGGTGCTCTCCGAGCCCTCGGGCGGCCGGGTCGGGGAGCCCGGCCCCGGCAGCGTGGCCCGGAACATCGCCATGTACGCCAGCGCCGGGTAGCGGTAGCCCGCCGGAGGCGGCTCCAGGAGCTCGATGCGCTGCCAGGCGAAGATCGACAGGGCGGAGGGCGGCAGGTGAAGGCCCGTCTCCTCGTAGAGCTCCCGGGCCGCCGCCTCGGTGGCGCCCTCGCCAGGATCGAGGTGGCCGCCCGGGATGTCCCACCCGCGGCCCTCCCGGTCCACGTACGTCATGAGGGTCCGGCCGGCCTCGTCCGAGACGAACGCGAACGCCGACGTGGTCGCGCCGGCGGGCGGGAGGGTGTCAGTGAGGATCAGGTCCAGGCGATGCGCCACCGGGATCCAGGGCACCGTGGTCGTCGCCTTCACCGTGTGAGTCATAGTTCCTCACTGTCATCGCCATCCGAATCGGATGTCAAAGCGAGGCTCAGACTCCCCGGCGCAGACTGCGGTTGCCCAGATAGAGGCCGACCGCGGCGATGGCGCAGGCGGCGACGGTACCGTACAGGACCGAAGGGTCGGTCAGGTTGCCGGCGAAGAGCGCCCGCTGGGCGTCCACGATGTACGTGACCGGGTTGACCTGCCCCATCACCCGCAGCCACCCGGGAGCGCTTTCCAGCGGCAGCAGCACGCCCGAGAGCAGCAGCAGCGGGAAGAGGATCGACTGGCTGACGATGTAGAACAGGGTCCCGCCCGGCGCCGACTTGATGGCCAGGACGAAGGAGAGCGCCCCAAGGCCAACCCCGAACACCACGAGCTGGGCCAGCCCCGCCAGCACGCCCGCCGTGTGCAGCTCGAAGCCCAGGGGGAGCGCCAGGACGATGATCAGCACCGCCTGCACGAGGAGGACGAGCATGGCCTTCATGCTCTTGCCGACCAGCATCGCGGTCCGGTTCAGCGGCGTGACCATCAGCCGCTCCATCGCGCCCCCGATCAGCTCCACCAGCAGCGTGTAGCCGGCGCTCATGGGCCCCGTCAGGCACATCATGACGAGGATCCCGGGCACGAACCACTGCCAGGACGAGCCGACCGCCCCGCCCAGCAGCGACCCGAACAGGAACAGGAACAGCAGCGGCTGTCCCATTTCGAACAGCAGCGCGGCGGGGTTGCGCAGGCTCGGCTTGAACTCGCGGGAGAAGATGGTGGTGGTGTCACGCAGGAATGTCGTCATCGGTGAGGCTTCTCCCGGTAAGGCGCAGGAACACGTCGTCGAGGGTGGGGCGGGTGGTCTCGGCGGTGGTGACCTTGATGCCGGCGGCATCGAGGGTGCGCAGGTAGTCGGGCAGCGCGGCGGTGGCCTGGGCGACCTTGAGGCGCACGGTGGTGCCGTCCGCGGTCCCGTCGCCGATCCGGGCGGCCTGCTCCGCCTCCTGCGGGGTGCTGGTGGTGATGGTGATGTGGTCCCCGGCCAGGTCGTTCTTGAGCTGTCCCGCGGTGCCGTCCGCGATGATCCGCCCGCCGTCGATGATCACCACCCGTTCGGCCATGTTGTCGGCCTCCTCCAGGTAGTGGGTGGTCAGGAACAAGGTCGTCCCGTACGTCTCGCGCAGGCGCAGGATGTGCTCCCAGATCTCCGCGCGGCTCTTCGGGTCGAGCCCGGTCGAGGGCTCGTCGAGGAAGAGCAGGTCGGGGCGGTGGATGAGGCCCAGGGCGATGTCCAGGCGGCGGCGCTGGCCCCCTGACAGCGTGCCGGGCACCCGCTTGGCCAGCGGTGTCAGGTCCAGCAGGTCGAGCAGCTCGTCGGCGCGGGTGGCCGCCTCTTTGGGGCGCAGGCCGTAGCAGCGGCCCTGGGTGACGAGCTCGTCGCGGACGAGGAAGTCCTCTCCCGCGCTGTTGCGCTGCCCCACGTACCCGATGCGGGCCCGCACGGCCGCCGGGTCCGTGGCCACGTCGTGGCCGGCCACGGAGGCGGTGCCGGACGTGGGCGGCAGGAGGGTGGTGAGCATGCGCAGCGTGGTGGACTTGCCGGCGCCGTTCGGCCCCAGGAACGCCACGAGCTGGCCGGCCTCCACGTCGAGGTCTATCCCGCGTACGGCTTCTACGGTCTCCTTCTTCTTCACTTTGAACACTCGGGTCAGTCCCCGGGCATGGATCATGGTCGGTCTCCTCCGGGCATGGCGAAGAAACCCCTGGTCGGGGCCGCAGTCGAGGATCGAATCCAGTTTGGGCAGGACTAACCCGGTTTGGCAAACGCGAATGTTACGTTCATATACCGCCCCCACCTGCGGAAACACCGTCGGGGACGCCGCCTCTGACGTGGCGAGTTTCCGGCCCCTGAAGTGCGGTTTCTTTGCCACGTCCGCACGATTTCCGCACGACTTCCACACATGGCTCTGCCAGCATCCCCAGCATGTGCCGAGACGACGCCGGCGCGGGCGCTGGGGGAGGCGCTCGGCCCGCCCGTCTTCAGCAAGGACGCGATCGAGGAGACGCTGGCCGACGTGCTCGAAAGGCCGGACGGCGTGGACGGGCGCGAGTGGAGCCGGCGGCTGGGGACGGCCGCTGGGGCTCGGACCGGTCTATTGGGTTGATACGTCAAAAGCGGTGGATATTTCTGGGCTTGCGGAATTGTGCGTAACTCCGCAATGATCTCCGGCGTGAAACGTCTGTTGTTATTTGCGGTAATTGCTATGGTCGGTATGACCGGGGTCGCCGAGGCGGCCGATGGAGTACCCGGGGTGGACGTCAGCAACTGGACCGGCGACATCGACTGGCAGGGCGTGGCCTCCGGGGGCGGGAAGTTCGCGTTCGTGCACGCCACCGAGGGGACGAACTACCGCAACCCCCGTTTCGAAGCCCAGTATGGCGGTGCCGCCGCGGCCGGCCTGATCCGCGGCGCGTATCACTTTGCGCAACCGCACGAATCCGATGGGACAACTCAGGCCGACTATTTCCTCCAGAACGGCGGCAACTGGGTCAGCGACGGCCAAACGCTGCCGGGTGTGCTCGATATCGAGGACAACCCGTACAAGGACAAGAACGGAAAGAACAACTGTTACGGCCTGTCCGTCGGGGACATGGTCACCTGGCTCCAGGACTTCACCAAGAAGTACCGGGCGGCGACCGGCCGGCACGCGATCATCTACACCACGACGAGCTGGTGGCAGACCTGCACGGGCGACTCCACCAAGTTCAGGTCCAACCCGCTCTGGCTGGCCCGCTGGGGCACCGAGCCGGGCGAGCTGCCGAAGAGCTGGAAGAAGCACACGTTCTGGCAGTCGGCCGAGAAGGGCCCGCTGGTCGGCGGCGGGAACGCGTTTAACGGCTCGGAGTCCCAGCTCAAGTCGCTGGCCAACCCGCCCGCCGAGGTGAAGGTGTCCGGCGCGGCCAGGAGCAGGAAGGCCTACACCGTCACGATCTCCAACACCGGGCCGCACCCGGTCAAGGACGTCAAGGTGTCGGGACGGGCGTTCGGCGGGCAGCGCGTGGTGCGGGCGCCGGGGTGCAAGTACAGCGGCACGGCGGTGTCGTGCCGGATCGGGGAGCTGCCGCGCGGGGAGAAGGTGACGTTCACGTTCACCACCAAGCCCAGGAAGACGAAGGGCACCGTGGGCATGTATGTGACGGTCGGTTCGGTGAAACTCACCCTCAAAGCGGGATAAGGCAGGATGAATCCCAGGGGCCCGAGCTTTGAGGGGGTGCGGGATGAAGCGCCGGTTAACCGTGGCAGTAGCGCTGCTCCTGCTGACCGCCACGGCTTCCGTGCCCCTGGGCCTGCCGGCGCCGCCCCTGATCGTGCGGCTCGCGTACGAGATCGAGCAGCGCGGGATCGTGTACTCGTGGGGCGGCGGCCACAGCTCGGACCCCGGCCCGTCCAAGGGGACGTGCAGGGGCTACAGGGGGAAGATCAGGCCCTGCCCGGCCGCCAGGACGCGCGGGCTGGACTGCTCGGGGTTCGCGCGGTGGGTGTACGCGCTGGCGCACGGCGAGGACGTGCTGGGGCCCGGGAACACCGACGACCACGTGCGGAAGATGCGCCGGGTCTCCTCGGCCAGGCCCGGGGACCTGGTGTTCTTCGGGAAGGTCACGAAGAGGTCCGTCAGGACCCACCACGTGGGCATCTACCTGGGCGCGGGGAAGATGATGAACGCGCCCGAGACCGGGGCCGTCGTGCGCATCGACGACATCGCGGGGAAGAAGGGTTTCGCGGGGTTCTACCGGTACTGAGGTTCCGACTCGTACCGATTCGGTATGCCTGTAACGCGTGTGGCGTGGCAGAAATTGAGAGACCCCACGGCTAATCTGTGCCGCTATGGACAGGCGATGGGTCGGTCTCGACGGCTACGAGGTCGTGGGCGCCGTGCGGGCCGGGCGGCAGGTGCTGCGGGTGCGCAGGAACGGGTGGCTGGTCGCCGACTGCACCTCTGTGGCGGAGGTGGCCAGGCACGTCGATCTGGCCGATCTGTGCGAGGTGATCGATCTTCCCGCGCGGCGGCCGGCGGAGGTGCCGCCGGGGGCCAGAACGAGTTCGCATCATCGCTGAGTGCCGTGTATGGTTACACCTGTCCGCAGCGCCGGACAGGCCCCTATAGCTCAGTCGGCAGAGCGTCTCCATGGTAAGGAGAAGGTCAACGGTTCGATTCCGTTTGGGGGCTCGCATCCTGCAGAGAAGACGCCCGGTCCAAGAGTCTTGGAGCCGGGCGTTCGCTGTTGCGGGCGGCTGTGTGGGGGTTCGCGGTGGATGTTGCCCGCTGCTACGCTGATGTCCCGCATGGAGGCGGCAGACGGGGCTGTCGCTTATTGATTTCGGTTGTCGGGGGTTCCTGAGGCATACTGGGAGCACCCCACCCGATCGGGTGAGTTACGAATGTGCTCACGGTGTCGGGTATCCTCTACGGGCCGGGTCGTTCCGGCTCAAAGGCGGAGTAGCTCAGTCAGGCAGAGCAAACGGCTCATAATCGTTGTGTCGCCGGTTCAAGTCCGGCCTCCGCTACTGCCCAATCCCAGGTCCACCGGCCTGGGTACGGGCGTGTCCATGTCCCGAACGTAGAAAGGCACTCCCAAGTGGCTGCCACAGACGTTAGGCCGAAGATCACGCTGGCCTGCCAGGAGTGCAAGCACCGCAACTACATCACGCGGAAGAACCGGCGCAACGACCCGGATCGGCTTGAGCTGAAGAAGTACTGCCCCAACTGCCGCTGCCACCGCGCGCACCGCGAGACCCGCTAGGTTCTCCGGGCAGGGCTTCTGCCCCACATCCTCCATATCGCACAACCGGCGTCCCCACGCAGGGCGCCGGTTCGTCGTGTCTGTCCCCCTGCCGGGCCCGGCGGACGGGGGCCTGATCCGCGCCCTGGCAAAGAGCACGCCATGACCGGCGACAGCCGAACCTTGTTCTGTTAGCGTCGGCCTCAGCAGCGCTGGGACGGACGCGAGGGAGCATTGATGGCCTTGAACCGTGACTTCGTGGGCAGAACCTACCCGCCGAGTTCTCCTTACGAGGTGAGCCGGGTGAAGATCAGGGAGTTCGCCGCCGCGATCGGCGACCACAACCCGCTCTACCGCGACAGGGAGGCCGCCCAGGCGGCCGGCTACCCCGACGTGATCGCGCCGCCCACGTTCCCCATCGTGTTCAGCCTGCAGGCCGGTGGCGAGGCGCTGGTCGACCCCGACCTGGGGCTGAACCTCGCCATGGTGGTCCACGGCGAGCAGCGTTTCGAGTACGCCCGCCCCATCCACGCCGGTGACGAGCTGGTCGCGACCGCCACGATCACCGACATCCGCACCGCCGGCCGCAACGAGCTGCTGACCGTCAGGAGTGACGTGTCCACGGTCGAGGGCGAGCCGGTGTGCGTCACGTACAACACGATCGTCGAGCGTGGAGGGGCCGGCTGAGATGACCGCCACGGTGAAGTACGACCAGGTCGAGGTCGGGCAGGAGATCCCGGCCGTGGACTACGACGTGCGCAGGCTCAACCTGGTGATGTACGCCGGAGCCTCGGGGGATTTCAACCAGATCCACTGGAACGAGCGTTTCGCCAGGATGGTCGGGCTGCCCGACGTGATCGCGCACGGCATGTACACGATGGCGCAGGCCGGGCGGTTCGTCACCGACTGGGCGGGCGACCCCGGCGCGGTGGTGGACTTCGGGGTGCGGTTCTCGTCGATGGTGGTCGTGCCCGACGACGATCAGGGCGCCACGATCTCGGTCAGCGGGGTGGTGGAGGAGAAGCTCGAGGACAAGAGGGTGGTCATCGGGCTCACCGCCAGGTCGGGCGACGCGCGCGTGCTGTCGAAGGCCAGGGCGGTGGTCCAGCTCTCCTGAGCCGGATGATATGGCGGGCGGCTCGCGGGTAGCGCGTGTCCGTATGAGTGATGCTGCGCGCAGGGTCTGGCCCACGGTTCGATCGATCCCCGTCTCCGCCGTGACCGATGGCAAGCCCCCGGGGCGGCTGCGGCCCGCGCGGGCCGAGCAGGTGGCGGGTGGCTCGGGCACCGGGCGCGACACGACGGGCGGCCCGCCGGTCGCCGGGACGGGCGCCCCGGCGGGTGGCCCGGCGACCGGGGTCGGCACGGCCGGGGCCCGGTCACGTGGCACCCGCGCCGGCGGAGCGCACGCCAGCTTGAACCCCGCCGCCGAGCTGGGCTTCTCCGGCGACCCTGGGCAGCACGGCGACCCGGGGTACGGCATGCTGCACGCCCAGCGCGTCTGGGACGGCACGCTGGCCACCAACCGCCTCGACGACCTGGGCGTCAACACCGAGCGGCAGCGCGTGGAGACCAAGGACGTCACGGTCAGCGTGGGCCTGCTCGTGGACGGCTGGCCGGAGGACGTCAGGGCGTGCCTGCAGTCGGTGATCGACCACACCGGGGCGCGGGTGCTCGCCCTCGACCTGGGCAACGTGGACGGGGCCGGCGAGGTGCTGGACGAGCTGTGCGAGCGGCACCCGGAGCGGATCGCCGGCTGGCACGTGGCCGAGGCGCCGCACTGGCGGGGCGGCACGGCGACCTGGGGCGAGAGCCGGGGCAAGCTGCTGCGGCTGGACGAGGCCGAGGTGCACGTGCTGATGGAGACGAACGTGGTCCTGCGTGGCGACGCCCTGACCCCGCTGGTCGCGGCGGTGGTGGAGGGCGCGATGGCGGCCGGCTGGAAGGGCGTGGAGGCGGCCGACGGCGGCGCGGCGCGGACCAGTGTGGGCGTGATTCCGGAGTGGCGGGAAGGGCCCGGCGGCACGGGGCCCGAGTGGCGGACGGCGGGCCCCGGGAAGGTGCTGGCGCTGGTCGGGGAGCTCATCGCCGTACGCAGGGCACAGGCGATCGGCGCGTTGCCCGAGGACGCCTGCTACGGCCGGTACGCAGATCTGGAGCTCTCGCTGGCCCTGCCCGGCGACCTGGTCGTGCCCCACGAGCCGCTGCCCGTGGCGCTGCTGGGCCGGCACGACGTCTCCTCCGCCTACTCGGACCGGGAGTCCCGGCGCAACTATGACGGGGTGCTGCGCATGCTGCGCGCCTCATAAGCTAGTTGCTCATGGAGATGCTCGCGCCGTACACCACGTTGCGCCTGGGCGGGCCCGCCCGCGACTTCGCCGAGGCGACCTCGGCGGAGCAGCTCGTGTCCCTGATCGCCGAGGCCGACCGGAAGGCCGTGCCCACGCTGGTGCTCGGCGGGGGCAGCAACGTGGTCGTGTCCGACGAGGGGTTCGACGGGCTGGTCATCAGGGTCGCCACCGAGGGCCTGGCCGTCTCGCGCGACGGCGAGCAGGCCGTCGTGACGGTCGAGGCGGGTGAGGACTGGGACCGGCTGGTGGTCCGCGCGGTGGCCGAGGGCTGGTCGGGCATCGAGTGCATGTCCGGCGTGCCGGGTCTGGTGGGCTCGACGCCGATCCAGAACGTCGGCGCCTACGGGCAGGAGGTGTCCCAGACCATCAGGTGCGTGCGGGCCTACGACCGGCTCACCAGGCACGTGGTGGACCTGGAGGCGCGGCAGTGCGGGTTCTCCTACCGCGACAGCGTCTTCAAGCGCGACCTGGCGCGATATGTAGTGCTGGCGGTGACGTACGCGCTGGACATCTCGGAGCTGTCCGGTCCGGTGGTCTACGACGAGCTGGCCAGGCGGCTGGGCACCGAGGCGGGCGGCCGGGTGCCGCTCGACCGGGCCCGGGAGGCCGTCCTGGGGCTGCGGCGGGGCAAGGGCATGGTGCTCGACCCGGCCGATCCCGACACCCGCAGCGCGGGCTCGTTCTTCACCAACCCGGTCCTCACGCCGGCGGAGGCCGAGGAGCTGGCCGTCCGCGCTCCCGGGCATCCGCGCTGGGAGCTGCCCGGCGGGATGGTCAAGGTGCCCGCGGCGTGGCTGATCGAGCAGGCGGGCTACCCGAAGGGCTACGAGCGCGGCCCCGTACGCATCTCGACCAAGCACACCCTCGCCCTCACCAACCCGGCCGAGCGCGCCACCACCGGCGACCTGCTGGCCCTGGCCAGGGAGGTGCGTGACGGGGTGCGCGAGAAGTTCGGGGTCACGCTGGTCAACGAGCCGGTGCTGGTGGGCTGCACCCTTGGGGAATAGGCACCCTGCTGGGGCTGTTATGGTGTTCTGGAATTACCGAAGGGGAGTAGTCCCAATCGCGTGATCGACACACTGGCGCTTCGGCGCCCGGTCGCGCGGGCCTCATACGGGCGGACGAGACCTTCGGCCTGGCAGTCATGTGACAAAGACGCTGCCGGGCCGAAGTCGTGCCCGAAAAACTCCCCGGGTGCCTGCTTCCGGCCTGGTCGCGCGGAAGAGGACCCCCTTTGGAAGCGTTCTGGATCAGCCTTGTCGCCATCTTCGTGGCGGAGCTCGGCGACAAGAGCCAGCTCATGGCGATGACGTTCGCCACCCGTTTCAAGACCTGGACCGTGATTCTGGGCATCACGATCGCGACGACGGTCGTGCACCTGCTCAGCGTCGCGGTGGGCGGCCTGATCGGCGACGCGCTCCCGACGACGGCGATCTCCGTCGTGGCCGGCCTCGCCTTCATCGGCTTCGCCGCGTGGACGCTCCGCGGTGACGAGCTGACCGAGGAGGAGTCGCGCAAGGCCCAGCGCACGACCAGAAACGCCCTGATCGCGGTGACCGTGGCGTTCTTCCTGAGCGAGCTGGGCGACAAGACCATGCTGGCCACCATCACGCTGGCCACCCAGCACGGCTGGGTGGGCACCTGGATCGGCTCCACGGTCGGCATGGTGGCGGCAGACGCGCTGGCCATCCTGGTCGGGCGGCTGCTGGGCCGGCACCTCCCCGAGCGGATCATCAAGTACGGCGCCGCGGCCGGATTCGCCATCTTCGGTGTGGTGCTGCTGGGTGAGGCCCTCCTCTAGGACAGCAGCGACTAGGACAGCAGCGACAGGCGGTGGGCGGCCGCGGCCGCCTCGCCCCGCGTGGTGACGCCCAGCTTGGCCAGGATGTTGGACACGTGGACGCTCACCGTCTTCGCCGAGATGAACAGCTCGGCCGCGATGTCCCGGTTGGTACGTCCCTGCGTCACCAGTCGCAGCACCTCCAGCTCGCGCGGCGTCAGCAGCTCCGACGGCTCCTGCGCCGGTTGGAGGCCGCCCACCCGGCGCGACAGAACCTCGATCTCCTCCACCAGCGGGGTCGCGCGCAGCGCCCGCGCCAGCGGGAGCGCCGCCTTCAGCCGGGTCGCCGCGCCCTCCCGATCGCCGCACCGCGCGGCGGCCGTGGCCGCCCGCAGCAGGGCCTTGGCCTGGTTGTGCGGGCGCCTGAGCCGCTCCCAGGCCGCCGCCGCGGCGTCGAAGTCGCCGGAGTACGACAGCCGGTACGCCTCCACGACCGGCCCGATGACCGACAGCTCGGCGGCCACCTCCGCGGCGTGCCCGCGCACCGCCGCGGTCCGCTCCGGCTCGACGTCCTCGGCGGCGTCGCAGACCGTGCGGAGCAGGGAGAGCAGCCGCCAGCCGAGCATGGCCTTGCTCGACTGCTTGGGGTAGGAGAGCACGCGTTCGGCCTCGCCCAGCGCCGCTCCCGGCTCGCCCCTGGTCAGGTACCAGCCGATGCGCAGGCGGGCGTTGCTGATGATGTCCTGGACGAACTCCTGGGGGCGTTCCTTGAACACCCCGATCTCGGCCAGGATGGCCTCGACCAGCTGCAGCTCGCCCCTGGCCAGCGCGATGTCGGCGCGGACGCGCAGCAGGGAGTACCTGGTGCGCAGGACGGGGCCGTGGCTGAGCGCCATGTCGACGACCTCGATGGCCTCGTCCCAGCGGCCGAGCGCGTCGAGCACCTCGGCCCAGTTGTTCAGGATGAACAGGCCGCTGCCGCGCAACCGGCCGTACTGCTTGGCGATCCGCCAGCCGTCCTCCGCCATGCGCAGCGCCTCGTCCGCGCGGCCCATGTCGATGAGCACGTCGATGGTGTTGCCCATGGCCCGGGTGGTCAGGCGGCCGGACCCCTCGCTCCGGCCGATCTCCAGCGCCTGCTCGTTGATGGCGATCGTGGTCTCGAGCCGCCCGTTGAGCGAGTGTCCGAGTGCCAGGTTCAGCAGCAGGTCGCCTTCGAGGCAGCGCTCGCCGTGCTCCCTGACCCAGCGCAGGCCCTCGGCGATGAGCTCGCCGGCCTCGTCGATCTCGCCTCTCAGCATCAGGTGGCGGCTCAGCGGCATGACGACCTCGGCCCAGTCGAGGCTGTCGTCGGGCACGAGCCGCAGCGCGTGCCTGAGGTCGTCGATGACGCCGATCTGGCCCTTGGAGTTCTTGAACGCCGCCCGGCGCGCGATGAGCTGGGCCACCCGCGCCGGCTCCTGGGCCTCGTCCAGCTCGGACAGGGCCGCCTTGACGAACTTGACGCCCTTGTCCACGTCACCGCCGGCGTTGGCGGCCTCGGAGGCCCGCTCCAGCACGCCGGTGTGGTCGGTGCCGATGAGCTCGGCGGCGTCGGGCACCCGGTCCCAGAGCATGAGCACGCGTTCGAGCAGCGGGAGGGCCTCGGTGTACGCGAACGCCTTGTACGACTTGCGCGCCGCCTCCCAGGCGGAGATCAGGGCCCAGCGGTCGTCGCGGGCGCCGTACCAGTGGTGTGCCAGCTCGACGGCGGCGCGGCCGGGCGGGACGAGCTCGCGGTCCTTGGAGATCTCCTCGGCGAACCTGGCGTGCAGGCGCTGGTGCTCGCCCGGCAGGAGCTCGTCGTGGACGGCCTCGCGGATGAGGGAGTGCCTGAAGACGTAGGCCCGGTTGTCGGCGATCTGCAGCACGTTGCCGGCGATGGCCGGGCGCAGCGCGGTCTCCAGCTCGACGTCGGACAGGCCGCTAACGGCGGCCAGGAGCGCGTGGCCCACCCGGATGCCACCGGCGGCGGCCACGCGCAGCACGCGCTGGGTCTCCTCGGGCAGCCGCTCGACGGAGCTGAGGATCAGGTCCTGCATGGACTCGGGGAACGTGCACTCGTCGCCGCTGTCCAGCATGGCCTCGACGAAGAGCGGGATGCCCTCGCTGCGCTCGTAGACCTTCTCGACCTTGGCGTATTCGGGGGTCTTGCCGAGGATCGCGGTCATCTGCTGGGCGACCTCGTCCCGCGACAGGCGGGGCAGGTCGAGCCGGTGCACGCCGTGGACCCGGCCCAGCTCGGCCAGCACCGGCCTGAGCGGGTGCTGGCGGTGCAGGTCGTCGGAGCGGTAGGTCATGACGATCAGCACCTGCGGGGCGTGCAGGTTGCGGCTGAGGAAGGCGATGAGGTCGCGGCTGGAGCGGTCGGCCCAGTGGATGTCCTCGATGACGAGGATGGTGGGGCGGCTGTCCGCGAGGCGTTCCAGCAGGGTGAGGAACTGCTCGAAGAGGCGGGCGCGGCCGGTGTCGGTCTCGCCGTCGCCGCTGGGCTCGCCGAACTCGGGCAGCAGCCGCGCGAGGTCGCGCTCGGCGCCGTCGGGCAGCAGCCCGGCGATGGCGGCCGGGCCGTGCTCCCTGACGAGCTGCCGGAGCGCGGCGGTGAACGGCGCGTACGCCAGGCCCTCGGTCGACAGCTCCACGCAGCCCCCGAACAGCACGTGGGCGCCGCCGGCCGTACAGTGCTCGGCGAAGCGCTGGACGAGCCGGGTCTTGCCGACTCCTGCCTCGCCTCCGAGCAGGACGGCCGTCACCGTGCCTTTTCGGGCCTCGTCGAAACTTTCAGAGAGAGCCGCCAGCTCCTCTTCCCGCCCGACGAAGACGGGACTGACAGATCGTCCCCGCATGTCATCCAGCATGTCATGCCACATCCGATGCTTACGACGGATTTATGGGGGTATTGAGGCCCGGCCACGAAGGAGATTGTGGCCGGGCTCTCTTGGGGCGGTCATGAGGAACGGCGCTTGCCGAAGAAGGAGCGGCGCTCGGCCTTGTTCCCCTTCTGGGCCTCCCGTACGCGGCGGTGCTCGGCGGCGGCCTTGCGCAGTTCGCTCGCCTGGTTCTTCATGAGCTCGTATTCGATCTCGGGATGCATCTTTTTCTCCTGCGATTTCGTGCTTCTTCCTGACACCTTTAAGACTCGGGCTAAGGCCCGGCCCGGCGCATCGGGTGGATGCCTTATCTCCGGGGCCTTTCACGGGCCCGAACGCCTACGGCATACCTAGGACCTGGGCTCCAATGCCCTAGGAGCGCCCTAAGGTGGTCCGGTTTGGAGGTAGAGGCCCTGGTCGGCGATGCTGTCTAGGTGTCAACTGTGACTACCTCGCTCGCGGACGTCGCCTCGTCCGACGCGGCGCTGCGAGCATTCCTGCACGGCCTGCCCGGGGTTGACCGGGTCGGCGCGGACCAGCGGGCGGCGATGCTCGGCACCCGTTCGATCAAGACCACGGCCAAGGCGCAGGCCATCGACCTGGCGATCTCCATGGTGGACCTGACGACCCTGGAAGGGGCCGACACGGCCGGCAAGGTGCGCGCGATGTGCGCCAAGGCCGTGCGGCCCGGCGGCGACGCGCCCTCGGTGGCGGCCGTCTGCGTCTATCCCGACCTGGTGGCGGTGGCCGTAGAGGCGCTGAAGGGTACGGGCGTCAAGGTGGCCTCGGTGGCCACCGCGTTCCCCAGCGGGCGCACCTCGCTGGAGGTCAAGGTGAGCGACACCGCGCTGGCGGTGGCGGCGGGCGCCGACGAGATCGACATGGTGATCGACCGCGGCGCGTTCCTGTCCGGGCAGTACATGAAGGTCTACGAGCAGATCGTCGCGGTGAAGGCGGCCTGCGGGCCGGCCCACCTGAAGGTGATCCTGGAGACCGGCGAGCTGGCCACCTACGACAACGTGCGCCGGGCGTCCTGGCTGGCGATGCTGGCCGGCGGCGACTTCATCAAGACCTCCACCGGCAAGGTGGCCCCGGCCGCGACGCCGCCGGTGACCCTGATCATGCTGGAGGCGGTGCGCGACTTCCGCGACGCGACCGGCCGCCAGGTCGGCGTGAAGCCGGCGGGCGGCATCCGCACCACCAAAGACGCCATCAAGAACCTGGTGCTGGTCAACGAGACGGTCGGCGACGACTGGCTCACCCCCGACTGGTTCCGGCTGGGCGCCTCCTCGCTGCTGAACGACCTGCTGATGCAGCGCCAGAAGCTGGCCACCGGCCGCTACGCGGGTCCCGACTACTTCACCCTGGACTAGACGATGTTCGAATATGCACCGGCCCCCGAGTCGCGCGACGTCGTTGACCTGAAGTCCTCCTACGGGCTGTTCATCAACGGTGAGTTCGTCGACGGCTCCGGCCCCTCCTTCAAGACCGTCAATCCCGCCACCGAGGAGACGCTGGCCGAGGTGGCCACGGCCTCCTCCGACGACGTGGACCGCGCCGTCCAGGCCGCGCGCAAGGCGTTCGGCGTCTGGAGCGCGCTGCCGGGCGCCGAGCGCGCGAAATACCTCTTCCGCATCGCGCGGATCATCCAGGAGCGGGCCAGGGAGCTGGCCGTCCTGGAGACGCTCGACAACGGCAAGCCGATCCGCGAGTCCCGCGACATGGACCTGCCGCTCGTGGCGGCCCACTTCTTCTACTACGCGGGCTGGGCCGACAAGCTGGAATACGGGGGGTTCGGCACGAAGCCGCTCGGCGTCGCCGGGCAGGTGATCCCGTGGAACTTCCCGCTGCTGATGCTGGCCTGGAAGATCGCGCCGGCGCTGGCCTGCGGCAACACGGTGGTGCTCAAGCCGGCCGAGACGACGCCGCTGACCGCGCTGCTGTTCGCCGACATCTGCCGCCAGGCCGACCTGCCGCCCGGCGTGGTGAACATCGTCACCGGCGCGGGCGAGACCGGCGCGGCCGTGGTGGCGCACCCCGACGTGAACAAGGTGGCCTTCACCGGCTCCACCGAGGTCGGCCGGATCATCGCCAGGACCGTCGCGGGCACCGGCAAGAAGCTCACCCTGGAGCTGGGCGGCAAGGCCGCGAACATCGTGTTCGAGGACGCCGCCATCGACCAGGCCGTGGAGGGGATCGTCAACGGGATCTTCTTCAACCAGGGCCACGTGTGCTGCGCCGGGTCGCGGCTGCTGGTGCAGGAGTCGGTCCAGGAGGAGCTGCTGGCCGCGCTCAAGCGCCGGCTGGGCACGCTGCGGCTGGGCGACCCGCTGGACAAGAACACCGACATCGGCGCGATCAACTCGGCCGAGCAGCTCGCCAAGATCCGCCGGCTCAGCGAGCTCGGCGAGTCGGAGGGGGCCGAGCGCTGGTCGCCCGCCTGCGAGCTGCCCGGCAAGGGCTTCTGGTTCCCGCCGACGCTGTTCACCGGGGTGGCGCAGTCGCACAGCATCGCCCGCGAGGAGATCTTCGGGCCGGTGCTGTCGGTGCTGAGCTTCCGCACGCCGGCCGAGGCGGTGGAGAAGGCCAACAACACGCCGTACGGGCTGTCGGCGGGGGTGTGGACCGAGAAGGGCTCGCGCATCCTGTGGATGGCCGACCGGCTGCGGGCCGGCGTGGTCTGGGCCAACACGTTCAACAAGTTCGACCCGGCCTCGCCCTTCGGCGGCTACAAGGAGTCGGGCTTCGGCCGCGAGGGCGGGCGCCACGGGCTGGAGGCCTACCTTGATGTGTGACCACCGCCGCGCCGGTCGCGGGAAACGGCGGGCCCAGGCCACCAGGGGGCACGCCTTCGCCCGGGCCGGCCGGCCCGTACGCACCGGCTGGTACGCCCACCGCTGCGGCGTGAGCCGGTGCGGGCAGGTCTTCGCGCCGGTCCAGATGTCGCATGAGTCCACGTGGAGGGGTCGGGGCGATGAGTAGGTTGTCCGTCAGAAAGACCTACAAGCTGTACATCGGAGGGGCGTTCCCGCGCTCTGAGAGTGGAAGGTCCTACCCCGTGACCTCGGCCAAGGGAGACTTCCTCGCCAACGCCTCGCGGGCCTCGCGCAAGGACGCCCGCGACGCCGTGGTGGCCGCGCGCAAGGCGTTCCCGGGCTGGTCGGGCGCGACCCCGTACAACAGGGGGCAGATCCTCTACCGCGTCGCCGAGATGCTGGAGGGGCGGCGCGCGCAGCTCGCCGAGGAGGTGGGCGGCGGCAAGCGGGCCTCGCTGGAGCAGGTGGACGCGGCCGTGGACCGGCTGGTCTGGTACGCGGGGTGGTCCGACAAGATCGCCTCGGTGCACGGGGCGGCGAACCCGGTGGCCGGGCCCTACTTCAACCTGTCCTCGCCCGAGCCGACCGGCGTGGTGGCCGTCGTGGCGCCCGCCGACCCGCTGCTCGGGCTGGTCTCGGTGGTCGCGCCGGTGATCGTGACCGGCAACACCTGCGTGGTGGTCGCCTCCGAGCCCTCGCCGCTCGCCTCGATCACCCTGGCCGAGGTCCTGGCCACCTCCGACCTGCCCGGCGGGGTCGTCAACATCCTCACCGGGCAGCAGGCCGAGCTGGCCCCGTGGCTGGCGGCGCACATGGACGTCAACGGGCTCGACCTGACCGGGGTCGCCGACGCCGACCTGGCGGTGCGCTGCGAGCAGGCGGCGGCGGAGAACCTCAAGCGGGTCCTGCGGCCCGTCCAGGAGGACTGGGCGGCCGATCCGGGGATCGGCCGCATGACGCGGTTCCTGGAGACGAAGACCGTCTGGCACCCGGTCGGCATCTGATCAACATCTGACCAGCATCTGACCACAGCGTCCCTCCGGCCCGCTCAGGCCGGGGGGATGTTGTGGTTCAGGCGGAACAGGTTCGCCGGGTCCCAGCGGGACTTCAGCTCGGTCAGGCGCTCGTAGTCGGCCGGCTCGTACGCCCTGCGCACCTCGTCGGGGCCGGCGTTCTCGCCGTACAGGAAGTTCAGCACCCGGCCGCCCGTCGCCCACGGTGACAGCGCCTCCCTGATGGCCTCGTGGACCGGGCGCAGGGCCCGCGGGTCCGTGCCGGGGGCGAGGCCGGGGGACAGGACGGCGGCGAAGTAGGCCGCGTCCCGGTGGCCCACCGAGTTGGGCGCGCCCTGGGGCTTGGCCAGCGCGCCGCCGAGGTGGCGCACCTCGATCACGCCGCGCACGCCGAGCAGCGCGTCCAGGGACTCCGGCGGGAGCTCGCGCAGCAGGGAGTGCGTGGCGAAGTAGCCGGCCGGTTCGGTGGGGTCGTTGTGGATGGCGGCCGACGCGGTGTACGGCAGCTCGCCCACCGTATCCACCAGCCGGGGGCCGATCGCCCGCAGGGGACGGACGAGTTCCTCGCCCTCCGCTACGTCCCCGGTGTACGCGATGCGGACGTGGGCCACGGTCCGGCCGCGGAAGGGCGCCGGCACCTGCTCGACGTCGGGGAAGGGGATGACGGCGATCGACGAGGTCATCTCGTCCGGCAGCGACCCGGTCCAGTCCCGCCAGGTGTGCAGGGCGGTCTCGACCAGGTCGGTCCCGAAATAGAGCGCGCCCCCGTACAACCGCTCGACCGGCACCAGGCCGATCTCCAGCGCGGTCGCCACGCCGAAGTTGCCCCGGCCGCCCACCAGCGCCCAGAACAGGTCGGGGTCGCTGTCGGGGGTGACGTGGTGGTGCTCGGCGTCGGCCGTGACGACGTCCACGGCCCGCACCTGGTCGGCGGCGTAGCCGTAGCGCCTGGCCAGCAGGCCGAGGCCACCGCCCAGCGTGTAGGAGACCGCGCCCACGACCGGGGACGAGCCGGACAGCGGGGCCAGGCCGTGGCGGGCCGCCTCCGCGATGACCTGGTCCCAGCGCACGCCGGCCTCGATCCGCGCGGTGGCGGTGGCCGGGTCGACGGTGACGGCGTTCATCCGGCCGGTGGTGATGAGCAGGCCGCCGGAGGCGGGGAGGGGCACGCCGTGCCCGGTGGCCTGGACGGCGACGGGCAGGCTCTCGGCCGCGGCGCGGGCCACCGCCTGCCGTACCTCTTCGGGGGTGGCGGCGGGGACGATCAGGTCGGGCCGGTGGGAGGAGAGGAGGTGGAAGCCGGTTCGTTCGGCGTCGTATCCGGAGTCGTTCCGGTGCAGCACAGATCGCATGATTAATCCCTCTTTACGTCTCCTTTCCAGGGTGCCGAGGCGAAACCTATAAGTCCAAGAGATAGATCTTCTGATCGTCAGAAGCGATTGTTATGGATCAGAACGAGAAGCCGGGCGGTCGGAGCGGCGGGTGGGCCGCCTGGAGCTGGGCGGCCAGGCCCAGCAGGTGGGGCTCGCCGCCGGGCGGGGCGATGAGCTGCACGCCGATGGGCAGCGCGCTGGAATGAGTGGCGAGGGGGACGGTGATGGCGGGCCAGCCGCACATGTTCCAGGCGCCGGTGGCGGGGGCGTACCGGACGTTGCTCCCCGCGTTGCGCAGGAAGCCGCGCTCGCCCCAGCGCTCGGCCTTCGGCGGGATGGCGGCCAGGGCGGGCGTGATCAGCGCGTCCGCGTCGCCGAACCACTGGTCGGCGCCGTAGCCGCTCCAGCGCTCCCGCCCGCGTACGCCGTCCAGCTTGAGCGCGCCGAGCACCCGGCCCGCGCGGGCGAGCCCCCGCGTGCGGCGCTCCAGCCGCCCGCGTTCCAGGCCCTCGGCGGCCTCGGCGGCCCTGACCAGCCAGGTCGCGATCGTGGCCGGGCCGAGCCAGGCCGGCAGCCTGCGCTCGTGCTCGACCACCGTGTGGCCGGCCAGCCGCAGCGTCTCGGCCGCCCCGCGCACCGCGGCCCGGAACTCCTTGTCCATCGGCAGGCCGGGCGGCAGCGGCTGGGGAGCGTAGGCCACCCGCAGGTCGAACGGCTCAGGGCTGGCCGGCGGCGGTTGCGGCTCCCACACCTCGTCGTCGTCCGCCCAGACCGAGCGCAGCATGCGCGGCGGGGGCTCGACCCGACGGCCGCCGCGCCACGCCTCCGCCAGCGACGGGTCCGCGGCCAGCACGGACAGCGCGAGCGCCAGGTCCGGGACGGTCGTGGCCAGCGGGCCGTTCTCGGTGAGCCGCTCCCAGTCGTTCGCCGGCGGCGGCACCAGGCCGGTGCCCGGCTTGATGGCCAGCACGCCGCAGCAGGCCGCCGGGATGCGCAGCGAGCCCATGCCGTCGTTGCCGAGCGCGAGCGGCACCATGCCCGCCGCCACGGCCGCCGCGCTGCCCGCCGACGAGCCGCCGGCCGTGCGGGAGGGGTTCCAGGGGTTGCGCACGATGCCGTACGCGCTGTCGCCGAACGCCACGAGCCCCAGCTCCGGCAGGTTCGTCAGTCCGACGACCACGGCGCCGGCCGCCCGCAGGCGGGCCACGGTCGCGTGGTCCTCGGGCGCCGGCGCGTCGGAGGTGGCGGCTGACCCGCCGCGCGTGGCCTCCCCGGCCACCTCGAGATTGTCCTTGACCGCCACCGGCACGCCGGCCAGCGGCAGGTCGGTCAGGTCGCGCCGCTTCTGCAGCAGCCGCGCCTCGTCCACGGCCTGCTCCCTGACCAGCCGGAACGCCCCTACTCTGGAATCCCGCTCCGAGATGGCGTGAAGGTGCTCCTCGACGACGGTGGCGGCCTTGACATCCCCGTGCCGGACGGCCCTCGCGATCTCGATGGCGGACCTGCCTGCCCACAACATGACTAGAGTGTGCAGCTTTTCACTCTAGGTTGCGAGGCTCGATAGGGTCGATCCACGTGAACCAACCTTCGCTTGCCCTCCGCCAGCGCTCGCTGGGCGACCCCTCGGCCGAGTTCCCGCTGTTCCCGCCACTGACGCGGGGCTGCCCCAAGACCAGCACCGCCGAGCTGGCCTATCCGCTGGAGGTCGTCTACGACTACGCGAAGGTGGATCGGGGCCTGTTCGGCCAGGAGCCGGGCCCCGACCTCGCGCGGTGGGCGCCGCTGCTGCCGCCGCTGGAGGCGCCCACGCTGGGCGAGGGCGGCACGCCGCTGGTTCGGCTCGGTGACGTCTACATCAAGGACGAGTCGCGCAACCCGACGTGGTCGCACAAGGACCGGCTCAACCGCGTCACGGTCAGCGCCGCCGTCGCGTGCGGCGCGCCGGGCGTGGTCGTGGCCTCCTCCGGCAACCACGGGGCCTCCGCCGCCGCCTACGCGGCCCGGGCCGGGCTGCCCGCGATCGTGCTGGCCTCGGCGGAGTCGCCGCCGGCCGTGCAGGCGTTCGCGCGGGCGTACGGGGCCAAGGTCGTGTCCGTCCCCGTCGAGGCGCGCTGGCCGCTGCTGCGGGAGGTCGTCGACCGGCTCGGCTACCACCCGGTCAGCAACCAGACCGTGACGCACACCGGGCACCCGTTCGGGCCCGAGGGCTACAAGACGATCGCGTACGAGCTGTTCCTGCAGCTCGGGGAGGTACCCGCGGCGGTCTTCGTGCCCACCGGATACGCCGAGCTGCTGTACGGCATCTGGAAGGGGTTCGTGGAGCTGCGGCTGCTCGGGCTGGCGGAGAAGGCGCCGCGGATGTTCTCCTGCGAGTCGGCCGCCGGCGGGCCCCATGCCAAGGCGCTGGCCACCGGGGCGCCCGCCGCGATCGTCGAGCTGGGGCCCACCGAGGCCTACAGCCTGGCGGGGCCGGTCGGCGGGCACCGGGGCGTGGCGGCCGTGCGCGACAGCGGCGGCGAGGCGGTGCTCGTGACCGACGAGGAGATGCGGCGGGCGCAGCACGACCTGGCCCGGCAGGGGATGTGGCAGGAGCTGTCGGGGGCGGCCGGGCTGGCCGGGCACCGCAGGCTGCGGCGCGACTTCGACGGGCCCGTCGTCTGCGTCGCCACCTCCAGCGGGTTCAAGGACGTGGGTGTCGGGAGCGAGCGCTATCCCGTCGTCGAGAACCCGACGCTGGACGGCCTCGTGCCGTGAGCCTCAGGGTCTGACTCAGACGCGGAGGGGCGCCGACCATGGTGAAGCCGGCGCCCCGGCCCGTCATGAGCGTCCCTTCGTCCGGCGGGTGGGCGGCGCGGTCAGCGGGTCCTCCGGCCAGGGGTGCTTGGGGTAGCGGCCGCGCATCTCCGCTCGTACGTGGCGGTAGCCGTCACGCCAGAACGAGGCCAGGTCCGCCGTGACCGCCAGCGGGCGGCCCGCGGGGGAGAGCAGGTGGACGAGCACCGGCACGCCCGCGATCCGCGGCGTCTCCTGCAGGCCGAACAGCTCCTGCAGCTTCACCGCCAGCACCGGCTGCTCGCCCGAGTAGTCCACGCGGATGTTGGAGCCGGTCGGGACCTCGATGCGCTCCGGGGCGACCTGGTCCAGGCGCTCGCTCCACGGGATCAGGCGCTTCAGCGCGCCCGCGACGTCGATGCGTTCCAGGTCGGCGCGGCGGCGGGCCCTGGACAGCTCGGGCTCCAGCCACTGGTCGGCCAGGTCGGCGAGGGCGTCCATCGGGGGCCAGGGGGCGCCGATCGCGCGGTGGCAGAACGCCAGGCGGTCGCGCAGGTTCCTGGCCTGCCCGGTCCAGGTGAGCACGTCCTCGGTGCGCAGGCCGTACAGGATGGCCTCGCGCACGTCGGCGTCCTTGAGCGGGGTGGCGGACAGCTCGATCGCGCCCAGGCGTTCGACCCTGCGGGCGGACACGTCGCCGCGGCGCCCGCCCGGCGGGACGCGCCAGCTGACCTCGTCCTCGACCGTGGTGCCGACCGCGAGCCTGGCGGTGGCCTCGTCGATGACGACGGCCTGCCTGATCCGGGCGGAGGCCGAGCCGGTGGGGCGGTCGGCGATCGCGATGGCCAGCCATTCGGCGGTCTGGAGCCTGGAGCCCTCGGCCGGCTGGGCCTGGGTGCCGGACGCCATGAGGTAGCCGCCGCCGCGCCGGCGCGCCACCCGCTCCGGAAACGCCAGCGCCACGGCCATCCCGGCCACCGCGTCACCGTTCCCGCCACCGCTGTGCCGGGAACGGGGCAGGGCGCGGCGCAGGCGGCTGGTCTCCTGGCGCCAGCGGGACGCGAAACCGGTGCCGCCGCGGCGGGCCAGCCGCCAGACCTCCACCAGGTCGTCGGGCGCGTCGCGGGGCAGCTGCTCCGACAGCAGGGCCACCACCTCGGCGGCGTCCGGGCCGAGGTCGAGCAGGGCTCTGGCCAGGCGCGGGTGCACCCCGGCCAGCACCATCCGGCGGCCCCTGTCCGTCACCTGGACGGGTCCGGCCGCGCTCTCCGGCTCCCCGGGGCCGTCGATCCCGGGCCCGCCGTCGGGCGGGGCGGGGGCGGCGGGGAGGGGCGTACGGGAGGGAGCGGGGGTGAGGGCGCCGAGGGCCGTCAGGGTGCGGGTCGCGGCGGACAGGGCGGCGGGCGGGGGCGGGTCGAGCAGGGACAGGCCCGTGGTGCCGGGAGCGCCCCAGCAGGCGGCCTGGAGGGCGAACCCCGTCAGGTCCGCGAGCGCGATCTCCGGCCGGGCGTGCTCGGCGAGGCGCGCGTGGTCGGCCGCAGACCAGCAGCGGTAGACCGTCCCGGGCGCCTCGCGGCCGGCCCGCCCCGCGCGCTGGGTGGCGGACGCCTTCGAGACCCGGACCGTGGTGAGGGAGCCGAGGCCGCGGGCGTGGTCGGTACGCGGTTCGCGGGCCAGCCCCGAGTCCACCACCACCCGCACGCCGGGCACGGTCAGGCTCGACTCGGCGACCGACGTGGCCAGCACCACCCGGCGGCCCGTCCCGGGCGACAGCACGGCGTCCTGGACGTGCGGCGGGGCCTGGCCGTGCACCTGGAGGAGCTGCTCCACCTCACCGGCCAGCATCCCGGCCACCCTGGCGATCTCGCCCACGCCGGGCAGGAAGCACAGCACGTCGCCGTCCCGTTCGGCCAGCGCCCGGCGGACGACCGAGGCCACGTGGGACAGGAACGCGGGATCGACGCGCAGGCCGTGCGGCGGGGCGACCGGGCGGGACGGCGGGGCCCAGATCGTCTCGATGGGGTGGGCGTCGCCGGTGGCCGCGACGACGGGCCCGCCGATGAGCTCGGCCCACGGCGCGGCGTCGGCGGTGGCGGAGGTGGCCAGCAGGCGCAGGTCGGGGCGGAGCGTGTCGCGTACGTCGAGGAGGAAGGCCAGCGCCGTGTCGGCGTCGAGGTGGCGCTCGTGGCACTCGTCGAGCATGACCGCGTCCACCCCGGCCAGCTCCTGGTCCCGCTGCAGGCGTTGCAGCAGCACGCCGGTGGTGACCACCTCGACCATGGGGTTCGCGCCCACGTGCCGCTCGCCCCTGATCGTGTGGCTGACGCCCATGCGGCGGGCCGCCGCGCGGACGGCCAGCCGGCGCGGCTCGGCCACCAGGACGCGCAGGCCCGTCTCGGCCAGGGCGAGCGGGACCACGGTGGTCTTGCCGGTGCCGGGCGGGGCGGTCAGCACCGCGCTGCCGTGCCGGTCGAGCGTGGCCAGCAGCTCGGGCAGGACGTGCCGGATGGGCAGCCCCGCGGCCGCGTCAGCGACCCGCATGGGCCGCGACGGGAACCCTGCGGGCGGCGGACAGGACCGTGTCGAGCAGCCCGGGGAAGCGGGCCTCCAGGTCGTCGCGGCGCAGGCTCATGTATTTCAGCCGGCCCTCCTGCTTGGTTAGGACCACGCCGGACTCGCGCAGCGTGCGGTAGTGGTGCGAGGCGGTCGACTTGTGCACGCCGAGATCGTCCCCGGCCACCGTGCACGTCATCTCCCCGGCGGCGTCGAGGCGGACGGCGATCTCCAGGCGTACGGGATCCGAGAGCGCCCGCAGGACCTCTGTGAGCTCGATGTTCTCCGTGGCTGGATGAGGTAGCAGGCGCATGGCTGAAGCCTACCTCCGTCCCATTGTTTGACAACAATCCAACTATAAGACAGTTTGATGTGCGTCCAACTTTTTGCTGGAGGGTTCATGAGTTCACGGCTCTATCCGATGGCCGCCGGTAATTTCGCGATCGGTACGGGCATGTTCGTGACGGCCGGGCTGCTGCCGCCCATCTCCGCGGACCTGGGGGTTTCCCGGTCCGCCGCGGGGCAGCTCATGACCGTGTTCGCGCTGGCGTACGCGGTGCTGTCGCCTTTGCTGGCCGCCCTGACCGTACGCATGTCGCGCAGGACCCTGTTGCTGGTGGCCCTCAGCGTGTTCGTGGCGGGGAACACGCTGACCGCGCTGGCCCCGACGTACCCGCTGGTCATGCTGACCCGGGTGATCGCGGCGGCGGGGGCGGCGATGTTCACGCCCACGTCGTCGGCCGTGGCGAACGCGCTGACCGCTCCCGAGCGGCGCGGGCGCGCGCTGGCGCTGGTGATGGGCGGATTGAGCGTGTCATCGGCCATCGGGGTGCCGCTCGGCACGTGGCTGGGGGAGGCCGCGGGCTGGCGGGCCACGTTGTGGATGGTCGCCGGGCTCGGGGTGCTCGGGCTCGTCGGGGTCGCGGCCCTGGTGCCCGAGGTGCACATCCCGGCGTCGGGGCGGTTGCGGGAGCGGTTCGAGCCGTTGCGGGACCGGCGGGTGCTGGCGGTGATGGTCACGCAGTTGCTGATGTTCGCGGCGGGGTTCAGCGCGTACACGTACATCGGGTCGATGTTCGACCTGCCGCTGCCCGCGCTGTTGTGGGCGTGGGGGCTGGGCGGCATCGTGGGGAACATGCTCGGCGGGCGGCTCACCGACGCGTACGGGCCGCGCCGGATGATCCTGTTCGGCCTGAGCGCGTCCGTGGTGTTCCTGGCGCTCATCCCCGTCGCCAACGTGGCGCTGCCCGTCGCGATGGCGTGGGGGTTCCTGTGGGGCGCGGTCGGCTGGATGGTCGCGCCGGCCCAGCAGTTCAGGACCGTCACCGCGGTGCCGGGCAGCGTGCCGATCGGGCTGGGGCTGCTGTCGTCGGCGCAGTACTTCGGGCTGTTCGTGGCGGGGCTGGCCGGCGGGGCGGCGCTGGAGACCTACGGCCGGATCGGCGTGGTCGTGCTGGCCACGGGGCTGGCCCTGGTCGCGCTGCTGTTCACGCTGGTCACCTACCGGGGGGTGGCGATCTCCGCCAAGGTGAGCGTGCCGGCCAGGTAGCGCCGGACGTCGGGCGCGACCAGGTGGGCTTGTGTCGCCGACCCGGGCCGCCCCGTGGCGCCACGTACTCCGGTAGCTGTGTGACCTCCTTTGGTAGGGGTTCGTCGCGCGGTGCTGTCGGCCACAATGCCGGTTGTGCCAGATGACCGTGAACCGCGCGACGATCCCGCACCCGGCGTTCCCGACTCCTCGCCCGTCGAGGATCCGCGCAACGAGCCCGCGCCCTTCGCCGCCGTCGTCCTGCTGACAGGCGGCTCGGCGGTGGCCGTCATGGTGCTGGCCGCGCTCCTGTCCCACCCGCCCGGGCTGAAGTTCCTGCTGCTCGGGCCGGTCGCGCTCGTGGTGTTCGAGGTCGTCGCGTACGAGGTGTGGTGGCAGCGGTGGTGGGGCGCCGTCCCGGGGGCGGTGGCGGGGCTGGCGATCTATTTCGAGGGCCGCCAGGCGCTGGCCGACCTCATGGGCGACACCTGGGCCCACCCGGTCGCGTACGTCACCGCCTGGACACTCTTCGCCGTCGTCTTCGCGCTGTGCAGCCGCTATCCCCGTTCGCTCTGATCTTCTCCGCCTTCCAGGGGATGGCCGGTCGCCCCACAGGCGGACGACGTCCCGGGGCGGGCGAGCCTACGGTCGGCGGCATGTTCAAGGACCAGGTGACCTTTCGCCGCGTCACGGCAGGCGTCCTGCTGATCGTGGCCCCGCTGCTCCAGGCCGTCGCCGTCGTCGTCGATCCCGGCACCTGGGGCGACGACCGGGAGTCGGTCAGCTACGGCGCGAACCCCGCGCTCGCCCAGACCCAGTCCGTCCTCTACCACTGGAGCTGGATGCTCATGGCCGTGGCCGTGCTCGGCCTGGTGCATCTGACCAGGCGCGAGGCCACGCGGCTGGGCCACGTGAGCGGGGTGCTCACGGTGCTCGGCTATCTGCAGCTGTCCGGCCTGCTGCTCAGCGATCCCGTGGAGTGGTGGCTGGGGCAGCACTACTCGCCGGAGGAGACGCAGCGCATCCTCGACGAGATGCTCAACCTGCCCGGAGTGGTGTTCGGGTTCCAGATGCCGTGGATGTTCTTCGGGTTCATCGGCCTGCCGCTGCTGTGCGTGGCGGTGTGGCGGGCCGGGTTCGTCGGGTGGTGGGTGCCGCTGGTGGTGGCCGCCGGATATCTCGGCGGGTTCCTGGTGCCGTATGGGCCGCTGACCGTGCCGTTCTGGGTCGTCCCCGTCGCCGGGCTGGGCTGGACCGGGCTGAAGATCCTGCGCATGGGCGACGAGGCGTGGGCGGCGTACTATCCGGCGGCGGCGCGCGTCAGCCCTGCGCCGGAATCCAGCCTGCGGTGACGGCGAGGATCACGAAGAAGCCGAGGATGATCCGGTAGATCACGAAGATGGTGAAGCGGTGGGTGCTGATGTAGCGCAGGAACCAGGCCACCGCCGCGTAGCCGACGATGAACGAGATGACGGTGGCGAGGATCGTCGGCCCCCACTCGGGGGCCGGGCCCTCGCCGATGTCCTTCAGCTCGAACAGGCCGGAGGCCAGCACGGCCGGGATGGCCAGCAGGAAGGAGTATTTCGCGGCGTCCTCGCGGCGGTAGTCGAGCAGCAGACCGGCGGTCACGGTGCCGCCGGAGCGGGAGACGCCCGGGATCAGGGCCAGCGACTGCGCGAAGCCGTAGATGACGGCGTGGGTGAAGCTGAGGTGCTTCTCCAGCGTGAGCTTGTTGCGGGCGGTGCGGTCGGCGAACCACAGGATGAGGGCGAAGACGATCAGCGTGGTGCCCACCAGGCGCAGGTCGCGGAAGCTCGTCTCGATCTGGTCCTTCAGCGTCAGGCCGAGGATGCCGATGGGCAGCGTGCCGACGATGATGAACCAGCCCATGCGCGCTGCCCAGTGACCGCGCAGCTCCTTGTTGAACAGGGAGCGCGTCCAGGTGGAGACGATCTCCCAGATCTCCTGGCGGAAATAGATCAGCACGGCGGTCTCCGTGCCGAGCTGGATGACCGCCGTGAACGCCGCCCCCGGGTCCTGCCAGCCGGCGAAAGCGGAGACCACACGGATGTGGGCGCTGGAGGAGATCGGCAGGAACTCCGTGAGCCCCTGGATCAACCCCAGAACCACCGCTTCAAGCCAGCCGATCACGACTACACCTTTCGAGCACGCGGGAGTGACGAGGGTGAGGTTAGCGGAATCGGCGGCCCCGCAGGTGTTCTCGCGGGGCCAGGGGCTAGCGCTTCCAGACCTGGGCGTTGGCCCGGGCGAAGTCGGCGAAGTCGCGGGCCGGGCGGCCGAGCGCCTGGTGCACGCCGTCGGTGATGCTCGCGTTGCGGCCGTCCAAAATCTCGGTGAACAGATGGCTCAGGCCCGCCGCCTCTTCGGGCGTGACCCCGTGCGACACCGCCGAGGCGATGTACTCGTCGGTCGTGACGGGGACGAACGTGATCTCCCTGCCGGTGGCCGCGGACAGCTCGGCGGCCACCTGCGCGAACGTCAGCAGCCGTGGCCCCGTCAGCTCGTACACCCGGCCCGCGTGCCCCTCCTGGGCGAGCGCCGCCACGGCGATGTCGACGATGTCCTCGACGTCCAGGAACGGCTCGGGGACGTCCGTGGCGGGCAGCGCGATGACGCCGTCGAGGACCGCGCCGAGCAGGAAGTCCTCGCTGAAGTTCTGCATGAACCAGCTGCAGCGCAGCACCGTCCACTCGGCGCCCGACTCCTGGACGGTCCGCTCGCTGGCCTGCGCCTCCGGCTCGCCCCGCCCGGACAGCAGGACCAGCCGCCGCGTGCCGGTGCGCACGGCGAGCTCCGTGAATGCCTTGACGTCGTCGTACGCGCCGGGGAAGGCGAGGTCGGGGTAGTAGGACAGGTAGACGCTCGTGACGCCGTCGAGAGCGGCGGGCCAGGTGGAGCGGTCCTGCCACTCGAAGGCCGGCGTGCCGGAGCGGGACCCGATCCGTACGGGCAGGTCGAGCGCGGTGAGCCGGTCAGCTATGCGGCGGCCGGTCTTACCGGTGCCGCCGAGCACCAAAATCGTCATGCATCTAGTAAGTCCCCATACCGATAAGACTCTCCATGGTTGAGAAGCGCAATCCCATATGCGATCGTCTAGCCCATGGACCAGCTCGCGGCGCTACTCGACGGCCCGAGAGCGCGCGGCGCCTTCCTGCTCCGCTCGATCCTGGATCCGCCCTGGTCGTTGCGCATCCAGGACGAGGCCCCGCTGTCGGTGATGGCGCAGGTCCGGGGCGAGTCGTGGATCACGTTCGACGGGGGCGAGCCCGTGCACCTGGAGCCGGGCCAGGTGGCGATCGCGCGGGGGCCGGAGCCGTACACCGTGGCCGACGACCCCCGCACCGAGCCGCAGATCGTCATCCACCCCGGCCAGCACTGCACCACGCTCGACGGCGTGTCCCTCTACCAGGCCATGGACCTGGGCGTGCGGACCTGGGGCAATGACCCGGAGGGCGGCACCGTGCTGCTCACCGGCACCTACAACCTGGAGGGCGAGGTCAGCAGGCGGCTGCTCGAAGCGCTGCCCCAGCTGATCGTGCAGCCGGGCGACCCGATCATCTCGCTGCTCGGCGCGGAGATCGTCAAGGATGAGCCGGGCCAGGAGGCGGTCCTCGACCGGCTGCTGGACCTGCTGCTCATCGCGGTGCTGCGGGCGCACTTCGCCACGCACGAGGCGCCCGCCTGGTATCGCGCGATGAGCGACCCCGTGGTGGGCAAGGCCATGCGCATGCTGCACAACAACCCCGCCCACCCGTGGACGGTCGCCACGCTGGCCGCCGAGGTGGGCGTGTCCAGGGCCTCGCTGGCCAGGCGCTTCACCGAGCTGGTGGGCGAGCCGCCGATGGCCTTCCTCACCGACTGGCGGCTGGCGCTGGCCGCCGACCTGCTGCGCGAGCCCGACGCCACGATCGGTTCCGTGGCCAGGAAGGTCGGCTACGGCAGCCCGTTCGCGCTCAGCGCGGCCTTCAAGCGGGTACGGGGCATCAGCCCGCAGGAGTATCGGGGCGTCGGAGCCGTCAGGTGAAACCCCTGCTCCTGCTCGACGTGGACGGCGTGCTCAACCCGATGGGCCGGCCGACCCCGGACTTCCGGCGGTACAGGTGCACGGTCGGCACCGACGTCTACACCGTGCACCTGAACCCCCGGCACGGCCGCCGGCTGCTCGACCTGGCCCTGACCACCGGCTCAGAGCTGGTCTGGGCCACCACCTGGGAGCACCACGCCAACGACTGGATCGCGCCCAGGATCGGCCTGCCCTCGCTTCCCGTGATCTCCATGAGCCCGGACACGCCGAGCGAGCACGGGGAGATGTTCAAGACGCGGCACGTGGCGGAGTACGCGGGGCGGCGGCCGTTCGTCTGGTTCGACGACCAGGTGTGGGCGGAGGACGAGGAATACCTCAGGGTGCATCAGGGGCTCGACGATTTCCTGCTCATCCATGTGGACCCCAGGCATGGACTGACCAGCCGACATCTGGGCATGGCACATGAGTGGCTGACCCTTACAGGGTTTTCTCAGGGTTCCTGACGGGAGTCCCTGGAGCCGGCCATCCGTTCTCCAGACAGGTCGAAAAACCACACGGAGGAACAGCATGTACCGCTCACGAGAGCACAGGATCCTGGCCGGCGTCTGCGGCGGTCTCGCCGACAAGATGGGGCTGCCGCCCACCCTCGTACGGATCCTCTGGTTGCTGCTGTCGCTCATTCCGGGGCCGCTCTGGGTGGTCTACGTCGTGATGTGGATCCTCATCCCGGAAGAGCCGAAGGGCTACCGGACGGCCGCATAATCGCTGGGGGGAATGGTCCGTGCACCGGTCGCAAACCCATGTGCACGGGTCATCAATGACGTTCCGGCCTCATTGGACAAAGCTCTTCTGTACCAGCAAACGGGGACAGGAGAGGAAATGTCCAGGAGAATCGCCAGAAGAATGACGATGAGCCTGGCCGTACTGGCGGCGAGCGCGATGCCGCTGACGGCCGCGGCCGGGCCCGCCTGGGCCGCCGAGTCGGCCGGAAAGAACGTCAGCGCGGAGGTCGGGGGCGCTTATGGCGCCTTCCACCACAACGGGGACCGTTTCCAGCTCTGGGACAAGAGCTGCAACGACCGGCGGGCCGTGGTCCTGCACGTCTACGGATACGGCAAGGTGCGGCACTACTGGAACAAGTCGTGCGGGACGCGCTGGTTCCACACCTTCGACCCGCCGGAGAAGACCTACATCGGAATCAAGGTCTGCGTCGCCTACCGGGGTCTGGACCGCTGCTCCGAACGTAAATGGGGCAGGGCGTAGAAAGCTCCGGCGGTGAATGATGGCGTGTTCGCGGATTTCCGCGGGCGCGCCATTGTCATGGTGGCGCGAGCTGTACCACCCGGTCGCGGACGGTGTCGTCCAGATGGCCTTCGAGCAGCCCGTTGTTCGCGGAGGGCCGGCAGGCGGTGGTGACGCGGACGGAGGCCGGGGGGCCGTCCGCATAGCCGAAGAGCACCTCGAACCGGCCGCCGCCCACCCCGCGGAGCGGGTGGCAGGCGTTCCGGCTCGGCCCGGCGGCGGATCCGGCACGCCACGACCTTGACCGGTCCTTCGGGCACCATCCGCGCGTCCTGCCCGCGCCGGCCGAGCGAGCCCGGGCAGGGCCGCTCGGGCTGGTCGAGGCGCCACGTCCCCGTACGGTAGGCGGCGGTGAGGCTGTCGCCGACGTACACGTGGCTGAGTGCCGTGCCGTTCGTGGTCGTCACGCAGGAGTTCACCTCCTCGGCGCTGCCCAGCCACAACCCCCGGCCGTCGGGGTAGGCGAACCGGACGAGGTAGTTCGTCGCCGGTCCGGCCATCAGCGTGCACGCGATCTCGGCGCCCTCGGTGCCGACCGGAAGGTAGCCCAGGTCATGGGCCATCGCCCTGGCCTGGCCGGTCAGGGTCCGCGATCCGGCCAGCCCGCCCGACCGGGTGTTTCCCGGATATGCGCAGATCAGCGCGCTGACCGGGCTGCCGGGCACCAGCGAGTCAGCGGCGCCGTCGAGGCCGGACGGGGCCGGCACCCAGCCGTGGGTCTCACACCGCCTTGGACGCCATTCGCCCGCCTGTCGGTTCACTCCTCCCGCCCCGACTTCCGGCGCGGCCGTCGCCCCGGGCTCGTAGATTGGGCGGGTGATTCGGATCGACCATCTCGACCACCTGGTCCTCACCGTGACCGACATCGACGGCACCATGGCCTTCTACAGCCGGGTCCTCGGCATGGAGCCGGTGGTGTTCGAGGGCGGCCGCCACGCCCTGCGCTTCGGCGTCCAGAAGATCAACCTGCATCGGGCGGGCGCGGAGATCGACCCGAAGGCGGCCCGTCCCACGCCCGGATCCGCCGATCTCTGCCTGATCAGCGCCGTCCCGATCGAGGAGGTCGTGCGGCACCTCGAGACCTGCGGCGTACCGGTCGAGGAGGGCCCGGTCCCGCGTACGGGGGCGCAGGGCACGATCACGTCGGTCTACTTCCGCGACCCCGACGGCAACCTCATCGAGGTCTCCACCTACTGAGGCCACCGAGGGTCCGGGGCCGTGCTCCCGGGTCCGGGACCCGGCATATCCTCAAGGCATGAGGGCTAGGCCGCTGACGCTCATCCAGGATGAGCTCGTCGACTACGACAAGGCGATGGAGCGCATGACCGACATGGTCGGGCAGCGCCAACGGGACGAGCGGCCGGACACGCTCTGGCTGCTGAGCCACCCGTCCGTCTACACGATCGGGCGCCGCACCCCGGTCTCCCACCTGCCCGACCCGGGCCGCGGCATCCCCGTCGTCGAGACCGGTCGCGGCGGCCAGCTCACCTACCACGGGCCCGGCCAGCTCGTCGGCTACCTCATCGTCAAGCTCGACGAGGGCGAGGGCATCGTCGACTACGTGCGCGAGGTGGAGCTGCGGCTGGTGGCGGCGCTGGGCAAGCTGGGCCTGCCGGCCGAGCGCCGCGACACGCCGCCGGGGTCCGAGTTGCTGACCGGCGTCTGGACGGCCGAGACCGGGCGCAAGATCGTCTCGATCGGGATGCGGCAGAGCCGGGGCGTCACCAGCCACGGGTTCGCGCTCAACGTCGACGGCGACCTGACGCCGTGGGACTGGGCCGTCGCCTGCGGGATGCCGGACGTGGACATGACCTCGCTCAAGCGCGAGCTGGGCGCCACCGCCGCCACGCAGGACGCCGCCACCGACGCCGCCACCATGGGCGCTGTCACCATGGACGACGTGCGGGCCGCCGCCGCGGAGGCGTTCGAGGCGACCTGACGGCCGAGGTCATCCTCAGGGAGGAAATATTGTCATTCCTTCCTGCCCATCCGCCGAAATACGCAATGATCCGCTTTGGTCACACGCCCCGACGGGGGGATCGACTGAAGATTGGAGCATTGTGCGAAGAAGAGTTTCCATGCTCGCCGCCGCTCTCCTGGCGCTGGCGACAGCGTTACCGATTTCGGCGGCCAATGCGGCCACCGGCACGACCACGGAGAGCACGGAGAGCACGGAGAGCATCGCCTGGGCGCCCTGTGAGGAGGAGCCCAGCGCCGAGTGCGGCAAGCTGACCGTCCCGATCGACTGGTCCAAGCCGGACGGGCCGAAGGTCGACATCGCCGTGGCCCGGCGCAAGGCCACCGACCCCGCGGCGCGGGTCGGATCTCTGGTGATCAACCCCGGGGGGCCGGGCGGGTCCGGGGTGGAGGCCGTCTACGGCGCCCCCGGCTCCTACACCGAGGAGCTCCAGCGGCGCTTCGACATCGTCGGCTTCGACCCCCGGGGTGTCGGTCGCAGCAATCCGGTGATCTGCTCGGCGTCCGTCTACAACCAGATGCCGCACACCGTCATGAAGAGCCAGGCCGACTTCGACGCCTGGAACGCCTTCACGAAGAAGCTGCACGCGGACTGCCGGGCCCGTACCGGTGCCCTGTACGACCACGTCGACTCCGTCGACGTCGCACGTGACATGGACGCCCTCCGCGCCGCCCTCGGCGAGGAGAAGCTCACGTTCTACGGGATCTCGTACGGCACCCTGATCGGGCAGATGTACGCCGAGCTGTTCCCGCGCCGCGTCCGGGCACTCGCGCTCGACAGCAACATGGACCACAGCCTCGGTGTCGAGGGCTTCCTCGCCACGGAGGCGCTCGCCGTCGAGGACGCGTTCGACCAGTTCGTCGGCTGGTGCGACCAGGACCCGAGCTGTGTCCTGCACGGCCGCGACATCCGCGCGATCTGGAAGGACCTGCTGGACAAGGCCCGGCGCGGTGAGCTGACCTACCCGAGCACGGGCCAGAAGATGACCGAGCTGCAGGTCATCTACAACGCCGCGCTGGGCAACGAGGGGCCCGACTGGCACACGCTGAGCCAGACGATCAACTGGCTGGCCGGCGGGGAGCCGCCGGACTGGGTGCCGCCGCTGCCCGGTCGTGGCCCGGTGGAGGGGGACGTCGCGTACCTGCCGACCGCGATCCTCTGCCAGGACTACAACCTCCGGTTGCGCAACTACACGGAGTACGCCGCGCTCATGCACGTCTCCAACCGGCTCGCGCCCGACACGCGGTACCACCCGTACCCGATCGACGACCTGCCGATCTGCATGAACTACCCGACCACCAACCCCCCGCACTCGCTGAAGTACACCGGCGACGCCCCGCTGCTGCTCGGGAACTCGCTGCACGACCCCGCCACGCCGTGGATCTGGTCGGCCAACGCGGCCCGCCAGCTCGGCTCCAAGGCGGTGCTGCTCACGTACGAGGGCTGGGGGCACCGCATCTACGGCAAGGACAAGTGCCAGACGGACATCATCGACGAGTACCTCATCTCGCTGAAGGTGCCCCCGCACGGCACCCGCTGCGCCGTGGGCACGCCTGAGGAGAGCCTGCTCAAGCGCCAGCCGCAGCGCACGTGGCCGACGGACCGGCTCAGCTGGGGCGTTCCGGCCTGACCTGCTCGTGGGTACGGCCCGCCCGGGCCGTACCCACGGCTTTCCACTTGACGGCTCCTACTTGGCGGGGACCTCGTCGATCGTGCGGCGGGGACCCGTGAACCAGTGCCGGGCCGACAGGGCCCACCACAGGGCGATCCCGATCAGCACCACACCCACCGCGATGGGCGCGTAGTTGACCGACGTCCAGGCGAAGTCCGCGTTGCCCGGCACGCCGGCCGGCGAGAACGGCATGATGAAGTAGATCGACACGATCACGATCTCGACGCAGGCGATCCAGCACAGGGCCTTGTACTTCTTCCCGAGCGTCCACGGGCCGGGCTGGAACGCGTCGCCCATGCGCAGCCGGAGCCAGATCGGGATGAGGAACGCCAGGTAGAGCCCGATGACCGCGATCGACACGACGGCGTAGAACGCGACCGGCGTGGTCAGGCCGGGAGGGGCGTAGAGCGCGGGCAGGGTGATCAGCGCGGCCGCGACGCAGCCGGCGATGATCGCGTTCACCGGGGTGCGGTTGCGGTCCACCCTGGACCAGAGCCGCCAGCCGGGCACCGCCCCGTCGCGCGAGAACGCGTACGTCATCCGCGACATCGACGTCACGCAGCTCATCCCGCAGAAGAACTGGCCGATCGTGGAGATCGCGAAGATCGCCGTGGCCAGCGGGGACGAAAGCGCGGTCTCGAAGATGGCGCCGACGAATCCGCCCTGTTTGTTGATCTCGTCCACGTTCGTGGCGGCGAACAGGAAGGCCAGCAGCAGGATCCATCCGCCGATGGCCGAGTAGAAGATCGACTGCCACAGGCCGCGCGCCGCGCTCTTCGCCGCGCCCTGCGTCTCCTCCGACACGTGGGCACAGGCGTCGAAGCCGGTGATCGTGTACTGGGTGAGCAGGAAGCCGAGCGGCAGCACGTACAGCCAGAAGGGCAGCCCGTCCGAGCCGTCGCCGAAGCCGGAGTTGTTGTTGGTGCCGAAGAAGACGAAGCTCGCGGACTGGTGGTTCTCCGGGGCGAAGATCAGGATGGCGACCACGATCGCGGCGCCGGCCACGTGCCACCAGACCGAGATGTTCTGCAGCAGCGAGATCAGCTTGTGGCTGTAGATGTTGATCAGGGCGTGCAGCGCCAGGATGATCACGAACAGCAGGAACGCCTGCGGGAGAGTGGCCTCCCACGCGCCGCCGGTCAGCCGGTTGAGGGTGATGTTGAGGAAGGTCGCGCAGCCGTAGTCGACGGACGCGGTGACGGCGATGAGGCCGATCAGGTTGAGCCAGCCGGTGAACCAGCCGTGGATCGGCTTGCCCAGCTTGGCGGCCCACCAGTAGATGCCGCCCGCCGTCGGATACGCCGACACCAGCTCCGACATGCAGAAACCGATGATCAGGATGAACAGGGAGATCAGCGGCCAGCCCCAGGAGATGGCGATGGGGCCGCCGTTGTTCCAGGCTTGTCCGAAGGTGGTGAAGCAGCCGGCGAGGATGGAGATGATCGAGAAGGAGATGGCGAAGTTCGAGAAACCGCTCCAGGTGCGGGCCAGCTCCTGCTTGTAGCCGAGCTCGGCGAGTCGCCTGGAATCCTCTTCAGTGGTCATTGAGGTCTCCCTGGGGGCGTGGAGGACGCTCCTTTTGGTCTACGTCTAGACCATTTCGCGCCAGGGGACAAGGCGTTACACGAGGGTTTCGATCTCGTCAGCCCGGTGGTGGCCGACCGCCAGGGTGATCTTGCCGGTGGTCGCGGGGTCGAGCTGGGCCGCTCGGGCCTCCTCCAGGCGTTCCCAGGATCCGTGCCAGCCGACCTCTACGGACAGCTCGCCGGCGGCCATCAGGCCGAGGAGGTGGGCGAGGTCGGCGGCGGGGGCGGCGACGTCGCCGAAGGAGTGCAGGGACCTCGCCGTGCCGAGCGAGAAGGTGGAGTCCGGCGGGAAGACGGCCGCCTGCCCGGCCGCCCAGCCGATGCTCTGGAGGTTGCCGCCGGGCTTCAGCAGGCCCCACGCGGCCACCAGCGTAGGGCCGCCCACGAGCTCGATGACCGCGTCCACGGGGTCGATGCCGTCGAGGCCGGTCACCGGCTCCACGAGGCCCTCCCAGGCGGGGGCCGGGCGCCGGGTGGAGGCGATGACGTACGCGCCCGCCAGGGCGGCGAGCCGTACGGCCAGCCGTCCCACCGCGCCGGACGCGCCGGTCACCAGCACGCGGGAGCCCGGACCCACGCCGGCCGCCCGCAGCGCGCGCAGGGCCGTGATGCCGGCCATCGGCAGCGCGGCGGCCGCCACCATGCTCACCCCCGCGGGTACGACGGCCAGCGAGTCCGTCCCGAACGCCGCCCGCTCCGCCCACGCCCCCGCCCCGAACGCCGCCACCCTGGCGCCCGCCCCCGGGCCCGTGCCGTCCTCGGCGGGGCGGATCACGATCCCGGCGGCGTCGTAGCCGAGCACCGTGCCGGCCGGGAACCGGTCCATGTGGCGGAGCTCGCTGTGGTTGACGGCCACGTGGCGCACCTCCACCAGGGCCTGATCGGTGCCGGGCACGGGCTCGGGAACCTCCGCCAGGCGTCCCCTGGCTCCGGGGCCGGCCACCAATGCGCGCATGTCTCACTCCACCTTCCGAGCATGCGGACTGTCGGTCCGCTTCGATGGCGGGATACTATGAGGACCGGCGGTCCGCTTGCAACCGAGGAGGGTGTGCGTGAGATCGGATGCGACCCGCAACCGGGAGGCGATCCTGCGTGCGACGGAAGAGCTGCTGGCCTCCCGGGGCGCCGAGCACATCTCGCTCGACCGGGTGGCCGCGGCGGCGGGGGTCGGCAAGGGGACGCTCTTCCGGCGCTTCGGCAGCCGGACCGGGCTGTTCCAGGAGTTGCTCGCCGAGCGGGCCTCGGCGCTGGCGCAGGCCATCGAGTCGCCGGGGTCGGCGCTCGGGCCCGGCTCGCCGCCGGAGGAGCGGCTGCTCGCCTTCCTGGACGAGCTGGCCGAGCTGGCGCAGCGCAATCTGGCGCTCTTCTCGGCGCACGAGCGGGCGTGCGCCGAGGACAAGTACCGCGATCCCACCTATCTGCGGTGGCATGCGCACGTGACGGCGCTGATCGCCGAGGCCGGGCCGGGTCTGGACGCGGAGTTCGCCGCCCACGCCCTGCTCGGGTCGTTCGACGCGGACCTGGCCCGGCACGTGATGGCCGAGGGCGGGGTGGCACGGCTCAAGTCCTCGGTTCGGGGGCTGGCCCGCGCCATCCTCGCCTGAGCCCTCGTCCGGGCCTCGTCTGGGCCTCGTCCGGGCCTTCGCCCGAGCTCTGGCCTGAGCTCCGGGCTGAGCCCGGGCCCGAGCGCTCGGGTCAGCCGCCGAAGGCGTCGGTGGCGGCCTGGCAGAAGGCCTTCAGGTCGTCCGGCTTACGGCTGGTGACCAGCATGTTCGGCCCGTCCGTGCACACCACGACCTCCTTGTCCACCCAGGTCGCCCCGGCGTTGCGCAGGTCGGTCTGGAGGCTGGGCCAGGAGGTGAGGGTACGGCCGCGGACGACGTCCGCCTCGACCAGGGTCCAGGGCGCGTGGCAGATGGCGGCCACCGGCTTGCCCGAGTCGAAGAAGGCCCGGACGAACTGGACGGCCTCCGGCACCGTCCGCAGGAAGTCCGGATTGGCGACGCCCCCGGGCAGGACGAGGCCGTCGAACGAGGCGGCCTCCGCGTTGGCCACCGTCTCGTCGACGGCGAACTTGTCGGCCTTGTCCAGGTGGTTGAACCCCTGGATCCGGCCGGAGGCGGTGGAGACGAGCTTGGGCGTGCCGCCCGCCTGCTTGACCGCCTTCCAGGGTTCCGTGAGCTCCACCTGCTCGACCCCTTCAGGGGCGACCAGGAAAGCGATGGTCTTGCCGTCCAGCATGTGTACTCCCCTTTGGGCTGCGTGTTTCCACCCCTCTTTCCGAGGGTGGCTGAAGTATGCGTATTTACCCTGGGGGGGTATATAGTGCCGTCAAGGAGCCGAGAGCGAGGAGAGATCCATGACCGTCACGACGTACCAGGTTGAGGGCATGACCTGCGGTCACTGCGTCAGCGCGGTGACCGCTGAGGTGGGCAAGGTGGCCGGGGTGAGCGGCGTCGAGGTGGATCTGGCGGCGGGGGCGGTGACCGTGACGAGCGCGGCGCCGCTCGACGTCGCGTTGATCGACGCCGCCGTGGTGGAGGCCGGTTACGAGCTGGGGGGCAAGGTCGACCTGCTCCCGCAGGCCGGCGGATCGTGCTGCGGCACGGGCGGCTGCCACTGAGGTGAGCCCCTGGCCGGCCCGGGCGCGGGCCGGCCGTGCGGGGTCACCAGGGGAGCGGGCCCTCGGCGTCGAAATAGCCGCCGGTGGGGCCGTCGGGGCCGATCAGGGCCATCCGGACGATGATCTCGGCCCCCTCCTCGACCGACTGCGTGCCCGTGTTCCCGTTCAGGTCCGTCGCGGTGAAGCCGGGCTCGACCGCGTTGATCCGCAGCTCCGGGAACGCCTTGGCGTACTGCACGGTCAGCATGTTGACCGCGACCTTCGACGCCGGGTAGGCGACCCCCGGATACGCGTACGTCGGCGTGCCGGCGGCGGTGACCCGGGCCATGGAGCCCAGGCCGCTGCTGACGTTCACCACGACGGGCGCGGCGGAGCGCCGCAGCAGGGGCAGGAACGCGTGCGTGACGCGCACCACGCCGAAGACGTTCGTCTCGAACAGCGTCCGCATCCGGTCGGCGGTCAGCTCCGCGGCGCCGATCACGCCGCCGCTCTCCGTCCGGCCCTCGATGCCGGCGTTGTTGACCAGCACGTCGAGCCCGCCGTCCGCCTCGACGGCCTTGGCCGCGGCGGCCACGGAGGCGTCGTCGGTGACGTCGAGGAGGACCGCCCGCGCGCCCAGCCGCTCGGCGGCCAGGCGACCGCGTCCGGCGTCCCTGCTGCCCACGTAGACGGTGTGGCCCGCGGCGATGAGCCGGCGGGCGGTCTCGAAGCCCAGTCCCTTGTTCGCACCTGTGATGAGTGTCGTCGTCATGTGCCCAGCCTCCGGCCGACCGGCCTGACCAGCCACTCGTCCGGTTTTCCTGGGACCACGGGTACCAGGACGAACGCCGGTCGACGGGGCAGACTGGTGGCATGGCGGTGCGGGAGTTCGGGCAGGCGGTGCGTCGTTGGCGCGACCGGGTCGCGCCCGAGTCGGCCGGGCTGCCGGCGGGCGGGCACCGGCGCGCGGCCGGGCTGCGCCGCGAGGAGCTGGCGCTGCTGGCCGGGATCTCCGCCGACTATGTCACCCGCCTCGAACAGGGCCGGGCGGCCAACCCGTCGCCGCAGGTCGTCGAGGCTCTGGCGCGGGCGCTGCGGCTGTCGGGGGACGAGCGCGCCTACCTGTTCCGGGTGGCCGGGCTGGTGCCGCCGGGGCCGGAGACGGTGCCCGCGTACATCACCCCGAGCGTGCAGCGGCTGCTGGACCGGCTGTCCGGCACGCCTGTCGGGGTCTACGACGCGGCCTGGACGCTGCTCCTGGCCAACCCGATGTACGCGGCGCTGATGGGCGACCCGTCCGGGTGGCGCGGCAACGAGCGCAACGGCGTGTGGCGCAACTTCGCCGGCCTGGGCAGCCGGGTCCGGCACACGCCGGAGGAACGCCGCGCGTTCGAGGCCGGGCTGGTCGCCGACCTGCGCGACACCGCCGGCCGTTACCCGGCGGACCGGCAGCTGCGCCGCATGATCGCCCGGTTGCGGGCGGACAGCGCCCGGTTCGCCGAGCTGTGGGACGCGGGGGTCGTCGGCCGGCAGCAGGCCGCGCGCAAGGTCATAGATCATCCGCAGGTGGGGGCGCTGGCGCTGGACTGCGACGTGCTGAGCGTGGCCGGCAGCGATCTGCGCATCATGGTCTACACGGCCGAGCCCGGCACGCGGGACGCCGAACGGCTCGCGCTCCTCGCCGTCCTCGGCACGCAGACGCTCGTCGGCTAGCTCCGGCGCCTGAGCCACAGCAGGTGGGCGGCGCAGGAGGCGGCGGCACCCACGGCGTACCACAGCAGGTCCGGCGGGTTGAACGTGCTGCCCAGCAGCGGCCGCAGCACCTCCGGGATCTCCCCGAGCTGGGCGAACTCGATCACCCAGCTCAGCCCGGCCGACACCGCCGCGGCCACCCACGGCCGCACCCGGGGCGCGGCGAAGACCGCTACGGCGTAGATCATCGCCGTGTAGAGCGCGTCGCCCGCGTATTTGGGCACGGGGCCGTCCCACAGCGCCCGGATCCCGAGCCCGCACGCGACGATCGCGACGACGGTCAGGCCGGAGAGAGGACGGGGCACCAGGTCACAGTAGTGCCATGGGCACTGAAAATTTACACCGCTGAAGGAAACGAGAATGAAACAATTTTCCGCCACTCGTTGACACGCGGTCTCCGTATGGTGTGCCTTTCTCTACACAGGAATCCCCCGCCTGAAGGTGAGGCACTTATGAGGAAATGGTTCGCGCGCCTGGCTGTGCTGGGCGTCGCGCTATTAGTGGCCGGTCAGGGCACCACCGCGGCCCTTGCCCAGGACCCGGCGGCGGGGAAGAAGATCGTACGCGTCGGCGCGACACAGTCCATGGACTCGATGAACCCGTTCCTCGCGGTCCGGCTGGTCTCGACGTCGATCCACCGCTGGATGTACGGCTATCTCACGGTGCCCGACAGCAAGACGCTGCAGCCCAGCCCCGACCTGGCCGAGTCGTGGACCACGTCCGAGGACGGGCTCACGTGGACCTTCAAGATCCGCACGGCCAAGTGGTCCGACGGCCAGCCGGTCACGGCCGCGGACGCCGCCTGGACGTTCAACAAGATGATGACCGACGAGGCCGCCAAGACGGCGAACGGCCCGGCGGTGGAGAACTTCGAGAGCGTCACGGCCAACGGCCAGGACCTGGTCATCAAGCTCAAGGCTCCGCAGGCGTCCATGCTGGAGAACCCGGTCCCGATCATGCCCAAGCATGTCTGGGAGTCGGTCACCGACATGGCCAACTACGACGCCGAGAAGTACCCGAGCGTCAGCAGCGGGCCGTACATCGCGGTCGAGCACAAGAAGGACCAGTACGTCAAGCTGCAGGCCAACCCCAACTACTGGCGGGGCGCGCCGAAGATCAACGAGCTGCAGGTCATCTTCTACGACAACCCGCAGGCCGCGATCGCCGGGCTGAAGAACGGTGACATCGACCTGATCGGCCGGTTGAACCCGCCGGAGTTCGAGGCCATCCAGAACGACCCGAACATCGAGGCGTGGAACACCCAGGGCCGGCGCGCGTCGTACCTGCAGATCAACCACGGCGCCACCACCAGCGACGACAAGCCCCTCGGCGACGGTCACCCGGCGCTGAAGGACCCGAAGGTGCGCCAGGCGCTGCACTACGCCATCGACAAGCAGAAGCTGGTCGACGAGGTGCAGAACGGCCTGGCCAAGCCGGCCGACGGCTCGATCGTGCCGCCGATGTACAAGGACTTCTTCTGGGAGGCCACCGGCGACACCAAGGTCGCCTACGACGTCGCCAAGGCCAACCAGATCCTCGACGACGCCGGTTACAAGAAGGGCGCCGACGGCGTCCGTACGATGCCCGACGGCGACCGCAAGCTGGAGTTCCGCTTCAGCATCCACACCGACACGCCGATCGAGGACAAGCTCGCCGAATACCTGACCGGCTTCTTCAAGGAGGTCGGCATCACGCTGACCACCAAGAAGCTCGACTCCAGCAAGTTCAGCGAGGAGACCGGCGTCACCGGCCTGTTCGACATCGCGATCAGCGGCTGGTCGGTCAACCCCGACCCCGAAGAGGTCCTGGCCACGCACCTGTGCAGCCGCCGGCCGACCGCGACGGGCGAGGGCGGCGGCACCGAGTCCTTCTACTGCGACGACAAGTTCGAGCAGCTCTACAAGGACCAGCAGAAGGAGCTCGACCGGCCCAAGCGCGCCGAGATCATCAAGCAGATGCAGGAGCGGCTCTACACCGACGCTCCCGTCATCGCGATCTACTACACCAATGACCTCGAGGGCTACCGCAAGGACCGGATCACCAGCATCACCCCGATCCCCGAGGACAAGGGCCTCCTGTACGGCGGCAGCGGCTACTGGCCGTTCTACACCGTGGACGTCAAGGCCACGGCGGCGAGCGGCAGCGCCGGCGGCGACTCCAACACCGGCCTCATCTGGGGCGGCGTCGCCGGAGCCGTGGTGGTCATCGGACTGGCGGCCTTCCTCCTGACCAGGCGGCGCAAGAGCACCGCCGACGAACGCGAATGACAACTCCGCTGGAAACAGCAGGGCCCGCCGTCCAGGCGGCGGGCCCTGGTGACGACCGCCCCACCCGCCGCGGCACGCTGCAGTACGCGCTGTCGAAGGCGGGTGGGGCGTTGTTCAGCATCGCCATGGTGATCGTCGGCACGTTCTTCGTGTTCCGGCTGCTGCCCGGCGACCCCGTGCGCAACCTGGCCCAGGGGCGCAACATGACCCCGGCCCAGCTCGACCTGGAACGGCGGCGGCTGGGCCTGGACAAGCCGCTGATCGACCAGTTCCTCGACTTCGTCGGTGACACGCTCAGGCTCGACCTGGGCACCTCCTACGAGTACAAGCGGCCGGTGCTCGACCTGATCGGCGAGCGGCTCGGGCCGACCCTGCTGCTCGCCGGCACCGGCCTAGTCATCGCGGTCAGCCTGGGCATCTGGCAGGGCACGCGGGCCGGATGGCAGCACGGCAGCCGGTTCGACCGGTTCTCCACCGGCGCGTCGCTGCTGCTGTGGTCGGTGCCGACGTTCTGGCTCGGGCTGCTGCTGATGATGGTGCTCGGCGTCGGCATCGGGCCCATCCCCGGCATCTTCCCGTTCCGGGGCATCGAGAGCGTGGACGCGCCCGACGGGTTCGCGTACGTGCTGGACGTGGCCTCCCACATGGTCCTGCCGTGCCTGACGCTGGTGGCCGTGGTCTACGCGCAGTACCTGCTGGTCATGCGCTCCTCGCTGCTGGAGGAGGTCAGCCAGGACTACGTGACCGTGGCCAGGGCGAAGGGGCTGCGCGACGACGAGGTGCGCCGCCGCCACGCGGTGCCCAACGCCCTCCTGCCGACGGTGACGCTGGTGTTCATGCGCATCGGCTTCGTGGTCGGCGGCGCGGTCACGGTGGAGACGATCTACACCTGGCCCGGCCTCGGCCAGCTGTTCTACGAGGCGGTCAGGGTGCCGGACTTCACGCTCATGCAGGGCACGTTCATGCTGATCACCGTGGCGGTGATCGTCATGAACACGCTGGCCGACGTGGTCTACCACATGCTCGACCCGAGGGTGAGGTCCGCATGACGAGTGTCGCCACGGCCCGCAAGAAGCAGGCGCTGAGCCGCTTCTGGGCCGACTTCCGCGGTCACCGGGCCGGGATCGCCGGGCTGGTGGTCCTCGTCGTCGCGGTGCTGCTCGCGCTCGTCGCGCCCCTGTTCATCGACGAGAGCGTGACCAGCGTGATCGAGGGCACCGGGGAGCGCTGGGCGGCGCCCAGCCTCGGCGAGCCGTTCGGCACCGACGAGTCCGGCCGCTCGATCCTGCTGATGGTCTGGTGGGGCTCGCGCACGTCGCTGCTCATCGGTTTCCTCGCCGCCCTGCTCAGCATCGTGATCGGCACGGTCGTCGGCATCGCCGCCGGGCACTTCCGCGGCTGGTCCGGTGGGGTGCTCATGCGGGTCACCGACTGGTTCCTGGTGCTGCCGTCGCTGGTCACGGCCCTGGTGCTGGCGGCCATCCTGGGCGGGAGCACGTTCACCATCATCGTGGCCATCGGCATCACCACCTGGCCGTCCACCGCCCGCCTGATCAGGGCCCAGACCCTGGCCGTGGAGGCCAGACCCTACATCGAGCGCTCCAAGGCCCTGGGCGCCGGGCACTGGCACATCACCACCCGGCACGTGCTGCCGAACGTGGCGCCGCTGCTGCTGGCCAGCACCACCCTCGAGGTCGCCAGCGCGATCGTCACCGAATCCACGCTGGCCTTCCTCGGGGTCAGCTCGAACAAGACCTCGTGGGGCACCATGCTGCGCGGCTCGTACGACTGGGGCGCCGCCACACAGGGCGCCTGGTGGTACATCCTGATCCCCGGTCTGGCCATCCTCGTCGTCGTCATGGCGTTCACCCTGGTCGGCCGGGCCCTGGAGGCCGTGCTGAACCCCCGGCTCAGGAGGGGCGCATGAGCAGCTTGCTAGAGCTCGATGACGTGTCGGTGACGTACCGGATCGCCTCGGGCGAGGTGCCCGCCGTGCGCGGTGTGTCGCTGACGCTCGACTCCGGAGCGGCACTCGGAGTCGCCGGCGAGTCGGGATCCGGCAAATCGACGCTGGCCATGGCGCTCCTCCGGCTCCTGCCCAAGGACGCGCGCGTCGGCGGCCGGATCCTGCTCGACGGCGAGGACGTGCTCACCATGAACTGGGGCCGCATGCGGGCCGTACGGTGGGCCGAGGCGTCGATCGTCTTCCAGGGCGCCCAGCACGGCCTGAACCCCGTACGCAGGATCGGCGACCAGATCGCCGAGCCGCTGCTGGTGCACAACCTGGCCAGGCCCGACGCCGCCCGGAAGCGGGTGGCCGAGCTGCTCGACCAGGTCGGCCTGCCCGCGTGGCGGGCGCGCAGCTACCCGCACGAGCTGTCCGGCGGGCAGCGGCAGCGCGTGATGATCGCGATGGCGCTGGCCTGCTCGCCCCGGCTGATCATCGCCGACGAGCCGACCACCGCGCTCGACGTGATGGTGCAGGCGCAGGTCCTGACCCTGATCAAGGAGCTGGTGGCCGAGCACGGCATCTCGCTGATCATGATCTCGCACGACCTGTCGGTGCTGGCCGACGTGTGCGACCAGCTCGCCGTCATGTACGCCGGCCGCGTCGTCGAGCACGGCCCGTCCGGCGAGGTGTTCCACGACGCCCGCCACCCCTACAGCCGGGCCCTGGCGGCGGCGTTCCCGACGGTGGGCGACCCGGCCTCGCGGATGGCCCCCAAGGGCCTGGGCGGCGACCCGCCGGACCCGATGCAACTGCCCGGCGGCTGCGCGTTCCACCCGCGCTGCCCGGTCGCGCTGGACGAATGCGCGAGCCTGGACGTGGACCTGTGGCCCGCGGGAGCCGGACGTACGGCGGCCTGTGTGCACGTCAGGGCGAAGGAGGAGGCCTCATGACCGAGACGCGGACCACCGCCGAGGCGGTCGGGACGACCCGGGCGACCCTGCTGGAGGCCCGAGACCTGCACGTCGAGTTCTCCTCGCGGGGCCGCCGCGCCCGCGCCGTGGACGGCGTGAACCTGGCCATCGGCGAGGGCGAGATCGTGGCCCTGGTCGGCGAGTCGGGCTGCGGCAAGACCACGCTCGCCCGCACGCTGCTCGGCCTCGAACGCCCGACCTCCGGTGAGGTGCGTTACGGCGGCGCCGCGCTGAGCTACGGCTCCAAGGCGCTCAAGGCGTACCGGAGGCAGGTGCAGCTCGTCCTTCAGGACCCGACCGGCTCGCTCAACCCCCGGCACACGGTGTACGAGGCCGTCGCCGAGGGGCCGCGCATCCACGGCCTCCCGGACGAGCGGGACGTCGTGGCCACGGCCCTGTCCAGGGCGGGGCTGCGGCCGCCGGACCGGTTCTTCCTGCGTTACCCGCACGAGCTGTCGGGCGGCCAGCGGCAGCGCGTGGTGATCGCGGGCGCGCTGGCGCTGAACCCGAAGGTGCTGGTCGCCGACGAGCCGGTGGCCTCGCTGGACGCCTCCGTACGCGGCGAGATCCTGGCCCTGCTGCTCAAGCTGCGCGACGAGCTGGGCCTGTCGGCGCTGGTCGTCACGCACGACCTGGGCCTGGCCTGGAACATCGCCGACCGGGTGGCCGTGATGTACCTGGGCAGGATCGTCGAGTCGGGGCCGGTGGAGCAGGTGCTGACCGCGCCGCGGCACCCGTACACGCAGGCGCTGATGTCGGTGCTGCCCGAGTCGCCCGAGCGGGTGGTGCTGACCGGCGAGCCGCCGGACCCGACCAGGATCCCCGGCGGCTGCCGCTTCCACGCCCGCTGCCAGGTGCTGGCCTCCGGGAAGGCGGCCGAGGCCGGGGTGGACGGCCGGTGCCGCTCGGAGCCGCTGGACATCCTGCCCGCGGTGCCCGGGGCGCAGACCGCCTGCCACTACGCCGAGGTGACCTCCTAGCCGAGGTCGGCGTCGTGGACCAGGATGGCGGCCTGGACCCGGTTGGCCAGGCCGAGCTTGGCCAGGACCCGGCTGACGTGCGCCTTCACCGTGGCCTCCGTCAGGCGCAGCTCGCGGCCGATCTCGGCGTTGGACAGGCCGCGGGCCAGCGCCCTGATGACGTCCTCCTCCCTGCCGGTGAGCCCGGCGAGCTGCCGGCGGGCGGCCTCCGCGCGGGAGGGGGCGCGGTCGGCGTACGAGGCGATCAGGCGCTTGGTGACCGACGGGGAGAGCATGGCCTGGCCGGCGGCGACCGTGCGGACGGCGGCGGCCAGCTCTCTCGGCGGGGTGTCCTTGAGCAGGAAGCCGACCGCGCCCAGGCGCAGGGCCTCGTGCACGTACTCGTCGAGGTCGAACGTGGTCAGCATGATCAGCTTGGCCGGGTCGGGCTCGGCGAGCAGGCGGGCGGCGGCGATCAGGCCGTCCGTGCCCGGCATGCGTACGTCCATCAGCACCACCTCGGGCCGCAGCCGCCGCACGGCCGAGACGGCCTCGTCGCCGTCGCGGGCCTCCCCGGCGATCGCGATGTCGCCCGCGGCCTCCAGGATCAGCCGCAGCCCCGACCGGACGAGCTCCTCGTCGTCCACGAGCAGCACCCTGATCACGCCGGGATCCTGGCGCTGACGAGGAAGCCGCCGCCGTCCTCGGCGCTGGTCCGCAGCGTGCCGCCGAGCAGCTCGACCCGCTCCCGCAGCCCCACCAGCCCCCAGCCCGCGCCGGGCAGCTCCTCGCGCGGCGCTCCGGGCGCCTGGTTGCGCACCTCCACCTCCAGCTCCCCGCTCCCGTAGCGGATGCGCACGTCCGTGCCGGCGTCCCCGGCGTGCTTGTGCACGTTGGTGAGCGCCTCCTGCACCACTCTGTACGCGGTCCGCTCCACGGTCGCCTCCACCGGCCGCGGATCGCCCTCGTCGTGCCTGGTCACCGCGATGCCCAGGGCACGGGACTGGTCGAGCAGCCGGTCGAGGTCACCGAGCGTGGGCGGCGGCCGGTAGCCGGCGTCGAGCGTCCCGTGCGGGGGAGAGCGCAGCACGCCGAGCACGTCGCGCAGGTTGGCCAGCGCCTCCCGGCCGATCCCGCCGATCAGCGCGGCGGCCCGCGCGGCCTCCTCGTCGCCCGTGCGCACCTCCAGGGCCCCGGCATGCAGCACGATCAGCGAGACCCGGTGCGCCACGACGTCGTGCATCTCCCTGGCGATCCTGGCCCGCTCCTGCGCCCTGGCCTGCTCGGCCCGCATGACCTGCTCGCGTTCGAGGCGTTCGGCGCGCTCCTTGGCCGCCTCCAGCACCTCGCCCCTGGCCCGCGTCCACAGCCCCACCGCCAGCGGCAGCCCGATCATGCCCAGCGCCATGAACAGCGCGTTGCCCAGGCTCGCGGTCAGCAGTTCGTGCAGGCCGTTCTGCCACTCCCCGACCAGCGCGGAGATCCCGCACGCCACCAGGCAGCCGGCGATGTAGCCGACCAGGCCGCGGCGGCTGAGCGTGCGGCCCGCGTAGAAGGAGGCGACCAGCAGCGGCGCCCACATCACGAGCCAGGCGTACGTGATCGCGCCCACGACGGCCAGCGGCCACCAGGACCGCCGCACGTGCCAGGCGGCTACGCCCGCGACGGCGGCGATCGCGACCAGCACCGGGGCCGGCAGGCTCGACGGGACTCCGGCCTGCCCGTGCAGATTGAGCAGCGAGAGCGCGCACACGCCGGCGCCGAGCAGAACGAACCGCATGGTCACAGCGTATGGGGCGGGCCGGAAGGGGCTTTACGACGAAAGTAGTAGGAGCCCATCGACGATCGGGGCGGGCGCCCGGAGGGGTTGTGCCGCCAGCGTGGTCCCCATGCGTAGAACCGCGGCCGTCACGGCCATGTCGTTGATCATCGTGGGCACCGCCGCCACCCAGGCGCAGGCGGCGGAGCTCGCCCTGCCCGAGCCGACCGGGTCCGAGCCCGTGGGCACGACCAGCCTGCACCTGGTCGACAGGAGCCGCCCCGACCCGTGGAACCCCGAGGCGGACGAGCGCGAGCTCATGGTCACGCTCTGGTACCCGGCCAGGAAGGCCACCGGCGAGCCGGCGCCGTACGTGACCCCGCAGGAGTCGGAGGCGGTGCTCAAGGACCTCCCCGTCCCGAAGGACGCGCTCACCGAGGTCAGGACGCACGCCCGCCGGAACGCCCCGGCCGCCGGAGGCAGGAGGCCGCTGGTCGTCATGTCGCCCGGGTTCAGCTTCCCGCGCGCCACCCTGACCTCGCTGGCCGAGGACTTCGCCAGCCGGGGATACCTGGTGGCGGCCGTGGAGCACACGTACGAGTCGGTGGGCACCACGTTCCCCGACGGCCGCACCACCTCCTGCCTGGCCTGCGTGGCGGGCCAGGACAGCGCCAAGGTGGCCGCGAGCCGGGTGAAGGACGTCCGGTTCGTCCTGGACGAGCTGACCAGGGGCCGGTGGGGCCGGATGGTCGACCGGTCGCGGATCGCCATGGTGGGCCACTCGATCGGCGGGTACGCCGCCGCCCGGACCATGCTCGCCGACCCCCGGATCAAGGCCGGGGTCAACCTGGACGGCACCTTCGAGGTCGGCAGGCCGCTCAAGCGGCCGTTCATGCTGATCGGCACGGCCGCGTCGCACACGCCGGAGGGCAAGGACACCTCGTGGCGGGCGGCCTGGGCCGACTTGACCGGCTGGAAGCGCTGGATCACGGTGAAGGGGACCGACCACTCGGCCTTCGTCGACCACGCCGTGCTGCGCGAGCAGCTCGGCCTGCCCGCCCAGGAGCTCGGCGGCGCGCGGGCGCTGGAGATCACCCGCGCTCACCTGGCGAGCTTCCTCGACCTGCACCTGCGGGGCATGCGGACCCCGGTCGAGAGCTACCCGGAGGTCACCGATCATTCGCGGAAGGCGTCGGCGTTCTCCGAGGCCCACTGAGCGAAGCCGCGCGCGTCCCGGCCGGTCACCTCGCGCACGGTCGGGACGACGGTGTAGCCCACCTCCGGCGTGTTGCCGAGCGCGTTGACGAGGAACTCGATGGTCTGCTCGCCCATGCCGTCGGCGGCCCACTTGGCCCGCGCCTCGTCCACGGTCAGCTCCACGAACGCCACGTCCCTGCCGATCGAGGCACCCAGGATGGCCACCTTCTCCCTGAGCGTGATCGCCTCGGGGCCCGTCAGCGTGTACGTCCTGCCGCCGTGTCCGCCCTCGACCAGCACGGTCGCGGCCACGGCGGCGATGTCGCGCTCGTGCACCAGAGCGCTCAGCCGGTCGGCGTACGGCTCCTTGATGACGCCCTCGGTCCTGACCGTGCGGGCCCACCAGCGCAGCGTGTTGGACATGAACTCGACCGGGTGCAGCAGCGTCCACTCCAGGTTGGTCGCGGCCAGCGCCTGCTCCAGCGCGCCGTCCTCGCGCCCGCCGAGCACCGTGGCCCGCCGCACGCCCGCCTTGACGGCCAGCTCCACGAGCCGGGCGCCGTCCGGCAGGGGCGCGTAGTCGTCGCCCGCGAAGTTGATGAAGTGCACCCCGGTGACGCCCTCGAAGGCGGCGGCCACGGAGTCGGGCTCGGCGAGGTCTCCGGCGACGACCTCGACGCCTTCGGGCAGGCCGGCCTTGGCGGGGTTCCTGGTCAGGGCCCGCACCTGCTGCCCGGCCTGGAGCAGCTCCTCGACGACGAGGCGGCCGACGGTCCCGGTGGCACCGGTGACGAGGAAGATCATGACAAACCTCTGATTCTCTCGGAACGGAACGTTCTGCTCTCAGAGTATCAGAACGGAACGCTTTATTCCATGTAGTTCTTCAACGAGATGGCGTCGGCCGCGCGGGCGATGGGGCCGGTGATCCGCTCGACCATCCGGTCGCGGCCCGGCAGGTGCGGGAGCAGCCGCATCATCCTGAGCTGGAACCAGAGCGCCGCCCGCGACCCCATGACCATGCCCTTCACGTTGGCCGGGCCGAGCGCCTGGTTGGCCGCCACGAACGGCCGCAGCTCCCGCTCGTACCCGTCCGTCCCGCCGCCGGTGGCCAGCTCGCCCGCCAGCACGTACGCCCCCACGAGCGCGAGGCTCGTGCCCTGCCCCGAGGCCGGCGAGGCGCAGTAGCCGGCGTCGCCCACGAGTACGACGCGCCCCGTCGACCACCGGTCCATGTGGATCTGGGAGACCGAGTCGAAGTAGAAGTCCTTGGCGTCGCGCACGCCCTCCAGCAGCGCGGGCACCTGCCAGCCGACCCCGTCCATGGCCCGCGCCAGCAGCTCCTTCTGTCCGGCCACGTCGCGGTGGTCGTAGGCGAGCGGCGCCGACGACCACATGAACAGGGCCTTCGCGCCGGTGTCCTGCCGGGTGCTGTAGACGTTCGCGGTCCTGCCGACGGCCGCGTGCACGGCCTCCTCGCGGTCCAGGCCCAGCGTGTTGGGGACGGTGCAGATCGAAATGTAGTAGCCCAGGTCGCGGGCGAACCGGGACTCCTCGCCGAAGGCGATCCGCCTGGTGTTGGAGTGGGCGCCGTCGGCCCCGACGACCAGGTCGAACGTGCGGGGCGCCGAGCGCTCGAACGTCACCGTGCCGTCCTCGGCGATGCCGGTGACCGAGTCGTCGAAGACGTATTCGACGTCGTCGCGGGTCAGGTCGTACAGCAGCTCGTTGAGGTCGCCGCGCATGATCTCGACGTCGTCGCCGAGGCGCCCGCCGAACAGGTCGGCGTCCAGGGTCGCCACGGGGCGGCCCTTGGCGTCGTAGTGGGTGGCGACGCGCATGTCCGTGCTCCTGGCGCGGATCGCGTCCAGCAGGCCCATGCGCTCGACGACCTCCAGCGCCGCGCCGCGGATGTCCACCTTGTAGCCGCCCTCGCGGATCGAGGGGGCCCGCTCGACCACGGTCACGGTGTGGCCGTGCCGCCGCAGCCAGTACGCCGTCGCGGTGCCGGCGATGCTCGCGCCGGAGATGAGGATGTTTGTCATGCCGATGACAGTACATACGTCTCAGACGCTTGTCTAGGACGGATGTGTTAGCCTCTGGGCATGGGAAACAGGGAAGATCTGCTGGCGGGGGCGAAGCGGTGCCTGATCGAGAAGGGCTACTCGCGCACGACCGCGCGTGACATAGCCAACGCGTCCGGCGTGAGCCTGGCGGGCATCGGCTACCACTTCAGGTCGAAGGAAGCGCTGATGAACGAGGCGCTGTTCGAGGCGATGCGGGAGTGGGGAGACGAGCTGGGGGCGACCCTGTCGGCCGACGTCAAGCCGGAGGCCACGCCGCTGGAGCGGTTCGAGGCGGCGTGGGACCGGGTGGTGGAGTCGTTCGAGCGGCTGCGGCCGCTGTGGGTGACGCAGTTCGAGCTGCTCGGGCAGATCGACCACGTGCCCGAGGTGCGCGAGCAGCTCACCAACGCCATCAAGGAGGCGCGGGTGGGGCTCGCGGAGCTGTTCGAGGGGATCGCACCGGGCACCGATCCCGAGCGCGAGCGCCTCACCGGAACGGTCTACCAGGCCATGCTGACGGGATTCCTGTCACAGTGGCTGCTCGACCCGGACAGCGCGCTGTCGGGCCGTGAAGTGGTCACGGCCCTGCGCATGATCACTTCCTAGAAGGCGCTGATGGTGGCCGGCGCCCGCTCGGCCCGGCTCAGCGTGCGGATGACCGCCGTGGGCCCGTGGCGGTGCACGGCCAGCCGGGCCAGCAGCTCGACCACCGGGTCGATCACCGACGTGGGCAGCTCGGGGGTCTCCACCCCCACGCTGGCCGCCAGGTCGTCGGCGTGCACGACCAGCTCCACCAGCCGGGTGAGCAGGAAGTCGTCGAGCCGCAGCGACCAGCCCGACCACGGCAGGTGCACGACCCGGTCGGCGGGTTCGGCGGTCAGCGCCGCGCTCTGCAGCTCCAGCAGTGCCTGGGCCCGCTCGACCAGCACCGAGGGGCCCGCCGCCGCGGCCGCCTCACCGCCGCGCCGCACGCTCAGGTTGCTCTCGTGGTCGAGCCCGGCCTGCACCCATGGCGAGCGCGAATAGTGATCGAGGAGCGTGATCGGCTCCTGGGCGTCGCCGTTCGGCACGAGCACGTCGCCGACCCTGACGAGCTGGTGCGCCAGGTGTCCGGCCAGCCCCGCGACGCTGAACTCCATGAGCGCGCTCGGCTTGTCCCATGACGCCGCCACGGCCGGATCGCGCAGGAGCGACACCGCCGACGCCGCGGCCAACAGATAGGACTGCCTGCTCTCCCCCATTTGCCGCCCTTTCCCAGGTTCAGGTGGTGATTCGCGCTAAACACTATGTGCATCAACAACCGGGACGCGCATTGCCATCCTGTCTGGTGAGACCGTTCGTCTCAGGCCAGGGCCCGCCTGATCGCCGACCTGACGAACGCCCGTGCCAGCCGCCCCCTCCTGAACCGGCTCAGCACCGGGGCCGGCGTGCCGTACCGGCGGGCGCGGATGTCGGCCACGACCTGCTCGGGCGCGCCCAGGTCGGCCAGCACGTCGAGCGCCTCCCGCTTGTTGATCAGCCGGCCCTCCCGCAGCGTGACCGTGGCCCTGGCGACCGTCACCATGCCCAGGTCGACCCAGATGTCCTTCAGCCAGCGCCGCCGCTCCTGGGCCTTGACCAGCCAGTAGTCACGTAAATCCGCGCGGACGAACCGGGCCAGCTCCTCGTCCGACACCGGCGGCAGCAGCTCGGCCGGCGGCGGGCCGTACAGCACCCTGGCCCCCTCGTGCAGCTCGCGCCGGGTGACCGCCGTGACGGGCCGGCGGAAGATCTGCCCGAACGCCCACGTGATGTGCTCGGCCGAGAGATCCTCCAGCTCCTGCCTGGCCAGGTAGGAGCAGTGCAGCCGATCCGCCAGCGGCAGGCGGATCCGGCGGTGCACCGCCTTGATCCGCCGCCAGTGGTCCATCGTCGCGGGGGTGTCGAGCACCGCGACCAGGTCGAGATCGCTGCGTTCCTCCTGGTAGTCGCCGGCTGCCAGGGAGCCGTGCGCCCAGAGCGCCACCAGGGGAACGGCCGGTTGGACACCCTCCAGAAAATGCCTTAGCAGGCGTTCCGTCGCTGCGTGCATGATGGCAACTATGATCGATTCACGGCTGACAGGAAAGGTCGCTCTGATCACAGGCGCCAATCACGGCATCGGCGCCGCCGCCGCGACCGCGCTGGCCGCCGAGGGAGCCGCGGTCTTCCTGACCTACAAGCGGCTCGCGCCCCTGAACGAACCGGCCTATCCGGAGACCTACGACCGGGTGCGGGCGGGCAGCGCGGACGACGTGGTGCGGCGCATCCGGGAGGCGGGCGGCACCGCGCAGGCGGTCGAGGCCGACCTGGCCGACCCCGAGACCCCGAAGGCGCTGTTCGACCAGGCCGAGAAGGCGTTCGGCCCGGTGGAGATCCTGGTCAACAACGCCAGCGGCTGGCTCAGCGACACCTTCACGCCCAGCGAGCGAGACGGCTTCGGCCGCCCCCTGCGCATGGTGGACGCCGAGACGTACGACCGGCAGTTCGCGGTGGACGTGCGCGCGCCGGCGCTGCTGATCGCCGAGTTCGCCCGCCGGCACCTGGCCCGCGGCGCGAGCTGGGGCCGCATCATCGGGCTGACCTCCGGCGGCCCCGACGGCTTCCCGACCGAGGTCAGCTACGGCGCGGCGAAGGCGGCCCAGGAGAACTACACCATGTCGGCCGCGCACGAGCTCGGCCGCTACGGCATCACGGCCAACATGGTCTACCCGCCCGTCACCGACACCGGCTGGATCAACGAGGAGGTGGAGAAGGCGGTCGCCGGCAGCGGGGTGCTGCGGGAGATCGCCCAGCCCGAGGACGTGGCCGAGGTGATCACGTTCCTGGCCTCCCACCAGGGGCGCCGGGTGACGGGGCAGCTCCTCAGGATGTACTGAACAGGGCGCTCACCGACTCGCCGTCGTGGATCCGGCGCATGGCCTCGGCCAGGGCGGGCGCGATCGACAGCACGGTGAGCTTGTCGCAGGGCTTGGGCGGCGGCACGGTGTTGGTGCAGACGATCTCCTCGACCTCCGGCAGCGCGCTCAGCCGCTCGAGCGCCCCACTGGCGAACAGGCCGTGCGTGCACGCTATGCGTACGGACCGGACCCCCTGCTCGCGCAGCCGGTCGAGCAGCTCGATCACCGTGCTGCCCTTGGCGATCTCGTCGTCCAGGATGATCACGTCCTTGCCCGCCACCTCGCCGATCACCGAGCTGATCACGACGCGGTCGTCGCTGAACCGCTGCTTGGCGCCCATCGCGACCCCGGTGCCGAGCAGGCGGGCGAAGTGCGCGGCCTCCTTGGCGTTGCCGAGATCGGGGGAGACGACGACCGTGTTCGACAGGTCGTAGCCGCGGAAGTGCTCCGCCAGCTCGCGCAGCGCGTGCAGGTGGTCCACGGGCACGCTGAAGAAGCCGTGCACCTGCGGCGAGTGCAGCGTCATCGCCAGCACCCGGTTGGCGCCCGCGGTGACCATCAGGTCGGCCACCAGCCGCGCGCCGATCGAGATGCGCGGGGCGTCCTTCTTGTCGGAGCGCGCGAAGGCGTAGTGCGGCATCACGACCGTCGTCCTGGCCGCCGAGGCGCCGCGGGCGGCGTCGAGCATGAGCAGCAGCTCGACCAGGTGCTCCTGCACCGGCGGCACGAGCGGCTGGATGAGGAACACGTCGCGCTCGCGGCAGTTGGCCTGGAGCTGGACTTCGAGCACGTCGTTGGCGAAGCGGTTGATCTGGACGGGATGCAGGGGGGTGCCCAGGTGGGCACAGATCTCCTCGGCCAGCTCGGGATGGGCACTGCCGCTGAAAACCGTGATGTCTCGCACGATTCCGTAATCGTAGCCACCGGGGGTGACTCTTTACGAGAGCGACCCCGTGGTGAGCGCGTCGAGGTCCGGCAGCACCCGCCAGGCCAGGGCCAGCGCGTCGGGCGCGGGCGGGTAGCGGGGGTGCGGCACGGCGATCACGCGCATGCCGGCCGCGTACGCCGAGCGCAGCCCGTTGCTGGAGTCCTCGACCGCCACGCAGCCGCGCGGGTCGACCTCCATCCGCCGGGCCGCCTCCAGGTAGCCGTCGGGCGCCGGCTTGCCGCGCGGCACCTCCTCGGTGGAGACGGTCGCCGCGAAGCACTCCTCCAGCTCGGCCGCGTCCAGCACCACGTCGATCAGCCGGCGCGGGGAGGAGCTGGCCAGCCCCAGCGTGACCTCCGCCGACAGCCGCCGCACCGCCTCCACGGCCCCGGGCATCAGCGGCACCCCGTCGCGGTAACGCTCGGCCATCTGCTCCACGACCCCACGGGCGATCTGGTCGGGTGCCATCGCCACGCCGAGCTCGTGCAGGTATGAGGCCCACTCCCCGGTGCTCATGCCCATGAGCCTGGACTGGGTGTCGGGTTGCCAGGTGCCGCCATGGTCGGCGACGAACGCCCGGCGCACCTCCTCCCACACCGGCTCGGAGTCCACCAGCACACCGTCGAGGTCGAACACACAGGCTTCCATCCGGCAAGCCAATCACATCCTCTTGCCGGAGATTCATCCTATTAAGGAGCTCTATTGAGCTATTTGTCCGGTATGCGGGGCATGCGGCTAGGCATGGCAGACCTTCCATTTCACGACAGGGGCGACTTCGAGGACGCGGACCGCGGGTTCATCGCGAAGCTCAGCCCGGCAGTGATCAGAACGGCCGACGGCCAGGTCGTGTGGGACAACGACTCCTACGACTTCCTCCAGGGAGACTGCCCGCGGACGGCCCATCCGAGCCTCTGGCGGCAGAGCCAGCTCTGCACCCGGCAGGGCCTGTACGAGGTCACGGACGGCATCTACCAGGTGCGCGGGCTGGACCTGTCGAACATGACGCTGGCCGAGGGCGAGCGCGGCGTCGTGGTCATCGACCCGCTGATCTCCACCGAGTGCGCCGCCGCCGCGCTGAAGCTGTACCGGGCCCACCGCGGCGACCGCCCCGTCACCGGCGTCGTCTACACCCACGCGCACGCCGACCACTTCGGCGGCGTACGCGGGGTGACCGGCGGCGACGTGCCCATCCTGGCGCCCGCCGGGTTCATGGAGCACGCGGTGACCGAGAACGTCTTCGCCGGCCCGGCCATGATCCGCCGGGCCGTCTACATGTACGGCCCCGCCCTGCCCCGCTCCCCGGAGGGCCAGATCGGCGCCGGCCTGGGCATGACCGCCTCGACCGGCACCATGTCGCTCATCCCGCCCACGGTCGAGATCACGCGTACCGGTCAGGAGGAGACGGTCGACGGGGTGCGGATGATCTTCCAGCTCACGCCGGGCACCGAGGCCCCCGTGGAGATGAACTTCCTCTTCCCCGACCGCCGCGCCCTGTGCCTGGCCGAGAACGCCACCCACAACCTGCACAACGTCCTGCCCCTGCGCGGCGCCGCCGTCCGCGACGCCCGCGCCTGGGCGCGGTATCTGACCGAGGCCATCGCCCTGTTCGCCGACCGGGCCGAGGTGGCCTTCGCCTCGCACCACTGGCCCACCTGGGGCCGCGAGCGCATCGAGCGCTTCCTCTCCCAGCAGCGGGACATGTACACCTACCTGCACGACCAGACCCTGCGCCTGCTCAACAAGGGCCTGACCGGGACCGAGATCGCCGAGGCCGTGCACATGCCGCCCGAGCTGGAGCAGGCGTGGCACACGCACGGCTACTACGGCTCGGTCAGCCACAACGTCAAGGCCATCTACCAGCGCTACCTGGGCTGGTTCGACGGCAACCCGGCGAACCTGTGGCCGCACCCGCCGAGGGAGAGCGCGACCAGGTACGTCGAGTGCCTGGGCGGCGGCGCGGCCGTGGTGGCGTTCGCCAGGCGCTACATCGACGAGAACGACCTGCGCTTCGCCGTCCAGCTGCTCAACCACGCCGTCTTCGCCGACGAGGGCAACAAGGAGGCCCGCGACCTGCTGGCCGAGGTCTACACCAGGCTCGGCCACGGCGCCGAGAACGCCACCTGGCGCAACTTCTACCTCATGGGCGCCCACGAGCTGGCCGACGGCATCGTGTCCGCCACCGTCGAGACGCCCTCCTCCGACTTCTTCGCCGCCCTGACCGTGGAGCAGATCTTCGACTCGATCGCCATCCGCGTGGACGGGCCGCGGGCCTGGCACGAGCGCCTGTCCATCGACTGGCACCTGACCGACCTGGGGGAGCGCTACCGTACGACGCTGTCCAACGGCGCGTTCGTCCAGCAGGCGGAGCCGCGCGACGACAGCGCCGACCTGACGCTCCGGCTGACCAAGGCCCAGCTCGTCGGCCTGCTGTCGGGCAAGGGCGTGGAGGGGGTCGAGCGCGAGGGGGACACGACGGTGCTGCAGCGGCTGGTGGCCGTGCTGGACCGGCCGGTGCCGGACTTCGCCATCGTGACGGCCTGACCGGCACCGGCTGAGCTCACTCGTGGTGACGCTGCTCCATCTCGGCGCGCAGCGCCCTGCAGGCGAACGCGAGCAGCGTCACCACGGCCGCCGCGACGCCCGGCCCGACCAGCAGCGGCACGGTCAGCCCGCCCGCGTGCCAGGCCGCCGCCAGGATCGCCGCCGACGTCAGCACCGTCACGCCGAACATCGCACCCCACAGCGGCAGCAGCTGCAGGTACGCGAACAGCAGCGGGAACGCCAGCCACACGAACGGCGGCGCCGCCACGGCCAGCACCGCCCACCCGGCGCTCACCAGCCCCAGCCACACGCGCCCGGGGACGGGCCGGCCCTCGATCGCCGGGCTCGCGGCGTACAGGAGGGCGAGCAGCGTGCCGCCCACGGCCACGGCCATGCGGTTCTCGCGCACCGCGGTGACCACGGCGATCGCCAGCAGCCCGCAGGCGGTGACGTCCACCGTCCAGCGCAGCAGGCGCAACGGAAAGTCCATCATCAATCACCAAGAGTAGCCGCAGCTCTCAGGCGCGCGTCGCGGCCCGGGGTCGCGTGACGGCGGTGAGCACGAGGTACAGGACCCCGGCCAGCACGAGCGCGATGACCACGCCGATGTTCGCCGTCCCGAACGTGCCGCTCTTCAGCTCGTCGCTCATCAGGAAGCCGACGACCCTGGCGATGTTCTCGTCCAGCGAGGTGATGAGCCCGAGCCCCACGACCGACGCCACGACCAGCGACACCAGGCCGGCCCAGTTGAGCGCGGGCGCGCCGGGGCGCAGCAGCCGCTCGTCGTAGGCCCGGCCGCCCGCCCGCAGCCGCCACATGTCCACCAGGAAGATCGCGGCCCAGGCCGCCATCACCACGCCGATGATCGCCAGGAACGCCTGGAACGTGGCCAGGAAGCTGGTGGAGACGAACAGCAGGTAGTAGCCGCCGAGCACCATGAGCAGGCCGTCGATCAGCACCGCGTAGTGCCGCCTGATGGGCACGCCCAGCGCCAGCATGGACAGCCCGGAGGAGTAGATGTCCATGATGGCCCCGGCCAGGAAACCGCCGATGGCGGTCAGCAGGTAGGGCAGCAGGAACCACGTCGGCAGTGCCTCGGCCAGCGCCGCCACCGGGTTGGCGCCCGCCGCCTCGGCCAGCTTCGGGTCACCGCCGGCCAGCAGCACGCCGAACACGAGCAGCACCATCGGCGGCAGCGCGCCCCCGAGCGTCGTCCACAGGGCCACGGAGCGCGGGGACGAGCTCGCGGGCAGGTAGCGGGAGTAGTCGGCGCCGCAGTTGACCCAGCCCAGGCCCAGCAGGGTCATGGCGAAGACGACCCCGCCCACCCAGTCTCCGGGGCCGGCCGTGGTCTGCAGCGCGCCGCCGAGCCTCGGGGCCATGAGGACCATGTAGACGACGGTCAGCACGACGAACGCGTACGTCAGGTAGCGCTGGACCGCCATGATCATCGCGTGGCCGTACACGCCGACGGCGATCACCACCAGCGCGGCCACGACGAAGCACACGGCGGTGGCCGTGGTGGCGGGCAGGCCGGGCGCGAGCCGCTTGAGGATCTCCGCGCCGCCCTGCGCGGCGAGCGTGACGAGCACGATCTCCCAGCCGACGTTGGAGATGTAGGAGAAGGCGGCGGGCAGCTTGTTGCCCTGATAGCCGAACGGCGCCCGCCCCAGCGTCATCGTCGGCACGCCCGACCGGGCGCCGCCGATCGCCACCAGGCCCACGAGCAGGAACGACAGCGCGTAGCCCAGGGCGCCGGCGATGATCGCGGGCACCACGCCGAGCTTGAACCCGACGATGTAGACGCCGAAGGCCACGCCGAACAGCGACAGGTTGGAGCCGGCCCAGGGCCAGAACAGATCTCGCGGCCGGCCGCGCCGCTCGCCTTCCGGGACCGCGTTGATGCCGTTCTGCTCGACCGCCATCGTGCCCATGATCGGACGTTACCCGCCCGCGCGCCGTCCCGGCAAAGAAATCCTGGGTGGGCGATATTTCGCGATCTGTAGGGAATCAAGAGCGCAAATGATGGGGGCGTCCAAGTTCGACACGCGAAAGCGGGCGCTGGGTGTGTGCCTGGTGGCCGCGTTCATGACGGGGCTCGACGTGAGCATCGTCAACGTCGCGCTGCCGTCGATCCGCGAGGGGCTGCGCGCCACGGAGGACGGCCTGCAGTGGACGCTGTCCGGGTACGCGCTCACGTTCGGCCTCCTGCTGGTCCCGGCCGGGCGGCTGGGCGACGCCAGGAGCCGCCGCACGCTCTTCATGTGGGGCGTGGTGCTCTTCACCGTCTCCAGCGCCGCGTGCGGCCTGGCCTGGAACATGCAGGTGCTGATCATGTCCCGGCTGATCCAGGGCATGGCGGCCGGCATGCTGAACCCGCAGGTCTCCGGGCTGATCCAGCAGATGTTCCAGGGGTACGAGCGCGGCCGGGCCTTCGGCGCGCTCGGCGCCACCATCGGCGTCTCCACCGCCGCGGGGCCGCTGATCGGCGGCACGCTGGTGACCGCGTTCGGGGCCGACCACGGCTGGCGGTGGGTGTTCCTGGTCAACGTGCCCATCGGGATGGTGCTGCTGCCGCTGGCCTGGCGGGTGCTGCCCCGGCCGCAGCTCGTGCACCGGCGGCACCAGAGCATGGACCCGGTGGGCGTGCTGCTGCTCGGGGTCGGCGTGGCGGCGCTGCTGCTGCCGTTCATCCAGCGGCACCAGTGGGAGGGGGCGGCCAAGTGGCTGCTCATCCCCGCCGCACTGGTGGTGCTGGGCGGGTTCGTGACGTGGGAGCGGCTCTACCGGCGCGAGCCGCTGGTGGACCTGAGCCTCTTCCGCAAGCGGTCGTACGCCATGGGCTCGGCCATCGCGCTGTTCTACTTCTCCGGCTTCACCGGCATCTTCTTCATCTTCACGCTGTTCCTGCAGAGCGGTCACGGCTACACCCCCCTGCAGGCGGGGCTGTCGATCACCCCGTTCGCGCTCGGCTCGGCCTCGGCCGCCATGCTCGGGGGCCACCTGGTGTCGCGGATGGGGCGGCGGCTGGTCGCCATCGGGTTGTCGATGGTGATCGCCGGGCTGCTCGCCACGATGGGCGCCACCGCGCTGGTGCCCGGGCAGGGGGTGGGGCTGGCGACCGCGCTGCCGCTGCTGCTCGCGGGCATGGGCAGCGGCCTGGTCATCTCGCCCAACCAGGCCATCACCCTGTCGGAGGTGCCGCCGGCCGGCGGTGGGAGCGCGGCCGGGGTGCTGCAGACGGGGCAGCGGCTGGGCTCGGCCGTCGGCATCGCGGCGGCGGGCTCGACGTTCTTCGGGGCGCTGGGGGACGGCTGGACGACGGCGTTCCGGCACGGGCTGGTCGTGGTGGTGCTGTCGGTCTCCGTCGCCCTGGTGGCGGCCCTCTACGACCTCGTACGCAGCCGCCGCACGTCACTCCGGTCCGGGCTCACCCCGCCAGGAGCTTCGCCTCCAGGGCCGGATCCAGGCCCTTGAGCGGCCGGTCCGGCCGCATGGGCGCCTTCCCGCCGATGCTCCGCAGCCAGGCCCATGTGTCGGCCACCGTCTCCGTCACCGGGCGCACCCGCAGCCCCGCCGCCACCGCCCTGGCCACGTCACCGCCGTGCATGAAGTCGTAGTCGTCGCCCACCAGCCAGATCGGCAGCCCGGTCCACGGCTGCACCCCGGCCGCCAGCAGCCGCTCCGCCTCGATCCAGCGCAGCTCGGCGGCGGACCCGGTCACCGTCACGCAGGCTTCGAGCAGCTCCCGCATCGTGGTGAACCCCGGCGGGCTCACCACGTTGAACGCCCCGCCGGTGCCCCGCGCGGCCGCCTCCAGGCACCACACGGCCAGGTCGCGGGCGTCGATGAGCTGCAGCCCGAGATCGCCGGGAGCGGGGGCGAGCACCGGCCCGCCGCGTGCGATCCGGCTCAGCCACCAGGGCAGCCGCCCGACGTTCTCGTAGGGCCCGAGGATCAGCCCCGCCCGGGCCAGCAGCGCCCGGTCCCCGAACGCGGCCACCGCCCCCAGCTCGGCCCCCGCCTTGTTCCTGGCGTAGTCGCCGTCCCCGTCGTCGGCCGAGGCCGACACCACGGGCGCGCTCTCGTCGGCCCCGAACGGCACCGGATCGGCGTAGACCGACCGGCTCGACACGTAGACGTAGTGGCCCGCCCGGCCGGCCAGCAGCGCGGCCGTGTCCCTGACCGCCGAGGGCGCCCACGACCAGGTGTCCACCACGACGTCCCACTCGCCGCGCGCCAGGGCCGCCAGCCCGCCGGGCGCCGACCGGTCGCCGCGCAACGCGGTCACCCCCGGGACCGGCTCGTGGGTGCCCCGGTTGAACGTCGTCACCTCCCACCCCAGCGCCAGCGCCTCCTCGACGAACGCCCGACCCACGAACTCCGTGCCGCCCAACACCAGAACCCTCATGGCACCCCACCCTGGCCGCCGGATCCCCCGCGCGGAAGGCGTGCACGCCCTCAGCGGAATCGCCTTCAGCGAAAGCTGCCCCTCAGCGAAAGAGGCCCTTCAGCGAAAGATGCACGGAGAGTATCCGGAGACTGATCACTGAAGCCAAAAAGCCATGTTGCGAGCGTCGGCTGCGGGTAAATGTCACACACAGTAATCATCAGAGGCTGGGGTGCGATGGCACGACGGTTGTTTCCTCGCTCGATCCGGGCGCGCCTGACCACGATCGCGACCCTGCTGGCCGCGGTGGTCCTCATCGGCACGTCCGCGCTCACCCTCGCCACCGTGCCGGACAACCTGCAGGGGGTCGTCCACGCGAGGGTGGAGCTGGCCGTGCGGCGGGTGGCGGGCGAGGTGCGCACGGGGAGGCTGCCCGGCGTGCTCAGGACGACGCCACGCGTGCAGGTCCTGGGGGTGGTCGCCAGTTCCGGCAAGGTGCTCGCGAGCAGCTCCTCCTTCCCCGGCGACACGCGCATCACGACGTTCCGGCCCCGCCGGCTCGAAACCGTCGAGACCAGGGAGATGGAGCTGTCGCGCCCGGGTGAACCCCCGGCCGACCACCTGGTGACCGCCGTCGCCGTCCGCACGCCCACCGGGACCGCCACCGTGTACGGGGCCTCCTCCCTCGACGACGTCGGCCAGGCCCTCCGCTGGATCCACCTCCTGGTGTTCCTCGGCACCCCGCTCGTCCTGCTCATCGTCGCGGGAGCCACCTGGGCGGCCGTCAGGTCCGCCCTGCGCCCGGTCGAGCGCATCCGGGCCGAGCTGGCCGAGATCACCGGCCGGGACCTCAGCCGGCGCGTCCCCGTACCCGGCACCGGAGACGAGATCGCCGACCTGGCCGCCACCACCAACCACACCCTGCACCGCCTCGAACGCTCGGCCGAGACCCAGCGCCGCTTCGTCGCCGACGCCTCGCACGAGCTGCGCAGCCCCGTCTCCGCCCTGCGGGCCCAGCTGGAGATGGCCACCACCTATCCGGACGAGACCGACTGGCCGGCCACCGGCGCGCGGGCCCTGGCCGCCGCCGAGCGCCTCACCGGCATCATCGACGAGCTGCTGATGCTGGCCAAGCTCGACGCGGGCGCGCTCACCCAGCGCCGCGTGGTGGACGTGTGCGGCCTGGTGGAGGAGCAGGTACGCCGCCGCGTGGGCCGCGAGATCCCCATCTACCTGCACCTGTGCGAGAGGGCCCCGGTCCTCGGCTCGCCCCTGCAGCTCGAGCGCCTCCTGACGAACCTCCTCGACAACGCCGACCGGCACACCGCGACCCGGATCGACGTCGACGTGGTGGTGAAGGAGGAGCGGGTGCACGTCATGGTGACCGACGACGGCGACGGGATCCCGCCGCAGGACAGGGAGCTGGTGTTCGAGCGGTTCACCCGGCTGGAGGCCGCCAGGGCCAAGGAGAAGGGCGGCAGCGGCCTCGGGCTGCCCCTGTCGAGGGAGATCGCCACGGCCCACGGCGGCACCCTCACGATCGCCGAGCACTCACCGGGCGCCAAGTTCGTGGCCGTCCTGCCGCTGCACCGGTCCTAGACTCGGCGGCATGGATCTGCGCGAGCTCTCCGACGAGATCGAGTCCATCTCCAAGCGCTACGCGGACAGGATCGGCATCGAGCGCGACGACACCTGGTTCCTGCTGAAACTGCAGGAGGAGGTCGGTGAGCTGACCCAGGCCTTCCTCATGCTCACCGGCCGGGCCAGGCGGAAGGGGCGCACGGAGGAGGAGCTCGGCGACGAGTTCCGCGCGGAGCTGGCCGACGTCGTGTGCCACGTGCTGCTCATGGCCCGCCATCACGGGGTGGACCTGGAGGCGGAGGTCGAGCGGAAATGGCTGGCGCACCGAGCTTCCTGATGCCGGCCGCCGGCGTCCCGTGAGCCGGAGATCCCGCCTGGGCGGGCCTCCGGCTCTCGGACGGGTTCAGATCACTTCACGAAGGTGATGCGGTCCGCCGGGGACGGGCTGATGGGGGAGTGAGCGGACAGGTAGGCCGTGAACGCGTCCAGGTCGATCGGGCCGCTCCACGTGTCGGTGCTCTGCGTGAACACCGAGAAGCCGTCGCCGCCGCCCATCAGGAAGTTGTTGGCGGCGATCTTGATCGACTGCGTGTCCGTGATCGGCGTGCCGTTGAGCTTCATGCCGGACACGCGCGAGCCCACCGGCTTGGTGGTGTCGAACGTGTAGGTGAGCGAGGACGACACCTGCAGCAGCCGGTGCGTGATCGCGCCCGTGGCCGCGTTGGGCGTCCAGACCTGCTGCTCCAGGAGCGCCTTGAGCTGCGCCCCCGTGTACGTCCGCACCTGCACGATGTTGCTGAACGGCTGGACCTCGAACGCCTCCCCGTAGGTGACGACGCCGTCGCCCTCGGAGCCCTTCTGCGCGTAGGTCAGCGACGTGCGGATGCCGCCGGGGTTCATGAGCGCGATCTCCGCGCCGCCCGCCTTGGCGGCCTCGAGCTGCGAGTCCGCGATGAGGTCGCCGAGCGGCGTCTCCGGCTTCGTCGTGGCGGCCGAGGTGTTGTTGACGACGCTGCTGATGTCGGCCGTGATCGTGCCGAGCTTGCGGTCGGCGACCTCGGCGCTGCGCGCCTTCCACGTCTGGACCTGCGCCTCGACCTGGCGATCGGGCGTCACGGTACGCGTGACGACCTTGTTGTCCGCGATGACGGAGGACCGGATCACGTCGCGGGTGCGCTTGTCGATCTTCATGTCGATCTGGGTGAGCACCCGGCCGAACGACGAGCCCTGCGTGTAGTAGCGGTCCTGGCCCGCCGGGTCCTTGGTCTTGCAGATGTACGCCTGGTGCGAGTGGCCGCTGATGACCAGGTCGATCTGCGGGTTCAGCTCCCTGGCGATGCGGGAGCCGGCGTTCGCGGTGTTCACCGAGCAGGCGTCCGGGCTCTGGTTCGGCGTGATCGAGTCACCCTCGTGCACGAGGACGACCTGCGCCTTGACGCCCTTGCGCGCCAGGTAGGCCGACGCCCTGTTCGCCGCGGCGACCTCCTCGGTGAACTGCAGGCCCTTGATGCCCTCGGCGGTGACGATGGTCGGCGTGGTCGCCGTCACCAGGCCGATGAAGCCCACCTTCACGCCGTTGATCTTCTTGACGTAGTAGGGCGGCAGGGCGTACTGGTCGGTGTTCTCCTTCAGCACGTTGGCGGCGAGGAAGTCGAACTCCGTGCCCTTCCACTCGCCGGCGGGCGAGCAGCCGTCCACGGGGTGGCAGCCGCCCTTCATGAGGCGCTGCAACTCGGTGTAGCCCTCGTCGAACTCGTGGTTGCCCGCCGAGGTCGTATCGAGCCCGAGCGAGCCGAGCACCTCCAGCGTGGGCTCGTCGTGGTAGGCGGCCGAGATCAGCGGGGACGCGCCGATCAGGTCGCCCGCCGCCACGAGCAACGTGTTCTCGTTGCGCGCCTGCTTGACGTAGGTCGCCAGGTACGACACCCCGCCGGCGATCGAGTATTTGCCGCCGGGGATGCCGGTCAGGGAGCCGTCGGTGTCGACGAGGGGCCCGTCGGGGTCCAGGATGCGGCTGGAGGAGCCCGAGGGAGGCTCCAGGTTGCCGTGCAGGTCGTTGATGCTGAGCAGGCGGACCGGGACGGTCTGCTTGCCGTGGCTCGGGGTTCCGCCCGTCACGGCGACTGCGGGCGCCACTGCCAAGGCGATCCCGGCCGCGGCCGCGGCTCCGGCCGTGAGCAGCCGGAGGAGGGTGCGTGAGGTCATGAAGGGGACGTTACGGCTTCTGTCTATGCAACGAATGTCGCAAAGGTAACGATTGACGGGGCCGCCCTATGGCATTGTTCGCCAGTGATACGCCTAGAGTTCGTCTGTGAGTGCGCACGTGAAGATCAGTGAACGGCTCGACGACCCCGAGATCGCCGGCGTGCTGGACGTCGTCCAGGCGGCCACGGATGCGGACGGTGTCCGCCCGCTCAACGAACATGTGATGCTCCATCTCCGCTACGGCGGCGATCCGCGCGCCCGATCGCTGCTGCTGCGGTCGGACGACGGCACGCTCGTCGGCTACGCGCACGTGGACCCCACCGACGAGGTCGAGGGCCCGAGCGTCGAGCTCGTCATCCACCCGTCCCATCGGCGCCGGGGCCACGGCGCGCGGCTGTTGCGGGCGGTCCTGGACCTGACCGGGGGCAGCGTACGGCTGTGGGCGCACGGCGACCACGCGGGCGCCGGGGCCCTGGCCGCGTCCTTCGGCTTCGAGCGGGTGCGCTCCCTCTGGCAGATGCGCCGCTCCCTGTTCGCGCCCCTGGCGCCCTACACGTTGCCGGAGGGCGTGAGCCTGCGTACGTTCGTGCCCGGGCGGGACGAGGAGGGCTGGCTCAAGGTCAACGCCGCCGCCTTCGCCCACCACCCCGAGCAGGGCGCCTGGACGGTGGACGACCTGCTCCGGCGCGAGCAGGAGCCCTGGTTCGACCCCGAGGGCTTCTTCCTGGCCTTCCGCGACGACCGGCTCGTCGGCTTCCACTGGACGAAGATCCACGGCTCCTCCGACCACGGGCACGAACCGCTCGGCGAGGTCTACGTCGTCGGCGTCGACCCCTCGCAGCAGGGCACCGGCCTGGGCAAGGCGCTCACCCTGGCCGGCCTGCACCATCTGCGCTCGCGCGGCCTCGCCCAGGCGATGCTGTACGTGGACGAGGCCAACACGGCGGCGATCGGTCTGTACGAGTCCCTGGGCTTCGCCCGCTGGGACGTGGACGTGATGTACGGGGGCGGGTGACGTACCGGCCGCGACCGCCCCTTCGGTTCGGGGTGGTCGCGGAGACCCGGCTCACTCCACGATCGCGTGGAGCACGAAGTAGGAGAGCGCGGCCACCAGGGCGGCCGCCGGGATGGTGAGGATCCAGGCGGTCACGATGTTCCCCGCGACCCCCCACCGCACGGCGCTGAGCCGCTTGGTGGCCCCCACACCCATGATCGCCGAGGTGATCGTGTGCGTGGTGGAGATGGGCGCCCCGAACCCGATGGCGGCCCCGTACAGCACGGTCGCCGCCGCCGACTCCGCGGCGAACCCCTGTGGCGGGTCCAGCGCGATGATGCGCCGGCCCAGCGTACGCATGATGCGCCAGCCACCCGCGTACGTCCCCAGCGAGATCGCTCCCGCGGCGGCGAGGATGACCCACTGCGGGATGGGATCCGTCGGCTCGGCGAAGCCGCCGACGGTGAGGGACAGGAAGATCACACCCATCGTCTTCTGCGCGTCCTGCAGCCCGTGCCCGAGCGCCATGGCGGCGGCCGAGACGGTCTGCGCGTAGCGGAAGCCGCGGTTGGTCTTGCCCGGCTGGCTGTTGCGGAAGATCCAATATATTGCGATCATGATCGCCGCGGCCAGGGAGAACCCGACCAGCGGCGACAGGATCATCGGGATCACGACCTTCTCGAGGACGCCGTCCCAGTGCACCACGCTGGCCGAGGCCATCGCGGCGCCCACCAGGCCACCGATGAGCGCGTGGCTGGAGGAGGAGGGCAGGCCGAAATACCAGGTGATCAGGTTCCAGGTGATCGCGCCGATCAGTCCCGCGGCCACGATCACCAGGCCGTGGGAGCCGTTCGGTGCGTCGATGATGCCCTTGCCGACCGTCTGTGCGACCTGGGTGCCCAGATGGGCGCCGATGAAGTTCATGGCCGCGGCCATGAACAACGCGGCCCTGGGGGTCAGGGCCCGGGTCGAGACGGAGGTCGCGATGGCGTTCGCCGCGTCATGGAAACCGTTGGTGTAGTCGAAGACAAGGGCGATGACGACCACGCCGATGACGAGGGCGAGCGTGAGGTCCACAGCTGGGCCTAGCTTTCCTTGACCGCGATCGACTCGACGGTGTTGGCCACGTGCTCGAAGGCGTCGGCCGCCTCCTCGAGGGCGTCGACGACCTCCTTCATCTTCATGACGGTGAGGGCGTCGTACTCACCGCTGAACAGCTTGGCCAGCAGCCTCCTGTAGACCTGGTCGCCCTGGTTCTCGAGGCGGTTGACCTCGATCCAGTACTCGTTGAGGTTCTTCATCGAGCGCAGGCGCGGCATGGCCTCGGCGGTCAGCTCCGCCGCCCGCTCCAGCACCTCCACCTGTCGTACGACGTCCTTGGGGAGATGGTCGATCTGGTACAGGACGATGAGGTCGGAGGCCGCCTCCATGGCGTCCATCACGTCGTCGAGGTTCGAGGCCAGCCGGTAGATGTCCTCGCGGTCGAACGGAGTGATGAAGCTCTCATTGAGCCGGTTCATGATCGCATGGGTGCGTTCGTCACCGGCGTGCTCGCAAGCGCGCATCTTCTCGGCCAGGGCTTCCCTGTCCGAGCCGTCACTGATGATCTCGACCAGTAGACGGGATGCCGTGACCAGGTTGTTCGCCGAGTCGGCGAACAGGTCGTAGTAGCTGTCCTCACGTGGCGTGAGACGCAGGCGCACGTCGTTCTCCAGATGTGCGGGGATGGTCCGTGGAAGAGGGTATGGCTTACCAGGCGAAATGCGAACTTCATGTCCCCTTCGCCTACTGGCTACCCGGCGTTGGTTGTGCGACACCGCTGTTCCGCGTAGTTTTGGGCCTTTTTGGCAGGTTGCGGTGGCTTGGGGGCATCGCAAAGCCACGCGCGCGAGGCGGGTCAACCGGCTGCGCTCACCTACTTGTTCCCCCGATGTTCACCTGTTGTTCATCTGAGTCACATCTTGGTGCGGTGGAAGTTCCGGAACGACCTCGACGGGGTGGGGCCGCGCTGGCCCTGGTAGCGGGAGCCGTACTTGCTGGACCCGTACGGGTGCTCGGCCGGGGAGCTGAGCTTGAACAGGCACAGCTGCCCGATCTTCATCCCCGGCCACAGCTTGATCGGCAACGTCGCCACGTTGGACAACTCCAGCGTCACATGCCCGCTGAACCCCGGATCGATGAACCCGGCCGTCGAATGCGTCAGCAACCCCAGCCGGCCCAGCGAACTCTTCCCCTCCAGCCGCGAGGCCAGATCGTCGGGCAGGCTGACGACCTCGTACGTGGAGGCCAGCACGAACTCACCCGGATGCAGGATGAACGGCTCGTCCCCGTCGGGCTCCACCATCCGCGTGAGATCCGGCTGCTCGACGGACGGGTCGATGTGCGGGTACCGGTGGTTCTCGAACACCCGGAAGAAGCGGTCGAGCCGAACGTCGATGCTGGAGGGCTGGATCATGCCCGGATCGAACGGCTCCAGGGAGAGCCGTCCGGCGTCGATCGCAGCGAGGATGTCACGGTCAGATAGCAACACGGTGAGCAACTTACCGGTCGCGCCGAAAGTGTGTGGGGCTGGGATTGCTGTTGTGCGCCAAGTTTCCGCTACAGTGGGGGACGCGACTTCGGGTCGTACGCGGGTGTAGTTCAATGGTAGAACATCAGCTTCCCAAGCTGACAGCGCGGGTTCGATTCCCGTCACCCGCTCTCAGTATGAAAAGCCAGGTCAGGGATGGATTTCCGACCTGGCTTTGATCGTTTCTAAGGCTCTTTTCGATCTTCCGTGCCCGTTACGTGCCTGATCCGTCTGGATCTTGCTCGTCCGGCTCGGGTTCTTCGGGCTTCAGGGCTTCCTCGGCGAGCTTGCCGAGAGCGTCTGCGATGGCTCTGTCGCGCTCCATCGCGGTGTGCTGGTAGATCAGCGCGGCTCGGGTGGACGAGTGGCCCATGCGGGTCATCAGGTCCCGCAGAGTCGCGCCGGACTGGGCGGCGAGGGTGTTTCCGGTGTGGCGAAGGTCATGGAAGTGGAAGCCGCTGAGTTCGGCCTTCTTGAGCGCTGCCGCCCAGACGCGGGTGAAGTTCGCGCGGCGGAGCTTGGCACCCTTGGGGCCGACGAAGACGTGCCCGTGCTCGCCATTCTCGGCGTACGTCTCCTTGTGCTTCCGGAGGTCCGGGAGCAGGGTCGCGGGGATGCTGACGAGGCGCTTGCCCGCTTCGGACTTGGGCGGCCCGATCGTCACCGAGCCGTCCTTGAGTTCGGTCGTGGTGCTGACGACGCGGATCGTGCTCGCGTCCAGGTCCAGGTTCTTGCGCTGGAGTGCGGCCAGTTCGCCCCAACGCAGGCCGGCGAAGGTGGCGAGCAGGATCAGCATGCGGAACCGCGGCTCGATGGCGTCGGCCAGGACGAAGACCTGCTTCATGGTCAGGACGGGGCGTTCGGGTGAGTCCTCCTTGCCCGCCTTCTTGATGGTGCAGGGGTTGGCCTTGATCAGCCCGTCCTCCACCGCCGTGTTGAAGATAGCCTTCAGCAGCCGGTACGCCTTGGCCACGGTGACCGGTCCTACCCCTTGTCGAGGAGCTGCTTGCGCCATTTGCGAATATGAGCGACCTTGACCTCGCTCATCGCGCAGTTGCCGAAAGACGGGAGGAGGTGAATGCGGAGAAGGCCCTCGTAGAGCTGGACCGTCTTCGGCCGCAGTCCCGGACGCTCGTCGATCCACGTCGAACCATACTCCTTGAAGGCGACCTTTCCCAGATCGGGGTTCAGCCAGTCGCCGGCCAGCAGTTCGGCCTCCTTCTTGGTCAGCCAGATCTCGGCTTCCTTCTTGGTGGCGAAGGTGTTCGGCGCGGTACGGTCCACGCCGGGCCGGGCACCGCACGCCGCCCCCGCCGTACGAACCGAACGCCCCAACCGGGGTTGCCACACCGCCGCACAGACACAGCCCTACGATCGCCACTGCATGGCTGGACGCCGTACGTGCTTGGGGGCGATCGACGATCCAGGGTTCGTTCCTCACCCTGGCTCAACGAGCAACGCGGCTGATCACCGCATCAGTGCGGGCTATCGAGCCGGTTCAGTGCGCCTGATTCAATGGGGAGGGCGATCCCCGCCATCTGTCAGATCGCGTTCCACCCCGTATTCCCATTCCGTGGCCGCTAGCCATGGGTCATTTTCGGGGATAGCCCAGGGGTCATCGTCCGGATGCGAGGTTTCCGGGTTGCGTCCGCTTACGATGCCGTCTTGCTGCTGCTGATCTTGGCGTTCAGGATATGAAGTTTCCAGGCTGCGTCCGTCGACCCAGCGGTCGAACCACTCTGCTAGGGATGAGCAGATGGCCACGATCCCGACCTCGGGCGACTGCTTGTCGGGAAAGTCCCATGCGTCGCCATCCCACAGATAGGCGGGGTTACCGGGCTGAGTCAGCGACATGTACCAGTACATGGAGCATCCGGCGTACACGAGAGGGAGCCCGAGCACGCTGCTCACCTCCGGGTACTTCTCGTATTCTTCGAGCACGCCCGGGCCGCCCTCGTACTTCCCGTGTCCTCCAGGTGGGAGACCCAGGAGATCGTAGGAGGGGCCGAAGCCGCCGTTGCTCACCTCCGTGTACACCCTCCGCAGGAGCTCGGGTAACTCGTGACCGATGCGTTGCTCGCAGGCTCGGAAGTCCGCCTCAGAGATCGGCGGGTACGGGGGTTCATGCGGGACATCGCTGAAGTACTTGACGGCTTCGGGGGCACCTGCTTCCAAGGCCGCCATGATGAGATGATCAAGTGTGGGGTCGTCGAAGCTGAGTTGGGTCATGCTGCCGCCTTCACGGAGCGGTTGCCGCGTGTGGTGGATACGGCTCCAGATGTTCTCGCCGTACTCACGTTTGAGCCAGTCCAGCGGGACGTAGACCCGGTCATGGCGGCGTGCGGGATCCCAGGCCCGTCTACGGATGCGCTGGATCAGATCGTCATGTGACATGCACGACAGAATGCCAGCGCAGGCACAGAGGCAAGTCGAAAAAGATCCCAAGCTGACAGCGCGGGTTCGATTCCCGTCACCCGCTCTCACAGCAAAGAGCGCAGGTGCATGAGCGTGATCTCTGTTCCGCGCTCAGAACTCCAGTAGTCGGCTGCGAAGCCGCTCGACGAACTCGGGCACCGGAACGTGTGCAGGCCGATCGCGGTAGCCGGGGAATCCTCCCCAGGAGAGCGAGCAGCGTAGGTATTCGATGAGCGAAATCGGTTCCCCCGCCGTCGTGCCCTCGACCAATGGGTCGGGGTTAGCGTTCGGGAGATGGATACCGTGACCGCCTCCGCTGTAGTTCGCCTTGGCCGCCGCATCGGGTGCGATGTCGAAGAAGAAGCCGTCTTCGTGGAACCCGCACTGTTCGTCTTCTTCCGAATCGGTACATGCGCAGCCCAGGCTGAGGTCTCCCACAGCGGATTCCAACATGTCCAGCAGCATCATGCCCGAGTGAAGAACCAGGGGATCCGGCCCGCAGTCCCAAGACTTCCCTGGCGGCTCGTGGTAACGGACGTGGGGCAGCAGTGAGCCTCCATCTCCGCACAGATCAACCACACCCACCATCTCTAGGCAGGCGCGCAGCGCCAGCGGGAGGGGGCCAAGGACGGTCTCGGCCTTGGCGATGGCATCGAAATCATCCGTCGTCGGCGGCTGCCGGACCGCATCAGCGCAGGCGAACCTGTACCCCGCAGACGAAAGCCGGTCCACCAACGCATCAGCATTGACAGCCACACGCCGCATAGTTTCTCGGGCAACGTCCTCGGCATCCTCGCGCAGGCTCGCCGGCATTCCAGCCGACCCGAAGGCACGCATCTCATTCCACACGGCGACGTAGTCGCCTGACCGATACCTTCCGGCCCACGACACCACGGCGACGATGTTAGATCAAGCGGCGCAGCAGGCGCTCCGAATACCCGATCATGATCTCGCGCCGGAACGAGACCAGCGCCACAAGCCGCGTGCCCGTTGCGTGCCCGTTCGTAGAGCGATCAGCGGAGACTCACGGGGACTCACGGCTACTGGACCGATATACGCCCAGGTCAGCGATTCGTCAGCGCAGGTAGCGTGATCTTGAACGAGTTCCCAAGCTCACAGCGCGGGTTCGATTCCCGTCACCCGCTCTCAGACTGAAAGCCCAGGTAGACCGATGGATTCGGTGCCTGGGCTTTGATGTTGTAGGGGCTTGCTCTCGCCCGCGTGCCAGATTCGTGCCAGATCAAATGATCTTGACAAGGTGGGCCGCCAACGAACACATCAAGCGGCGGCGCGGCGCGCCGCCGTATCCCCGCCCTCCGTCCGTCCGCAGTCCGGGCGTGCGGCCTGGGGGCCGGTCCCGGACGGCGGCGGGACCCTGGGCAGGGCACCGCACGCCGGCCCCGCCGTACGGACTGAACGCTTCGACCGGGGTTGCCACGCCGCCGCACAGATGCAGCTCTTACGATCGCCACGGCATGGCTGGCCATCGCACGTGGTCGGGGGCGATCGAAGGTCCAGGGCTTCGTTCCTCAGCCCCTGGCCCACCGGGCAACGTGGTTGCGGTTTGCTGCCGAGCCAAGGCAAGTCCTGGGCCTTTGCGATCAATGGGAGCCATTAGGTGCGCGTGTCAGTCTTCTTCTCCGCCCATGAGGAATCCGTAGAGATCCCACCCTTGCGGGATTGGGGATTCCGCTGGGTGGTCCGCGAGGTGGAGGGTGGCTCTGTCATACAGGCTGTGGCTTTGGAAGTCCTCGGCTTGGCTCAGGGCCAGAAGTCGGCCTTCTACGCGCCAAACGGCGTAGCTCCATTCGTCCTTATCCTCGTACACGCCCACAACGTCGGGGTGTCCGTGGGCCTGAGAGATGGACAAGAGCGCCGAGTGCCAGACGGTGTTGAACTTCTCGCGGCTTCCTGACCGATCAACCCGCCACCGCGCGGAGGGCAACGTCTGAGGAAACTGCGCCAAGTCCGGGTCCTCATCGTCGTCGGGTTCGTAGTACAGGGCGAACGTCAAATCGAGCATTTTCGCTCGTGCGTCGTCTGCCCAGGCTCCCCAGGGAAGCGTGATCTCCCAGTCGCCAACAGTGAAGACAGGCCAGTTGGTGATGCTTTGCCGAAGTCGACCCCGGAACCGCCGGGAGGGATAGGCCATCCAGCTTGTGACCATGCTCGGTCGAACCCTCCCTCGTTCCATGGTGCACGGGCGAGGGCCGTAATCGTACCGATGAGATCTGGCGTCAGGGGATGCCAGGCGAGTGCCATGGGCCTACAGTCTTGACGCTCCCAAAGATGGGATCAAGGCTCTGACCTATTTAGTGGAACATGCGGCTTAGCCGGGGCAATCTCCGTGCCACCTCTGCCGGATTCCGGGAATCCCGTGGAAGTCCTGTTGGGTTGGGATCGCTCTGGTTGGCGTACCCGCGCTCCGCCATCGTGTCGTAGACGCCCTCTTCTTCACCGGTGGCCTCTTCGTAGGCTTCGGCGGCCACGTAGGACAACGCCTCCCACTCTGGCCACTCATCATCGGCCCACTCCTGCATTGGACGGTCTGCCAGCCGTCGCACCTCGGGCACGTCGGCCAGGTTATCGGGGTCGGCTACTACGAGGTCGAATGTGTCACGGCCAAGCCCGATCAGCCAAGCCTGGAAGTACCAGAAGCTGTCGGTGGAACAGTAGCCATCGAGGATCAGGTCGGCGGCTTCCCACATGCCGTACGTGTCGGATCGTCGTCGTATCTGGTTGAGAAGGACTTGGAAGTCGACGATCCGGGCCAGCGGGCTCCGCGCGAGGTGGAAGGCGAGCCACTGCAGGCGTTCATCAGGATCGCTGGTCACTTCCTGGGACCGCCGAATGAAGAGCCAGAACTCGTCAACGTTCATGACGCTGCATGGTGCCAGGCTCGACTGACAATGCCGCGACGCGGAAGTCCTCGATCGCGTGCCAGATCCGTGCCAGAACAGTCGGACAGTCGCGGTCTCTCACGGTCACTCACGGGCAAGCGACCCGTGCTGACCTGCACCCCCGTTTTCCCAGGTCAACCGGAAAGATCAGCAGCCGGTTCCCAAGCTGACGGTGAACAGTTGGTCCAAGATCTCCTCCTCTGAGGCTGCCTGCGGAGTTGCCGAAGTTTTCGAGCCGTCTCAGGTGACCCCGCCGTCGCTGCCGTTCGGCGATGGAGCGCGCATGAGTGCCATGAACGGAGCTCCCGACATCGGTCGTGGATTCATGCACAATACGTACACACCGGCGCGGCGGAATCGCCACCAGCGAAAGTCAGGATCACGCGGTGCACATAACGAGCGATCTGCCTAATCGGTCTCGCCAGCCAGCTCCCATGAACCTCAGTGGCAGGGTCTGGGGACGGTCGCCGTACTGCTGGGACGCGGGACGATTTATGCGACGAGTGTTCCCGGGTGGCATTTCGGGTGGCTCATGCTCGTCGGTGTCGGGTGGCTGCTGCTCGGCGTGGGCCGGCTGATCGTGCTCGGTGCTGTCCTTGTCAGGCGGGGAGGCCAGTTGCATTGCGTCGTAACTGGACGTCCTGGGCGGTGGAACGCGTGACAATGCTCTATTCCACAGTTTCGGATTTCTGCACCGTGTTCACCACCCACGACGACATCGGGACTGTCACGTCGCTGATCGGCGCAGTGCCTCTGACGGTGGACTACCGGATGCCGGAGGCTTACAACGAGAGCACCGTCACCATCATGCGCTGGGGTGATGGGATCCTGGTCACACATCCCTACTACAGCGACCTATGTGCCTGCCAAGAGGTCATGAGGGCCCTGTCCCGCGATGGCCACCTGGCCGTCTGCGTGACTTGGGGAATCTCGATCGCCCCGTGGTCGAAAACCCGCTCCACGATGGATCCGTGGCGCTCGGCGGGGGCTTTATTCGCGTACTTCGCCTACGCCGCCAACGGGAGACTGGAGGTCGGGTTCGACCCTGACGACTTCGACAAGTCCGACCCGGCCGCCCGATGCGGCTGGAATACCGGGGCGGTCGACGCCTACCTACATGACCTGGACTTCAGCCCGCTCATGGTCGAGACACAGCAGCCGTCCGAGAGAGGTTCGGGACAGAGTCAGGGCGCCATTTCCCGGCACGAGGACGCCTGCATCACCATGCTGGAACGCATCGCCGGCGCTACCTTTCCGGCCGATCACCAACGGCCAGCCGGGCCCCATGTCGGCTTCACCATCGCCAGGCCGCTCTCGGTCATGAGTGATGCCGAGTTCGGCCACTTCATGGGGCCACCGCTTTCCCGGTGACAAGCGCCCAAACCGCATTTCCCTCGTCATTTCCACGGTAGTCACCGTCGCAGCGGAGGCCTATTCTTCAGCTCAGGGTACGAAGTCAGATGATACGACGTCGTCTTCAACAAATATCGGCAGGGCCGACCAGCGGTATGACCTGAACAAGGTGCCGGAATGGGAGGAAGAACTGCTGGGTCCAGCCCGCCATGGTCCCTCCTGAACCCCTGACAGGCTTGGAAATGCCCCAAGCCAATAGCGCTTGGTTGTACAGCCACGAGGGGAACATCAACGGAGCTCAGTGAACGTCCACGGACACCGGACGCCGAGGCCAGAGGCTTGGAGCTTAATCGAATCGTCTTCCTTTGATCCGCAGGTTTCGCATTCGATCCCTAATTAGGTGCCCAAGCGCTCCCGGCCTGAAGCTCTGTGAGAGCATCCAAGAGGGCAACGCACTGCCAACGCTCGTGGAAGCTGAGGAGTCCAGCGTGATAGTCGCTGCCATGATCCTTGTGTACGCGGTACCTGTCGTTGTTGCCGTGGCATCTCTCTTTGTGACGTCCCGTAGTTCGCGACGCAAGACCTTCTACTTGTTCACCACTCTCGCCGCCCTGATCGCGGTGCTCCTGATTGCCTGGACAGCGGGACGGGAGGCTTGGGGGTTCGGGCTCTTCTTCGTTCTACCGGCGGTGTTTATCACAGGGATACGGCTGGTCGTTGCGTTCGTTGTGGGCTCCACGGATGCCGCCGATGACCTTTCTGAGGGTTGCAGTTCGGGTTGCAGTACAGAGCTGTCCGAGGGCGTTCAGGATGGACCGCGAACACCTTCTGACCTGCATTGAACGATCTGGAACGGCCCGAACTGGATCTTTTGATCCGTAGGCTCCAGGTTCGAGCCTGGGCGCCCTGCCAGCCAAAGCGTTACCCGGGTCGCTGGGATGCTGACGAGGCGCATGCCGGCAGCTGACTTGGGCGGACCGATCGTCACCGAGCCATCCTTCAATTCGGTCGTCGTGCCGCTTGTAGGTATCAAGCGGCCCGCCGCTTGCCCGCCGCCCGGGCATGCGGCCTGGGGGTCGGTCCCGGGCGGCAGCAGCACGGGCTGCCACGCCGACCGCCGATTCCGCCGATGCGAGCGAACGCGCCGACCCCAGCGCCCCGCCGCCGTGCGAGTACAGCCCTACGATCGCCCCGTATGGGCTCGCCATCCGTAGATGGCCGGGGCGATCGACGATCCGATGCTTCGTTCCCCAGCACCGGCTCACCGGATAGCGGTCGTCTGTCCGTACTCCTGCGCGCATCCCCATGCGTCCGCCGACGTGGTCAGGGCAGTTCACCGACCGGCGCGACGGTATGCGTTCCATTGCCGGTACACCACCAAATGGCGATCCCATGTTCCCACCCGGCGTGCAGGCCAAGATCGTGCGTAGCGCATACGGGCCAGACTCTCCAGATCAGCTCCATGATCGTTTCTTGGACCGCATCGGCGACCGCGGCGAGCGCTGTTTGAGGGTCGCGTCCCGTGATGGGTGAGATGCCGTTGCCGTGGTGGTCACCCTGGAACTCCACCCAAGCATGACCGCCGTTGTCCCAGTCGTGGGTGACCAGGCGGAGCTTACCGGTGATGCCTCGGGCGCGAACGTCGCGCTCCACGACCTTTAGCGCGTGCTCCAGCGTCGCCCACAGACGAGGTTCGAGGGCGAAGGTCGGCTCGAAATTGGTGTCTCGGAGAAGGCTCTCACCCAGGCGGGTCAGGTCGGCTGTGGTCAGACGGGTGGCGGGGCGTTCGAGGAGCTCTTGCGTTGCCGGCGTGCTCATACCCCATTCCTCCAATGAGGAGGCGAGTTCGAGGACGGGTTCGGCGTCGAGGCCACCGTCGCGCAACGCCGTGTAGATGCGGCCACTCAACGCGTCGACCACTTGCCTGGCTTGCTCTTCGGAGTGCACGCTGCAGTGTCGCCCACTGCATGAAACGAGGCAAGCGAGACCTTCCGCGCAGTATCGACGATGCATGACGGATTGACTGCCAGCGTCCGAGTGATGAATCAGTCCCGGCCCGACCGGGTGTCCGGTGCGCTCGCGCCGCCACAGGGCCATGTCCAGGGCGTCCAGCACGAGGGTGGTGTGCTTGGCCGGCGAGGCGGCCCAGCCGACGATCGCCCGGGAGTAGATGTCCGCGACGAACGCGACGTAGACCACCCCGCACCAGGCGGCCACATGAGTGAAGTTCACCCTGACGGCTCGCTGGCCTGTTTCCGTTGTTCTCATTGGACGGCCGGGGCAGATGAAGGGCGCCGAAAAGGCCACCTCCCGGCGGAAAGTGGCCTTCGTGGGAGAGAGCCGGCGGTCAGGCTCGGGCGGTCACCAGGGTCACCGCGGTCTCCGAGTGGACGCCGGTCTCATCCGTGCAGTGCGCCAGATTCGCGCGTACGGCGGCCGTGAGGTCGGCGCGACGCGAACCGATGTACGGACTGACCGCGGAGAAGTCGAATAGGCAGCAGATCGCGTCAGGCCCGCCGGGAACGGTGGTCGGCAGCGTCCATTCGCGGAGTTCGATGTCGACGAAACCGGCCTCCTTCGCCAGCGTGGCGACCTCGATCCCGGGCAGGGACCACGGCTCCTCGAAAAGATCCGCCTTGTCGGGGCCGAGAACGGTGGCGACGGCATCGTGCAGGGCGCGGAAGAGCGGGTTGCGGTGCAGCGGCTGCCAGGTGGCGATGGCGATCCGCGCGTCGGGTCGGGCGGCCCGCCGCATCTCCGCCAGCGCCGCGCCGCGATCGGGAACGAACTGCAGGACCTGCTGCATGGTGATCAGGTCGAACGCCTGGTCGGAGACGTGCAGCAGGGTAGCGCCGCATGCCGTGTACTGGATGGGGGCGCCGTCGACGGCAGGTAGTTCGGTGGCGAGGGCGAGCATGGCGGGGTTGAGGTCGGTGCCGACAACGGCGCCGGTGGGGCCGACCGCCTTGGCCAGCACCCGGGCGACGGTGCCGGGGCCGGTGCCGATGTCGAGCGCCTTGGTGCCGGGGGCCGGCGCCAGCGCCTCGACCATGTGCTCCGCCCACGGCTGGAAGATCGATGGGAGCAGGATGTCCTTGTACGGCCGTACCTGGCTGACATCGAAGGAGGTGTCCGCGGTCACGGCGGCCCGGGACCTCGTGGCCGTCTCCAGGGTCTCGGCGAGGATGTCGACCTCGTCGGGGGAGTTGTACAGGTAGAACGAGGCCCGGATCGCGGCGGGGACGCCGAACCGGCTGCACGCGAGCTGCGCGCAGTGGTTGCCGGACCGGACGGCGATGCCCGCCTCGTCCAGACTCGCTCGCATGCGCTGCAGCGGGATGCCGTCCACCACGAACGACAGCAGCGGCAGCCGGTTCGCGGTGTCGGTCGGGCCGATGAAGCGGATGCCGGGCACGTCGCCGAGCCGGTCCAGGGCGTACTCGATCAGGGCCTGGTCATGGTCGGCGATCGCGTCCATGCCGATCTTGCTCAGGAAGTCGCAGGCGGCGCCGAGGCCGACGGCCTGCGCGATCGGGGGTGTGCCGGCCTCGAACTTGAGCGGGGGTGCGGCGTAGTGCATGGCGTCCACCGCGACGTTCTCGATCATCTCGCCGCCGCCGAGGAAGGGCGGGAGCGCTTCCAGGAGTTCGTACCTGCCCCATAAGGCGCCGATTCCGGTGGGGCCGCACATCTTGTGGCCGGAAAACGTGACAAAGTCGGCTCCCAGCGCGGTGACGTCGATGCCGAGGTGCGGGACCGACTGGGCCGCGTCGACGACCATCAGAGCGCCGACCTCGTGCGCGCGGGCGGCGATCGTTGCGACCGGGTTCACCGTGCCCAGGATGTTCGAGGCGTGCACGACCGTGACGACCTTGGTCCGCTCGTTGATCTTCTCGCTCAGGTCGGAGAGGTCCAGGCGGCCGTCGTCGGTGATGCCGAGATATCTGACCTTCGCCCCCACCCGCTCGGCCAGCAGCCGCCAGGGGATCAGGTTGGAGTGGTGCTCCATCTCCGTCAGGACGATCTCGTCGCCGGGACCGACTTGGAGCCGCCCGTCCGCCCAGATGAACGAGTTGGCCAGCAGGTTGACGGCCTCGGTCGCGTTCTTGGTGAACACGATCTCCTCGGCTCGTGGTGCGCGCACGAACGTGGCGATCTTGCTTCGCGCCCCTTCGTACAGCTCGGTCGCCTGTACGGCCAGCCGGTACACGCCCCGGTGCACATTCGCGTTGGCGCGGATGTAGTAGTGGTTCAACGCGTCCAGGACAACGGCGGGTTTCTGCGTGGTGGCGGCGCTGTCGAGGTATACGGGTGGGCGGGAATCGTCAGGGGCGGTTTCGAAGAACGGGAATTCCTTTCGAATCGACTCGACGTCGATCGCCATCGTGGTCTCCTCCTGCCGAACGGTGTAGCGGCAGTGTCGGCGGAGCCCGACGGGCTAGATCCAACTGGAGTTGTGTCATGGCGAACCCTCCAGCGTAACCCACATTTCAGGAGGGCCAGGGTGACCAGGAGTTGCCGTCATTTCCGGCCACCGAGGACCTCGATTTCCTCGCCTAATGTGGCGGCATGGCCGGCGATTTCTTGGTTGACGGCACGCGGATCATGGCCAGGCGCCGCTCGCGCGGCCTTACCCGGAGAATTCTGGCCGACCTGGTCGGCTGCAGCGAGGAATGGCTCCGCCTGGTCGAGAACGGGGTGAAACCCCTGGATCGGCTGTCGACCATCATGCGGATCGCCGAAGTGCTCCGCGTCGAGGATCTCTCCGAGCTCGTCGGCGGCCGGACGAAACTCCCGCCCGCTTGCGACCACGGCGAATCCGACGAGGTCGGGAACGCGCTGCTGCTACCCGGCCGGTTCCCCGGCGAGGCGACCGAGAGCGTGCCGCGGGTGCAGCAGCACGTGATGGCGGCGTGGGAGGTCTGGCAGCGCTCGCCCCACCGCTACACCGAGACGCGCCGCCGCCTGCCGCCGCTGCTGTCGATGGCCGACCTGTCGGCCAGGGCCGCCACCGGCGCGGACCGGGAAGCCGGTACATCCGGCCTCACCCAGGTGTACCGGTTGTTCGCGGCGCTGCTGCGAAGCTGCGGCCAGCACGCGCTGGCCCTGGTCGCCGCCGATCGCGCGGTGGCCTCCTCGGAGGGCTCGGCGATCACCCAGGCCGAGGTGGCGGGCGTGCTCGTCTCGCTCGGCCGGTACGCCGACGCGCGCTGGCTGTGCCGGGCGGTGATCGAAGACCGGCCCGAGTCGCTGGAGGTCACCGGGCTCTGCTACCTGACGGCCGCGCTCGCCGCCGCCGGGGCGAGCGACGTGCTGCGAACCGAGGAACTGCTGAACCACGCCCGCAAGATCGGCGACCGGCTGGGCCCGGAGTTCGCGCTGGAGGTGGAACTGCACCGGGTGGGGGTCGCGGTCCGGATGGGCCGGTACGCGCAGGCGATCCGCCTCGCGGCGGGCGTCGACGCCGAGCGCCTCCCCGACAAGGACCGCCAGGCGCGGCACCTGCTGGCCGTGGCCACCGCGCACGCGATGGACGGCGACTCGAGCGCGGCCATGGCGCTGCTGTGGCGGATCGTCGAAGGGTGCCCGGAGGAGCTGCGATTCAACGCGGACGCCGGACCGGTGCTGGCCCGGCTGCGGGCGATGGACTGCGAGTCGACCCGGAGGGGACTGCGGGAGATGACCCGGATCACCGCCTGATTCGTCAACGTCGGGGCATGGACGACACGGTAGGGGTGACCGGTTTCTGGTGCGGGCGGGCTCGGGCTGCCGTGCGCGCGCGGCGCACGGAAACACAGGCTGATCGTCGTGCCATCAAGGGCGGTACCGAGGAGTCAACCATTCCCTGACAAGAGTTGGCCGCCCGCGTCCGGCGCATACGGATGTTCGGCTCAGCCGCGATAGATCTCGCATGGGTGGCAGACGGCAGGATCGACGCCAACATCATGCTCAGCAACAATCCGGGGACACCGCTGCGGGCGTCCTCCTCGCCGGAGAGGCGCAAGCGGCGGTGGTCGATCTTGACGGCAGCACGCACAGCATGGGCGCCCACGCGACCATTGCCGCGGCCTGTTGCGTTTGGTCCGGGTGGGTAGTCTGCCCAGCCGTATATCTCGTCATCATTCTCGCAGGGTGAAGTGCGATCGGTCGCGGCACCTAATCGGGCAGCGGTCGGGGTGCGCAGGCAAGAGGTGAAGCCTGGCGAGGCTCGGCGGGTGGACGATCTTGAATCGACGCAACGCACGCGATCGCACGCGGACGACGAGAACGCCGCCGAGCTGCACGGCGAACGAGGCCGAACGTCGGCGAAGATCGTTTGAGATCTTGAACAGAAGGTCAGAGCGTTCCCGTTCGTATCTGTCAGGGGCCGCCAGGGTTGCAGTTTGGGTTGCGATACGAGGCCGTCCGGAGCCGTTTTAGATGGACCATGCATAATAATCCGCAGGTTCCGAGTTCTGAGTCGCATGGTTGCCGAAAAATCTTCGGCACCTATCACAGGGTGCGAGCAGAGTAGCCGAGGCGATCCCAGACCACGCGCTGGCGTTCCGGTGACAGGCCCCGATTCCTCATAGCCTGATGCAATAGGTCGAAATCGCACCCCTGCGCGCTCATGTGGTCGAGGAGGGGTTCGTAACGGTCTGCTCTGTCTCGTACGAGTTCCGTTGCCAACCGTAGTTCCAACCGAACCGCAGGAACCTGGTGCGAGCCACACGCGATCCACACGTAGTGCTGCCATGGGCCGCGGCCAACGCATTCCATACCGTCAGAGTCCACCTCCCTCTCAACGATGCTTATCTCCACCTTGACCCTGTGCACCTCGTATCTGGCGAAATACTGCGAGGACTCTGGAAGCCACGAGGCAGTATGAAGGCAGGGAAACGAGGCGAGCGCGGAACAGAACTTATCCACATCTTCTCGCCGCGCCGCCAGGAGGTCGATGTCCCCGACAGGAAGTTGAACACCCTGGAGAAGAGCTGCGCTCGTTCCCCCCAGACGGTAAGTGATGTCGGCACCTACGGCTCGCATGGTGGTGAGCACCGTGTCCAGCACCGCAGTGATGTCCGCCACTCGGAGAAATATTCCACCGTTGTCCATGACGAGCAGCCTAAGAGCATGAGAATGCGCTATGTCAGTCCTCTCAGGTCACACGCCACGAGTCAGCGTCCCGCCGTGAAATCTCCGGGGCTCGGCACGCCGCAGAGGGCGGCATACTCCGGTGCGCGGGAGGAGGGGAAGTGCAGATCCGAACGGCGAACCCGGTGCTTGGCCACCAGGGAGTGCGTGTGCTGACCTTACTTTCGACAGGGATATGCGTTGACGATCGACGGATGAATCGCCTGGGTCGCCTTCGCCAGGATCGTTTCCGTGAACACACTCTTTCCCGGACGGTGGATCGGTGGCGGGACGCTCGTCCTGGGGCCGGTGATCATGTGTGCCGGATTCCTGCTGCGTTATCTGAGCACGGTCACCGCCCTCAGCCCTCAGCAGTACGCATGGGCCGAGGCACAGCCCTTCGCCGCCTACGGTCAGCTCCTCGCCTACACCTCAGAACCTGCCCTGCTCACCCTCTCCTACGCGGTCTTCGCGCTGGGAGCGATACTGCTCTTCCCCGCGTTCATCACCCTGGCCCAACACGTGGGCGGTGGCCTCGCCTTCTGGGGCGCCGGGCTCCTGGTCGCCGGGCTCTTCGCCCGCCTGTACTTCGCCGGTGCCGACCAGACCGCCTTCCAGCTCACCGAGGTCATCGGGCTGGACCAGGCGACAACCGCGATCATGAAGGAATATGTCGACATCTCCTACGGACCGTGGCGCGTACCGGTCTGGGCCTCGGTCGGCCAGTTCGCGGGCTCGCTTCTCCTGGCCGTCGCCGCCTGGCGCTCAGGCCTCTTCGGCACCGCCCGCGCCGTGATGCTGCTGTTGGCCGGAGGCACCTGGATGGGGGTGCTGAAGGGCGCCTCCATTCCTGACGTGCTGGTCGCCGGCCTGCTCTGCGTGGCCCTGGTTCCGCTTGGCACGCAGGTGCTGCGTGCGCGGCTGCCGAGCCCCATCGGCCGTTCGAAGGTGCTGAGCTGGTGAGGGGGAGCGAGGTCACGGAACGTGCCCCGGTTGCGAGCCAGTGGCGCCCTGCTGTTCGGCTACAGCAGGCCGGCCGGCCAGCCAGGCTTCGGCGGGGCCTCGAGTTCGGGGAAGGTCCGCGATGACAAGCCGCTCTCCTGTGGCGGGGTCACTGTGGTCGACCTCGACGGCGCTGCGGCGATTCCCAAGTGTGACGGCCGGCCTCACCTGGTGGTACGCCCGGATGGGCACCGCGTGCCGCTGCTCGACCTCTGGTGAGGTGAGTCATCAGGCCCCGGCCAGGTGGGGCAGCCATGGATGCTCGGGCCGTGCCTTGCCGAGCGACTCCCCGAGCCATGAGCGTTGCGTTGCGGTAAGGGTCGGGACGAGGGCGAAGAGGTCCTGCTCATCGTGCGGCCGGAGTACGTCGTTCGCGGCTTCCACCTCGGCGGCGGTGAGGTGGCCCCCGCCTTTGAAGAAGAGAACGATCTCCGGGGCGGCCGTCGGCAGGCCCCATGAGGACAGCCTGACGCAACGTTCCAGCGGAACGGCGATGTTCTGTTCCCTGTTGAGGATCCAGTCGTGGTCGGAGCGCTCGTTGAGCAGGAACTCGAACTCGAAGGCCGTGTGCGTCAGGGTTGTCGAGGTGGACAGGGAGCTTCCGAGCTCGGGGGCGTGGATGTGGCCGAAGGCGGTGGAGACCGCTGCGTCGGCGGATGAGTCGAGCTCCCGGAGTGGACGGCAACCAGAGGGGATAACATCCCGATCATGGCTGATTGGGAGCTTCGTCCGGCTTTGGTGGCGGATGTTGAGGCGGTGGCCGAGTTGCGGGCCGTGGTGCTGAGGCCGGATCTCGAGCGGCTCGGGCGATACGACGAGCACCGGGTGCGGCAGCGGCTGCGGGACGCGTTCGTACCGGAGCACACCTGGATGATCGAGGTGGACGGCACGTCGGCCGGGTGCGTGGCGTTGCGGCCGGCGGAACGTACGTACTGGCTGGAGCACTTCTACCTGGATCCGGATCTGCACGGCAGGGGCATCGGCTCCGCCGTGCTGAGCGGGTTGCTGGAGCGGTGCGACCGCGAGGACGCCGTGATTCGGCTGAACGTGCTGCAGGGCAGTCCGGCCCGCCGGCTGTACGAGCGGTACGGGTTCACGGTGGAGACCGAGGACGAGGTGGACGTATTCATGGTGCGCCACCCGTCCTCGCCGTCGCCTGGGTGAACCAGGTCTTCGCCAAGGAGTCCAGCGTCATGGCGAGGACCGCGAGCCGGGGTCACTCGGTGCCTGGGGTCCTTCGCGTCGTCACGTTCATGCGGTTCCAGGCGTTCACCGTGAAGATCAGCGCGATGAGCTGGGCGACAACGTTCGTCATGGTCATGACCCTAGGAGCGCGATCGGCCCACGGTATGGTGCATTCCCATGGATGTTTCGTGGGCCAATTTCCGACGCCGGATGTGGCGGTGAGCGAACGCCGCCCGGACGGCGGCAGCGATCTGCATCTGGAGCTCACCGGCGGTGGCGGCGCCCGCGTGCGGTTGATGCGGGCGCTGCGCGAGGCGATCGATTCGGGACGGCTGGCGCCCGGCACCCGGCTTCCGCCCTATCGCGCCCTCGCCCTCGACCTGGGAATCGCCCGCAACACCGTCGCGGCCGCGTACTCCGAGCTGGTCGAGGAAGGCTGGCTCACCTCCCGTCAAGGTTCGGGCACGCAGGTCGCGCACCGGGCCGCGCCCGTGGAGCCGGGTACGCGGCGGGGCCCCGCGCGCCCGTCCCGCCTGTGGATCGTCCACGACCTGATGCCCAGCTCCCCTGACGCCGCCGCCTTCCCGCGCTCGTCCTGGATCGCCTCGGCCCGGCGTGCGCTGGTCGCCGCGCCCAGCGACGCCTTCGGCGTGGGCGATCCCCGGGGGCGGCCGGAGCTGCGCCAGGCGCTGGCGGACTACCTGGCGCGGACCAGAGGCGTGCGCACCCGGGCGGACCACATCGTGATCTGCTCGGGTTACGCGCACGGGCTGCGGCTGGTGTGCCGGGTGCTGCGCGGGCCGGTCGCCGTCGAGGCGTACGGGCTCGACATCCACCGCTCCATCCTCACCGAGGTGGGGCTGACGACCGTGCCGCTCATGGTGGACGACCACGGCGCGCGCGTCGAGGACCTTCCGGCCACGGGCGCACAGGCCGTGCTGCTCACGCCCGCGCACCAGTACCCCACCGGAGGCGCCCTCCACTCCGAACGCCGCGCCGCGGTCATCGACTGGGCCCGTGCCACGGGCGGCCTGCTGCTGGAGGACGACTACGACGGCGAGTTCCGCTACGACCGCGAACCGGTCGGCGCCGTCCAGGGCCTCGATCCCGACCGCGTCGTCCACTTCGGCTCCGCCAGCAAGAGCCTGTCCCCCTCGCTCCGGCTCGGCTGGATGGCCCTGCCCGGCCGGCTGGTGGACGATGTCCTCGCCGCCAAGGGCCGGCGCGAGCTCTGGTCAGGGGTGACCGACCAGCTCACCCTCGCCGACTTCATCGCCTGCGGCGCCTACGACCGCCGGTTGCGTCGCATGCGCAAGATCTACCGGCATCGTCGTGACCTGCTCACCGCCCTGCTCGCCGAACGTGCCCCGCACGTCACGGTCAGCGGCATCGCCGCGGGGCTGCACGCCGTACTCGATCTTCCCCCGGACACCGAGCAGGCCACCCTCCGCGCCGCCCGCCGCCTCGGCCTGGCCGTGGACGGCCTGGGCCCGTACCGGCATCCCGGCAGCGCGATGCCACCACGCGACGGCCTGGTCATCGGGTACGGCACACCACCCGAGCACGCGATCACCGCCGCGCTGGAAGCCCTCTGCCTCGCCCTGCCCGACCCGCCGGAAGGTCGCGACGCCGGGCCAGGGCGAGCACCGCGAGGACGGTGATGAAGCCCATGCCGTCCACCGCATCGGTCACGGTGGCGCGCTCGCCGGTCAGGAAGTCCATGACGAACGTCCTCCTCGTCCCGGCCGGCTCTAACCGCCCGGCCGTCCGCTTTCGGTCAGGCCGAGCAGATCCAGCGGCAGCGGGCCATGGTCCTGGCCGCCTGCCAGGACGCTCGGGGCCGCTCGTTCACCGCCGAAGAGCAGCAGGTCGCGTGGGCGGCCGGCCTGTGGCCGGCAGCCCACGACCTCAGGTGGGGATCACTCCACGGGCACGCCGCAGTGTCGGGCAAGGCGCTCTGGACGCGAGCAGCCGAACGCCTCCGCCCAACGCCTCAGCCGAACGCCTCCGCCCAACGCCTCAGCCGAACGCCTCCGCCCAACGCCTCAGCCGAACGCCTCCGGCGAGCGAACGCCTGAGCAGGAACCGGCGTCAGGCGGCGTCGAGGGCCTGGGTGATCTTGCGGGCCATCTCGACCAGGGCCGGACCGGGCTCGCCCTTCTGAGCCTGGGCGGAGGCGTCGATGGCGACCAGGACGGTGGCGCGGAAGTTGTCGGCCTCGGCCGCATCCTGCTGCTTGAGCAGGCTCATGCCCTCGGCGAGGGCGGGGAGGACGACGTCGGCCAGTGAGGCGACGGTCTTGCCGTACTTGATGCCCTTGGGTGCCTTGGTCAGCACGTGTCCGACGGTGCCGGTGGCGGAGGTCAGGGCGATGGATCCGTGGGTGGCGACCTTGTGGGCCGAGCCGGCGGCGCCGGCGGCGGACATGAGGGAGACGGCGCCCCAGGCGGCGGTGCGGAGGGTGAGCTTGTCCTGGTCGGTGAGGGTGATGGTCATGGTGTGCTCCTTCAGAACCGGGTGGTATGGCCTCTACGATCGCGGAGCGTTCTGATACCGGGCCGTCCCCGACCTGACACGACCGCTGACAGCGGAGTGCGGGACAGCGGCCGCGCCGAGGCACCTCGACCTTTCAACCTTCGTAGTGGCCATGGTGCCGTTGACGCCGGCGTTCGAAGTAGCCCATGACCATGAAGAACGCCCCGGTGAAAGCAGTGAGGGCGAGACAGAGGAACAACGACGTCAGCGTGAACACGTTCTTCGCTCCGGCCACGGCACTGATCAGCAGGATGACGCCGATGAAGGCGCCGAAGGCCGGGCCGGCGATCAGCCCGAGGAGCACGGGATGCGCCGCAGAGAATCACGGACCGCGGCCGGGTTTGGCATCGCCGCCCAAGAACGTATCGAGTCGCCAGAACCAGCCGGCAAGGAGTTTCGACAGGCGCACAGGCATCCATTTCAGGGGGAGGTTCAAGAGACGGAGTCGCGGGCTGATCGATGGGAACGATTGTCTCCGGTACGTGGGGTGAGGCGGTCGCCGATCTCGTAGTCCGTCAAAGTCAGAGCCCCTCAGCGATCAGGCACCCCGCGACGGGACACGCGGAATGTGCGAGTGGAGGGTGAGGGTGGACACTCGCTGGGGCAACGAATAGTGATTTCGGGTCGTTCCTGCGCCGCCCGGCCCGCCATTGACGGGGGCATCGACGCGCCCGGCTTCTTACACGCTCAAGGGGACCATCCGGCTGAGCCGGGTCGGGTTCTGTCCGCTGACCGGGGCCGGCGGACGTCGTGAGAGCTGGGCGGCGAGCCGGCTCAGGCGCTCGGCCGGGCTGCTGGTTACCTGCCGGGAACGCTGCAGGAAGAGCCATGGCATCGGATGGTGCCGGCCTGCGCCGGCAATCCCCGTGGCGCGGAAACTGCTCGAACGGTCAACGTACGGGGACGTCCGCGGTCAGGTCCAGCATCCCGACCGTCTGGCCTCTGTTCTGCTCCCCGGTGAGCTCGAAACCCAGCTTCAGGTAGAAATTCTCCGGACCGCCCTCGCCCGTCTCCCAGCTGACGTACATCCGGTGCCGCCGCGGCGCCTGATCTCGGCGGCGACCGACGCGACGGCGAAGCGGCCGACCCCGCGGCCCTGCGCCTCCGGAATGACGTTGAGGCGCCACAGGCCGGACCGGAAGTCGGTTCCCGGTGGTTCCAGTCGAGGTCGAGGAAGGCCATGAGGAAACCCACGGCGCTGTCGCCGTCCAGAATGAGGCGGGGCCAGGCCATTCTCGGGTGGACATACGCCTCAGCCAGCGACTTCACCACCGGCGAGACGAAGCGCTCCTGGTCGGGGCGGACTTTCACGGCGATGGCCGTTTCGAGGTTGGACGGGGTGACGGGCGCCAGCCGGAGACCTGTCGTCATGCGAGCACCCTATGACTCGTCATGAACGTCTCATCCGGCTGTCGCGCGTGCCGGACGATCAGCGATCGATGGCCAGCTTCACGCCGAGCCCGACGAAGATGCCTCCCGTCGCGACATCGATGCGACGGCGGACCGCCCGCCGGTGGCGCAGCCACTTTCCGATACGGCCGGCGAGCACCCCGACCGTGCCGTCCACCACGAACTCCAGCGCGATCAGAATGGCGCCGAGGACGGCGAACTGCACCCACACCTGGCCCAGAGCCGGATTGATGAACTGGGGCAGGAAAGCGATCGTGAACGTCACCATCTTCGGGTTCAGCAGATTGGTCATCAAGCCGCTGAGGTACGCGCGACGGCCCGACATGCCCCCGCCCATCTCGATCTCCGGCTGGTCGTTGCGGTGGCGAATGGCCTGGACGCCGAGGTAGATCAGGTAGGCGGCGCCGACGATCCGTACCACCGTGAAAGCGATGGGCGCCGCCTCGAAGAGGGCCGCGAGTCCCGCGGCGGCCACCACGACATGAACCGCCTCGCTGCCGGCCACGCCCGCGGTGGCCAGCAGGCCGGCCCGAGGGCCGCCGCGCATCCCGCAACCCAGCACGAACAGCATGTCCGGCCCCGGCGTGACCATGGCGATGATGGTGGTGACGGTGAACAGGGCCAGCAGGTGGGGGTCGAGTGGCATGTGCCCATTGTCACATGGTGTCCGACTGGGGGTACGCCTTCCCCGATCACCCGCGGGCCGACCAGTCCATCCAGCCCCCGTGCATCGCGGAGATGGCGACCGGTTCGTGATCCAGCGCCAGCACGTACGAGACCGTGTCGGACGGGGGTGGCTGGTGGAGGCGGGCGGTGATGTCCGGGAGGACGTCCGGTCCCTCCTGGGAGATCCAGTGGCCGTCGAGGCGTTCGACCTGCTCCACGAACGTGGCCCGGTCCGCCTCCGGCACGTAATAGAGGACCGCGGTGTGGAAGACGACGAGCGTGGCGGAGGGAGGGGCCTGGGCGGCCAGGCCGGCGAGAGCGGTGGTCAGGTCGCCCCGCACGATGCGCGGCGGGTCGGACTGGGCCAGGGCGATGGCCGTGTTCAGGCGGCGCAGCCGGTCGCGTTGCCCGGGCCAGACCAGCGTGCGCAGCCACTGGACGTCGTCCGGGTTGGTGACGTCCAGGGGGTTGAGGTCCAGGCCGGCCCGCCAGGCGACCGTGATCGGGCCGGGCTCGGCGAACCGGGCGGGCGGGGTGCCCTTGACCTGGCAGTGCAGTCGCAACGGGCTGTCCGCTGCCCCGACCGGGCCGTCGCCGTGCGGATCGCTGTAGGAGTGGCCGTGCCGGTCGGTGTGGGCGTCGGCCGGGTCGGTGTAGGAGTAGGTGTAGGCGTAGCGGTCGGGGAGGAGGCAGAGGCCGGCCGAGGCGCCGACCTCGATCAGTGCCAGCGGCTGCGGGAGCGAGGCGAGCAGGGGGTACAGCGCGGCGCACCTGGCCGGCTCGTTGGTCTGCGTCCGGCGGGAGAGCATCGTCGCGACGATCGTGTCGCGGTTGGCGAGGACGGCGAGCCGGAAGTCGTCGTAGCCGGACGGGGTGCCGCTGACGTACCGGGTGGCGGCGAAGAGCAGGTTGGGCTGGCGCTTGGCGGGCGGGAGGGCGGACAGCAGGTCGAGCAGGTCACGGTCGCCCGCCACGCCGAGGGCGAGCTGCTCGTAGAGCGGTGACGCGCCGCGCGCCTCCATGGCCGCGAATCGCCGGTACTGCTCTGCGGTGTCCGCCACGATGGTCTCCGATCGTCATCATGTGGTCATGGGCGCATGGGTGTACGTACGGGGCTGGCTGGAGTTCTACGGGCAGCGGTCACAGGCGGAGCGCGCCATCCGGGACGGCGGCGACCCGGCCGGCTGGACGTTCCCCGACGGCGGCTGGCTGGAGGCCGCCTGCTACGCCAGGGCCGTGCGCGCGAGCGCCCTCGACGACCTGCTCGACCTGGTGCGCCGGATCGCCGCCCTGCCCGCCGCCGACGAAGACGGTGATCGGGTCTGCGGGCTGTTCCTCGCCTTCCAGGAGGGGGACGGGCAGAGCGAATGGCAGGTGCGCGACGGGGAGGTCTTCGTCGGCCCGGCCGCGCCGCGCCACGACTACCTGTGGAAATAGGTCTCTTCGAGCTTCCAGTAGTCCTCGGACACCGTCATGGCGATCATGAACCGCCCCTTCCCGCGCGTACGCTTCCAGGCTTCCGGCCACGGCTCGCCCTCCGGCGCCCAGTGGTACGGGTTGTACATTCCCCCGTCCGGATCCCACACCTGCGAGCCGGGCATGGTGTCCAGGCGGGCCTCGCTGCGGGAGCTCGCGAACGCCATCGTCACGCCGTCGCAGGCGAGCTCCGGGAGGTCGCCGGGGTCGTAGGGGTGCGAGTCGCCCCGGGAGCGCAACTTGCCGCCGAACTCCTTCCAGTAGCCCCGGACGTCGGCGACCTCGGCGGGGCAGCTGTCGAAGCGGTCGAGGAGGGCGTCCACGTTTCCGTTCCAGAGGTAGGCGCGGTTCAGGGTGAGCGTGCACTTCGCGGCGAAGTTCTCGTCGTTCTTGGCGTCGTCGTTGCCCTTCCTGCACCGGTCGAGGCCGCTCCGGGGCAGCTCCCGCCGCACGCCGGCGGTGCGGGCCGCCCGGTCGAGCCGGTCGGTGAGCGAATCCCTGGCCGCCGCCCGCAGTTTCACGATCTGCGGGGCCGAGGGGGAGGTGATGGCAGGCGGGTCGGGCGAGCAGCCGAGCAGGGCGGTGAGGGCCGCTGTGGCCAGGGCGAGGGCGAGGGCGAGGGCCGACCGGCGGCGCGCACGGCCCGAGGACATGGTGACGGCCATCGCGGGGCGCTCCGCCGAAGAGCCACGGTTCGCGTTTCGACGAAGAACAGGGCGATGGCCGCGGCAACAGTCTGGTGCCTGTCCGGTCATGCCGTGAAGTCAGAACGCGACCGGTGACCCCTACTTGTTGTCACTTGGCCGGCCGGGCGTCGAGATGGCTGGTGACGGGCGGGCCGGGGCTGCGGCCCGCCGGCGGGTATTCGCAGTCGAGCTGGCTGACGTCCACGTCCCGGCTGTCGTTCCAGCCCTCGCCCTCCCGGGCGGTGTAGACGAACGTGCAGGCCCGGCCGTGGGAGTCGCTGAAGTTGGAGACGTAGATCTCGTCGTCTTCGGCGCATCCGGCCAGGGTCGCTGCGGCCAAGGCGCACAGCAACGCGGCGCTCCAGCGGCTCATGCCCGCAGTGTACGTCCGGGAGGGCAGGTCCGGAAGATCAGCCGTCGTCGAGATGATCGTTCAGCAGGTGGAAGAAGACGTCGCCGCGGACGATCTCGAACGGGTCGGAGAGCAGGTCACTGAGCTCGGCGATGTCGCTCGGCGTCCAGTTCCAGGCGTTGACCGCGCCGGCGATGAACAGCGGCCGCCCGCCGTCCCACCCCTCGATGCGCTGCACCAGCGTGTCCCGGTACTCCTGCGCTCTGCCCTGCGGCGAGAAGTTCCCGATGACAGGCCGGCCGGCCAGGTGGAGCTGCAGGTCACCGGTCTCCCACGACTGGATGATGCCGCGCAGCGGGGTGTTCTTCCGGTACGAGGCCACGATCCGCTCGTCGAAGGCCACCCAGCCGTCGCCTTCGGGGTTGCGATGGTTGTAGGCGTAGACCAGGTCCATCCCCGTACGGCGCAGGAAACGGCCGGTGAGCTCGGTGTAGGCGTCCAGGTCGGCCACCGGCCAGGAGCCGGGGTAGGTGTAGCCCGCGCCGGAGGGTCCGGCGATCAGCAGGTCGTTGCCGGTGGCGGTGCGCTGGTAGTACGCCAGCAGCGCCGGCCCGATCTCGGCCAGCAGCGGGCTGACCGTCCAGTTGACGGGCACGCGCCCGCGCGCGGGGTCGTCCCAGATCTGCCGCATCCGGCGCTGGCAGTACTGGATGTTGTCGCCCTCGCCGACGGTGAGCGTGAGGTAGACCCGGTTGCGCAGGGTTGCCGGCGGCCTCGGGCGTACGCGGTCGGAGACCTTGGCGCCGACGCCCGCGTGCACGGTGGCGTTCATGTAGTAGTCGGCGGGCACGACCTCGACGGCGTGTTGCGAGGCCCGGTCCACGCCGCCCCACTCCCCGGCCACGTCGTTGGCGAACCAGCCCGCGTACGGCGTGGTCGGCGCCACCTTGCCGAAGATCTCGTCCAGCAGCTCGCCGGTGGGGCCGCTGGGCGGCAGCCAGAAGACCATGGCGCGCGTCGCCACCGTGTAGTCGCGGAAGTAGGGGAAGGGCTCGACCCGGGTGGGGGCGGTGGTGGTGGCGGTGACCAGGAACTGGTTCCACAGGTCCACCTCGACGAGGAGCTGCCGGGCGCCGGCGGGGGCGGTGAAGCGGTAGACGAAGTAGTTGCCGCCGTCGGCGAAGCGGTTGGAGTCCCCGCCGATGGCGGAGTTGAGGCCGTCGAAGAGGTACGGCGTCTCGGCGTCCGTACCGGGGGTGAAGGAGGCGATCTGCGTGCCGTCGGCCCTGACCACGACCGAGCCGACCGAGGCGCCCCAGCCGTCGTCGCCCAGGGAGTCCTGGAAGCGCAGGTAGACGCCGTCCTGCCCGGACAGCTCCGGGCTGAGGTCGAACGTGCGCACCTCCCGGTTGGAGGAGTCCCGCACCCGCTCGGTCTCCCTGGCGACCTCGCGCCACTGGACGCCCTCCACCCGCACCGTCCTGGTGGGCGGCAGGCCGCCGAGCAGGGCGTGGGTGCAGCGGGGGAACAGGGTGTCGAGCTGCCAGCGGTACGTGGCGAGCACGTCGTCCGGGTCGAAGCGGCCGCGGAGGTCGGTGATGACCCTGAGGCCGTGCTCGGCGGCCTGCTCGGCGGTGGCGGCGACGGCGTTCTCCAGCCCGGCCAGGGTGGTGGCGACGTTCACCGAGTCCGGGACGGCCGGGTCGTGCAGGATCGCGCCGCGGACCTCGCCGCGGTGGCGGGCGATCAGGTCGAGGGGGCGGTCGTGGCGGGTGACGGCGGCGCCGGTGCTCGACAACCAGCGGACGTCGTGGTCCTCGGCGCTGTAGTTGAAGTAGAGGCGCGGGCGGCGGCGGTTGACGACTCCCTGGAGGGTGGTCAGGAGTAGCTGGTCGTTTCCGTGCAGGGTGCTGATGTCGGCGAAGTCCAGGCGGGTGGGGCGGCCGAAGCCGGGCAGGAGGGGGACGGCGGCGCGGGTGGCGGAGGCGGCGGCGGGGGAGGTGGGCAGGGTGAGCCCGAGCCCGCCGGCCGCGAGGACCACGCCGTTCGCCCAGAGGAAACTACGTCGAGACACCATCGGCGTTCACTGCTCCTCATGGGGAGACCAGGACTGACAGCGTTGTCATCAGCGAACGTAACAACGTGACGGAATGTTGTCCATGGTGTTAGAGCGCCGGCGACTCAGTCGAACTCGCCGGCGTCGCCGACCCTGGCCGCCACGCTCGCCCGGTCGGGCCGCAGGCCCGGGACCGCCCTGGCGACCTGGTCGTCGAGGCTCATGAACGCGACCAGGTTGCTCACCGCGTGGGCCGGGTCCGCCTTGATCCGGTCGATCTCCTCCTGCTTCTGCGCGGGCGTCGCGTCGGGGCCGACGTGCCAGACGCCCTCCCTCTCGATCAGCTCGACGGCCGCGTTCGTCAGCGCCTCGACGTCGGCGATCGACATGATCATCTGGACCTCGACGCGGACTTCCCGTTGCTCGTGTGCCATGGTGCCCAGCCTAGGGAACCCGCCTCGGCCGCGAACGGGCGGCGGAACCGTACTTTCGGCCGGTACGCCGCCTGAGCCCCGGCTCCTAACCTGTGCATTGTGCGGGAGCTGGAGCGGTGGGCGGACGCCGGGCTCGGCGTCGCGTTCGCGGTGGTGCTCGCCTTCTGGGCCTACCAGATCGCGGACAGCTGGGGCGGCGGCTACTGGCTGTTCGACTGCGCGGCGGGCGCGGTGGTGTGCCTGCTCGCCCTCGTACGCCGCCGCCACCGGCTGTGGACGGCGGTCGCCGGCCTGGCGGTCGCGGGGGTCGCCATCCTGGTCGCCCGGTTCGCCGGACTGCCCGCCGAGCCCGGGCCCGGCATGACCTTCGGGCTCTCCGTGCTGATCGGCTCGGCCGCCAGGGTGCTGCCGGTGCCGCAGGCCGCCGGCGTCGCGGCCGGCGGGCTCGCGGTCGTCCTGGGCAGCCCGCTCGCCATGAGCACGCACGCCTCCGCGACCGTGCTGGCCGGCGTGGCCTGGATCGCCGCCCTCGTGACGGGGGTGTGGCAGCGGGTGCTCGAGGATCGCCGCAGGGACGCCGCCGAGCGCGTACGCCGCAACGAACGCCTGGAGCTGGCCCGGGAGCTGCACGACGTCGTCGCGCACCACGTCACCTGCGTCGTGCTCCAGGCCCAGGCCGCCCGGCTGGTCGCCCGCAAGGCCCCCGAGAGGGTGGCGGGCTCGCTCGCGGACATCGAGCTGGCCGGCTCGGACGCGCTGGCCGCGACCCGGCGCGTCGTCGGCCTGCTGCGCGAACCCGGCGGCGGCGCATCCGCCGCCTTCGGGCCGGCCGAGCGGCTCGGGGAGCTGGTCGGCCGCTTCCACGGGCCCCCGGTGTCCCTGCGGCTGCCAGACGGGGAGCCGGTGTGGCCGTCACAGGTGGCCGGGACCGTCTACCGGGTCGTCCAGGAGTCCCTGACCAACGTCTCGCGGCACGCCCCGCACGCCGGCTCGGTGACCGTCAGCGTCGCGCAGCGCGGCGGCGCGCTGGCGGTCGAGGTGGCGGACGACGCCCCGCCCCCGCCGGCCCGCCCGCACCGAGGCGGCGGCTATGGCCTGGTGGGGATGCGCGAGCGGGTCGAGGCCCTCGGCGGCACGCTGGCGGCGGGCCCGCGTCCCGGGGGCGGCTGGTCCGTCCTCGCCACGCTGCCCCTCCCGCCCGGACCCGGTGGGCGGTCGTGAGCATCACGGTCCTGCTGGCCGACGACCAGCCGATGATCCGGGACTGCCTGCGCCTCATCCTCGAGGACCAGCCCGACATCCGCGTGGTCGCCGAGGCCGCGGACGGTGCCGCGGCGGTCGCCCTGGCCCGCCGGCTGCGCCCCGACGTGTGCCTGGTGGACGTCCAGATGCCCGGACTCGACGGCATCGAGGTCACCGCAGCCCTGGCCGGTCCAGGCATCCGCGACCCCCTGCGGGTGATCGTGGTCACCACCTTCGACCTCGACGAGTACGTCCACGGCGCGATCCGCGGCGGCGCGGCCGGCTTCGTGCTGAAGGACGCCGGCCCCGACCTGCTCGTCGAGGCGGTACGGGCCGCGCACGCCGGCGACGCGCTGATCTCGCCGCAGATCACCCTGCGCCTGCTGCGCCACCTCACGAGGACCGAGCCCGCCCGCCGGGCCGTCCAGATGCTGTCGGAACGCGAGAAGGAGGTCGTCCGAGCCGTCGCCCGGGGGTCCACCAACCAGGAGATCGCCGCCGAGCTGTGCATCTCGCTGAGCACCGTCAAGGGGCACGTGTCCGCCGTACAGGCCAAGCTCGGCATGCGGAACCGGGTCGAGGTCGCCGCCTGGGCCTGGGAGCGGCGCCTGGTGGGCTGACGCCCCGGGGCTAGCCTCCCGGGTAGGTCCGCAGTTCCTTGCGGGAGGGCAGGCCGAGCTTGCGCAGCACGTTCGCGACGTGGCTCTCCACCGTGCGCCTGGACAGGAACAGCGCGTCCGCGATCTCCTGGTTCGTCTTCCCCGCCGCCGCCAGCAGCGCCACCTCGCGCTCCCGCGACGACAGCGTCTGCCCGTGGGACGGGCGGCCGCCCCGCCAGGGGTACGGGATGGGCACGCCGTTCTGCCGCATGACCCGGGAGACCCGAGCGATGTCGCGATCCGCCCCCATCGCCCCGTACGCACGCAACGCCGCCTCCAGCAGCACCCCGCCCCCGTCCGCCCCGTCATCGGGTGTGTCGCGCTCGCAGCGCCACCGGCCCAGGCGCTCGCAGGTCAGGGCCTCCTCGTAACGCAGTCCGGCCGCTCGGAGCACCGCACGGGCCTGGTCGAGCAGCCGGTCGGCGCGTTCGGGCTCCGCCGCGCGCGCCAGGACGGCCTGGGCGGTCAGCAGGGCGGCCTGCGCGATCGGCGCGTCGGCCCCCTCGATCCCGGCCCGCAGCTCCTCCACCAGCCCCGCCGCCGCGCCCAGCCCTCGCACCGCCCCGCCGCCATCCATTGCGTCCAGGGAATCCAGCGCGTCCAGGGCGTCCACCAGGCACAGGACGCTCTCGGCGCCCCACACCCAGTTGCCCTTGGCACGGGCCAGGGCGAGGGCGGCGGTGGCCTGTTCGGCGGCGCCCGCGGCGTCGTCCAGGGTCAGCAGCAGCCGCGAGAGCGTCATCCGCGCCGGGATGAGCGGCCACACCGCCCCCACCCGCTCCGCGATCGCGATCACCTCGCGCAGGCACTCCGTGGCCTGGTCGGCCGGGCCGGTGGCGGCCAGCAGGGCCCCGAGCAGCAGGCGCGAGTCCAGGGACGCGGCGGCGAACGTGGCCGCCGCCCCGCCCAGGCTCCGCAGGCGGGCCTCGATCCCGTCCCACCGCCCGGCCGCGTGGTCCACGGCGGCCGTCACCAGGGCGACGACCTCCGTCACCCGCAGGTACTCGGCCTGGCCGGCCACGCGGCGGCCCTCGGCCAGCAGTGCTGTGGCGCGGTCGAGCCGGCCGATGTGCAGGGCGCCCTGGGCCCAGTTGAGGCAGGCGCGGGCGTGCTCCCTGGGCGTGGCGCGCAGCCGGTCGTCGGCCAGCAGGTCGTCGATGAGCCGCCAGCTCGCCGGGTCGCCCTGCTCCAGCAGGAGGGAGGCGCGCGCGATGCGTACGGAGATGGCGACGTCGGGGTCGCCGCTGCGGCGGGCGGCCGCGTCCGCCTGGTCGCAGCGCGCGGCGTGCTCGCCGACGTGCCGGTCCACGACGGTCTCGGGCGCGGCCAGCACGGCCAGCGCGCGGCCCAGGAGGTCGGGCCGGTCGCCGAGGTCGTCGACGGCGCGCTCGATCTGGAGGTAGCCGGCGCGCGCCTCGCCGTGCTGGCGCAGCAGGCGGCCGAGCGCGAAGCGCAGCTCGCCGCGCAGGTGGGCGGGCAGCGGCTCGGTGGCCAGCAGGCGCTCGAGTATCGGTACGGCCTCCGCGTGCGCCAGCCCGTCCACCGCCACCCGGCCGAGCTTGACGGCCAGCCGCACGCGTACCTCGCTGGACAGCTCACCGGCCTGCCCGGAAGGCGAGCCGGTCGGCCCGGACACGGCGGCGGCCGCGCCGGACGGCTCGCCGATCTCCAGTGCCTGGAGCAGGAACCGGGCCGCGGTGGCGTCGTTGCCGTGGGAGAGGGCCGTGTCGGCGGCGGCCTCGGCGTTGCCCACGAAGTCCGCGGTCCGCCCGGCATGCCGGAAGTGGTGAGCGAGCCGGGCGACCGGCCGGGGCCCGGCGCCGGACTCCAGGGCCCGGGCGGTCCTGAGGTGCAGCCAGCGCCGCCCGGACACGGCCACGGACTCGTACACGATCTGCCGCGCCAGCGCGTGCCGGAACCGGCAGCGGCCGTCCTCCTCGTGCAGCAGCCCGACCGCCTGCGCCCGGGCCAGCGCCCTGGCCACCTCGGGCGGGCTGCGGTCGCTGACCTCGGCCAGGACCCGGTCGTCGGGGGTCATGCCGATGACGGCCGCGGCCCCGAGGATCTCCTGTGCCGCGTCGTCGAGCGTGGACAGGCGCTGCAGCACCACGTCCCGCAGCACGGTCGGCACGGCCAGGCCGGCCAGCACGTCGGGGCGGGCGGGGATCTCGTTCGCGGGCAGCCGCTCCAGCAGCGTGCGGAGCACCTCCTCCACGACGAAGGGGATGCCGCCGGTCTTCTCGTAGAGGGGCTCGGTGAACGTGCGGGGGAGCCCGGCCTTGAGGATGCTCCCCGCGAGCGCCTCCACCTCCGGCAGGTTCAGCGGGGTCAGGCCGACCGTGCGCGCGGGGCCCGAGGGAGACCGGGCGAACGCCTCGCGGATGGGGAGCAGGCCGGCCTCGGTGCGTACGGTGAGGATCACCGTCACGTCGCGCGGCAGGTGGGCGGCGAGGAAGGCGAGGAAATCGTGGGTGCCGCCGTCGGCCCAGTGCACGTCCTCCAGCACGAGCACCAGCGGGCTCAGGTGCTCCAGCAGGGCGACCGCCGCCCGGAACACCCGGTGCCGCTCCGCCCGCTGGTCGGGCAGCGGGGGCAGCGGCGGGGGCAGGTGCTCGGCGATCTCCGGCAGCAGCGGCGCCAGCGCCCCCACCACGGGGTTGGGCGGCCGGGAGCGGGCCAGCTCGTCCCCGGCCAGGCGGAAGGCGTCGAGCAGGGGTGACAGCGGCAGCGGCTCCTGGAGCTGCTCGCACTGCCCCACGAGCCGGCGCGTCCCGGCCAGGTCGGGCGCCGCGAACAGCTCGGCGACCAGGCGGCTCTTGCCGATGCCCGCCTCGCCCTCGACCAGGGCTAGCGAGGGCGGGGAGGCGATGACCGAGCGCAGGAGCGCCAGCTCGGACCGGCGGCCGATGAGCACGTCGGACAGCGAGCCCGAGGGGGCCGGTCCCAGGGGCATGCGGCCAACCCCCTACCTGCGCTAATGGCGATATACCAGCGCAAACAGGCTACCGGATCTTCAACTCCCGTTAAGTGCCGCCCAAAAATCCGTATACGGTACGGATGCCTCCGCCACCCGCCCCTCAATAGCGTCGGCGATCGTCCGCGTGACGCGCGGTGACGCATGAAGGGGCGACGATGCATCTGTCCACATCCCCTGGATTTCCCAGACGATTGGCGACGACCGCGGCAGTGACCGCGCTGACGATGGCCGGGCTCGCCTGGCCCGGTTCGGCCCCCGCGATGGCGGGCTCGGAGGAGCAGAAGACCTACATCGTGCGGATGGCCGCCGACCCCGTCGCGACGTACGAGGGCGACGTGGCCGGCCTGTCCAAGACCAAGCCCGCCGAGGGCGAGAAGATCGAGCCTCGCTCCGCCGAGGTGACCGAGTACGTCGACCACCTGAAGGGCCGGCACGACGCCGCGCTGAAGAAGGTCGGCGGCAGGAAGCTCTACGAGTACGTCTACTCCTACGGCGGTTTCGCCGCCCGCATGACCGCCTCCCAGGCGGCGCAGCTGCGGGCGTTACCCGACGTCCTGACCGTGACCGAGGACCGGAAGGTCTCGGTGGCCACCTCCTCGACGCCGTCGTTCCTGGGCCTGGACGCCCGCGGCGGCCTGTGGGACCAGCTCGGCGGCCCCACCGGCGGCAGGAAGGGCAAGGGCGCCGGCGACGGCCTGGTCATCGGCGTGATCGACAGCGGTATCTGGGCAAGCAGCCAGAGCTTCGCCAACCCGGACGCGAGCGGCAAGGCGTATGAGCCGGTGCGCGGGTTCAACGGCACCTGCACGACCGGCAGCCCGGACGAGTCCTGGGACGCGGCGCTGTGCAACGGCAAGATCGTCGCGGCCAGGCACTTCGACGCCGGCTGGGGCGGCGACGCGGCGCTCAAGGAGCAGCTCCCGTGGGAGTTCGCCTCGCCGCGCGACTACAACGGGCACGGCACGCACACCGCCTCCACGGCGGCCGGCAACCATGACGTGGCCGTGACCGGCCCGGCCGCGGCGTTCGGCAAGATCAGCGGCATCGCGCCGCGGGCCAGGATCGCCGCGTACAAGGCGCTGTGGTCCACCCAGGACGCCGCCACGGCCAACGGCTACTACTCCGACCTGGTCGCCGCCATCGACCAGGCGGTGGCCGACGGCGTGGACGTGATCAACTACTCGGTCTCGGGCACCAGCACCGACTTCCTCGACCCGGCCGAGGTGGCCTTCCTGGCCGCCGCGGAGGCGGGCGTCTTCGTCGCCGCCGCGGGCGGCAACAGCGGCCCGGCCGCGAGCACCGTGGCGCACCCGTCCCCCTGGGTGACCACGGTCGCGGCCGGGACGCACAACCGCGGCACGCAGGGCTCGGTGACGCTCGGCAACGGGGCCGCGTACACCGGCGCCTCGCTGGCCGCCACGAAGGCGGGCCCGGCGCCGCTCATCGACGCCGCGGCGGCGGGGCTGCCCGGCGCCGACGCCACGCGCGTGGCGCAGTGCTGGGCCGCCAGGGACAACGGCGGCACGGCGGTGCTCGACCCGGCCAAGGTCAAGGGCAGGATCGTGATCTGCGACCGTGGCGTGACGCCGCGGGTCAACAAGAGCGTCGCGGTCGCCGAGGCCGGCGGTGCGGGCGTGATCCTCACCAACACCGACGACAACTCGCTCAACTCCGACCTGCACACCATCCCCACCGTGCACCTGTCCGACAAGGACCGGCAGGCGGTCAAGGACTACGCCGCCACGGACGGCGCGACGGCGACGGTCGAGCAGGCGAAGATCACCAGCGACGCCCCCGCTCCGTACGTCGCCGCCTTCTCCTCCCGGGGCCCGCTCAGCGCCGGCGGCGGCGACCTGCTCAAGCCCGACCTGACCGCCCCCGGCCAGGACATCCTGGCCGCCTACGCGCCTCCGGGCGCGAACGGGCTGGAGTTCAACGTCTCCAGCGGCACCTCCATGGCCGCCCCGCACGTCGCCGGGCTCGCCGCGCTGCTGAAGGACCTGAACCCGCGCTGGTCGCCGATGGCGATCAAGTCCGCGCTGATGACCACCGGCTCCGACGTCAAGGACGGCCCCTCCACCGACCCGACGGTGATCTTCGGCCAGGGGGCCGGCCACGTCACCCCGAACGGCGCCGCCGACCCCGGCCTGGTCTACGACAGCGGCATCAAGGACTGGCTGGCCTTCCTCTGCGGCACGACCAAGGCCGTCGAGCCCAAGGCCTGCGACGACCTGTCCGGGAAGGGCTACTCGTTCGACGCGAGTGACCTGAACGTGCCGTCGATCGCGATCGGCAGGCTGCCGGGCACGCAGACCGTCACCCGCGAGGTGACCAACGTCGGCCGCTCGACCGCGACGTACACCGCCTCCGTCACCGGCCTGGACGGGGTCACCGCCAAGGTCTCCCCGAGCCGGCTCACCCTGAAGGCGGGGCAGACCAGGTCGTTCACGGTGACGTTCACCCGGACCACGGCCCCGATGAACGCGTACGTGGGCGGGCAGCTCACCTGGAAGGAGCGCCGGCACGCCGTACGCGTCCCCGTCCTCGTGCGGCCGGTGCCCGAGAAGTGGGCGGCCACGTACGGCGTCACGGGCGGGAACGACTCCGCCGAGTTCATCGTCACCGACCCCGGCGGCAAGCGCGTCTACGTGACCGGCGCGAGCTACGGGTCCAGCCCCGGCCTGCTCACCCCGAGCATCGCCACCGTCGCCTACGACGCGGCCACCGGCGCCGAGCTGTGGAGCAAGACCTACGCCGGCCCGGCGGGCGACTTCGACGAGCCGCACGGCCTGGAGGTGAGCCCCGACGGGAGCAAGGTCTTCGTGGTCGGCATCAGCGCCGGCAAGGAGACCGGCAACGACGCCGTCACGCTCGTCTACGACGCCGCCACGGGCGAGCAGCTCTGGGCGGCCCGCCACACCGGCCCCGGCGCGGGCACGGAGTTCGGCAACGCGCTGGCTCTCTCGCCGGACGGCAGGACGGCGTACGTCACCGGCATGACCACGCGGGCCGAGGCGGGCGACGAGTCCTACTTCACGGTCGCCTACGACACCGCCGACGGGAAGCAGAAGTGGCTGGCCCACTACGACGGTCCTGGCTCGGGCACCGACGACGCCCGGGTGATCAAGGTGACCCCGGACGGGACCAGGCTCTTCGTCAGCGGCCAGAGCCAGGGTGAGGCCGGCACCGGCCTGTCCGACTGGGGCACGGTCGCCTACGACGCCGCCACCGGCGCCCAGCTGTGGACGGCCCGGCACAACGGGCCGGAGAACGGGATCGACATCCCCTCGGCCATGGTGGTCGCCGGCGACGGGAAGACGGTCTTCCTCAGCGGCAACAGCAACACGCCGGACACGCAGAGCGACCTGATGACCATCGCGTACGACACCGCCACGGGGAAGGAGACGTGGGCCGACCGCTACGACGGCCCGGCGCACAAGAGCGACGTCCCGCACGACATGACGCTCGCGCCCGGCGGCGGCAAGCTCTACGTCACCGGCAACACCGAGGGCGAGGGCACGGGGTCGGACTTCACCACGATCGCCTACGACCCGGCCACCGGGCAGCGGTCCTGGGTGCAGCGCCATGACGGGCAGGCCAAGGGCGAGGACTACGCCTGGAGCGTCAGGGTGACGCCGGACGGCGGCAAGGTGGTCATCGCCGGGCAGAGCGCGGACGACGCGGCGAAGGGCACGGACTACGTGACCATCGCGTACGACGCCGCGACCGGCGAGCCGATCTGGACCGGCCGCTACGACGGCGCGGTCGGAGCCGGCGACAACGCGCACGCGCTCGCCCTCGACACGAGCGGCGAGGCCGGGGTCCGGATCTTCGTGACCGGATCCAGCGCGACCGGCGGCGCCCCGCCCGACGCGCTGGAGGTCGACTTCGCCACGGTGGCCTACTTCGAGCCGTGGAAGCAGCCCTGACCGTCCGTTGACGAAACGCGGCGCCCCCGGTCCCGGTGGACCGGGGGCGCCCGCGTTTTGGAAAGGAAACCTTTGGGTAAGGCCGGGGTTAATTTCTGAGCTACCTGGGTTTCAGGAGCCACAGATGTCCCGTATCACGCTCACGCCTGCCGCTCGTGAAGCACTGCGCGACGAAGAAGTGATCTTCTTCGACTGGCATGTGACCGGCCTGTGCTGCGCGGACGCGGGGGAGTTCTCGGTAAGGCCGCTGCGCCGGTCCCGCCTGCCCCGTCGCGCCCGCCGCCTCGGAGCGACCGATCTGGTGTACGCCCATCCGACCGCCTGGGTGCATCTCGCCGAGCTTCCCGTCACGATCGACTGCCGCCCGCTGTGGCGCTGGCGGCGCTTCACCACCGATCTGCCGCCGGACGCCGGACTGCGCTGCTGCCTGGGGCGCCCTATATATGGCCCGATATATGGGAGGTAACCGGTGAAGCTGCGTTCCATCATCATCTGGACGGCGGTGGCCATCGTCGGCGCCGTGGGGTGGGGGGTGCTCGCCCTGTCCAGGGGCGAGAACGTCAACGCGGTGTGGCTCCTGTGCGCCGCGCTCGGCTCGTACGCCATCGCCTACCGGTTCTATGCCCGCTTCATCGTGCGCAAGGTGCTGCGCGCCGACGACCGCAGGGCCACCCCGGCCGAGCGGCTCGACAACGGCATCGACTACCAGCCGACCGACCGGCGGATCCTGTTCGGTCACCACTTCGCCGCCATCGCCGGGGCCGGCCCGCTGGTCGGTCCGGTGCTGGCGGCACAGATGGGCTACCTGCCCGGCACCATCTGGATCATCGCGGGAGTGATCTTCGCCGGGGCCGTGCAGGACATGGTGATCCTGTTCTTCTCCATGCGCCGCAACGGCCGCAGCCTCGGGCAGATGGCCCGCGACGAGATCGGGCCGTTCGGCGGGGCGGCGGCGCTCATCGCGGTCTTCGCCATCATGATCATCCTGCTGGCCGTGCTGGCGCTGGTGGTGGTCAACGCCCTGGCGCAGTCGCCGTGGGGCGTCTTCTCCATCGCCATGACCATCCCGATCGCCCTGTTCATGGGCTTCTACCTGCGGGTGATCCGGCCGGGCCAGGTCGTCGAGACCACGGTGATCGGGGTCGCGCTGCTGATCCTGGCGATCGTGGCCGGCGGGTGGGTGCAGGACTCGAGCTGGGCGCCGTTCTTCACGCTGAGCCCGTCGGCGCTGGCGCTGTGGCTGATCGCGTACGGGTTCGTCGCCGCCGTGCTGCCCGTCTGGATGCTGCTCGCGCCGCGCGACTACCTCTCCACCTTCATGAAGATCGGCACCATCGTGCTGATCGCCATCGGCATCGCCGTCACCGCGCCTCCGCTGCAGACCACCGCGTTCACCGACTTCGCGTTCAACGGCAAGGGGCCGGTGTTCGCCGGGTCGCTGTTCCCGTTCGTGTTCATCATCATCGCCTGCGGGGCGCTGTCGGGGTTCCACTCGCTGATCTCGTCGGGCACCACGCCGAAGATGATCCAGAAAGAGACCCAGGTCCGGATGATCGGCTACGGCTCCATGCTCATGGAGTCGTTCGTGGCCATCATGGCCATCACGGCGGCCTGCGTGCTGACCCCCGGGCTCTACTTCGCGATGAACTCCCCGGCGGGCGTCGTCGGGGCCACCGTGCAGACCGCCGCCGAGGCGGTCACCAACATGGGCTTCGTCATAACGCCCGAGGAGTTGCAGGCGGCCGCGGCGGCCGTGCAGGAGGAGACGCTGATCGCCCGGACGGGCGGCGCGCCCACGCTGGCGGTGGGCATCTCGCAGATCTTCTCCGGGTTCCTCGGGGGAGCGGGGCTGCAGGCGTTCTGGTACCACTTCGCGATCATGTTCGAGGCGCTGTTCATCCTCACCACCGTCGACGCCGGGACGCGGGTGGGGCGGTTCATGCTCCAGGACACGCTGGGCAACCTGTGGAAGCCGATCGCACGGGTGAGCTGGTGGCCGGGGCTGGTCGCCTCCAGCGCCGTGGTCGTGGCGGCCTGGGGATATTTCCTCTACCAGGGCGTCAACGACCCGCTCGGCGGCATCAACCAGCTCTTCCCGCTGTTCGGCATCGCCAACCAGCTCCTGGCGGCCGTCGCGCTCACTGTGGCCACCACGCTGCTGATCAAGAGTGGCCGGCTCAAGTGGGCCTGGGTGACGGGGGTGCCCCTGGCCTGGGACGTGGCGGTCACGCTGACCGCCAGCTACCAGAAGGTGTTCTCGACCGACCCCACGCTCGGCTTCTTCGCCCAGCGTGACCGCTATCAGACGGCGCTCGACCAGGGACAGCTCCTCGCGCCCGCCAAGACGACCGGCGCGATGCAGCAGATCGTGATCAACTCCACCGTCGACGGCGTCCTGGCGGCGCTGTTCGCCATCCTGATCATCGTGGTGATCCTCGACGCGGCCCGCGTGTGGATCAAGGCGATCAGGACGCGGGAGCCGCTGCCGGACACGGAGGCGCCGTTCGAGGAGTCCAAGATCCTCGCCCCGGCCGGGCTCATCGCCACCCGCGAGGAGAAGGAGATGATGGCCAAGGCGCCGTGATGGTCAGGGCGCGAGCCACCGCTCCGTCGGCCAGGTCTCGCGCCGCCAGGCGCTGTCCCAGAACATCCACTCGTACGCCGCCGCCCGGCCGTAGGCCTCTCCCATGGCCTCGCGGGTGGCCGGGTCGGCGGCGGCGGCGAGCCGGTCGGCGATGCCCTTGGCCTGCTCGACGGAGGCCGCGAAGGCCGGGTCCGCGTAGGTGGAGATCCACTTGACGTACGGGTGCTCCGGGGTGGCGTACTTCAGCAGCGCCGTACCGACGTCCTGGTAGATCCAGAAGCACGGCAGCACCGCCGCCGCGATCACCGGGTAGGGCGCGGTGAGCGCCGTGGCCTGCAGGAACGACGCGTACGCCAGGCACGTCGGCGACATCGCCAGGCCCTTGGCGTCGGCGCCGAGCTCCTCGGCGTAGCCGGCGTGCAGCATGCGCTCGGCGGCCAGCGCGGTGTGCGCGCTCTGGGCCCAGAACGCCGCGTCGGCGGGGTCTGTCGCCCGCACGGACGCCGTGGCCAGCGCCTTGGAGAACGCCTCCAGGTAGCGGGCGTCCTGCACGATGTAGAAGCCGAACCGGTCGGGGTCGAGGGTGCCGTCGCCGAGCGCGACGAGGAAGGGGTGCTCGTGGATGGCGCGCATCAGCTCGGCCGTGCGCTGCCAGATGTCATCGCAGAACATCGCGTCTCCTTGGGAACGGCAATCTGGGGGCGGCAATCTTGGGGGCGCAGGTTTGGGGCGCAGTCTTCGGGAGCGTGCTCACCAGATGGCGTGGAAGTGGTGGACGGGGCCGTGGCCGTGCCCGACGTCGAGCGTGTCGGCCGCGCGCAGCGCCTCCGTCAGGTAGGTCTTCGCCGCCCGCACCGCGCCCGGCCAGTCGTCGTGGCGGGGGCGCAGCGCCGCGATGGCCGAGGACAGCGTGCAGCCGGTGCCGTGGGTGTTGCGGGTGTCCACGCGGGGCGCGGCCAGCTCGATCGCGCCCTCGGGCGTGGCCAGCACGTCCACGCAGGTGTCGCCGTCCAGGTGGCCGCCCTTGAGCAGCACCTGCCGGGCGCCCAGCGCGCGCAGCCGCCGCGCCTGCCCGTGCATCTCGGACAGGCCGCGGGCCGGCTCCTCGCCGAGCAGGTCCGCCGCCTCGGGCAGGTTGGGCGTGATCAGGTCGGCGCGGGGCAGCAGCGTCTCGCGCAGCTCGGCCACGGCGTCGGCCGGCAGCAGCCGGTCGCCGCTCTTGGCCACCATCACGGGGTCGAGCACGACGAAAGGCGGCCGGTACGTGTCCAGTGCCGCCGCCACCGCCTTGATCAGCGGCGCGGTGCCCAGCATGCCGATCTTCACGGCGTCCGCCGGCACGTCGGTCAGCAGCGTGTCGAGCTGGGCGGCGACGAACTCGGCCGGCACCTCGTGGATGCCGGTCACGCCCGTGGTGGTCTGCGCGACCAGCGCCGTGACGACCGTCATGCCGTAGGCGCCGAGCGCGGAGAAGGTCTTCAGATCGCCCTGGATGCCGGCGCCGCCGCTGGGGTCGGTGCCCGCGATGGACAGGACTCTGGGTGCGTCGCTCACCGAGATGACGTCCCTTCGCTAGTGCGAACTAGATCAGGTTCGACGGGTGTGATCTCAGCCCGGGTCTCCGGGCACCCCGCGTCAGTGGCCCACTGTAACAGGCGCTCAGCCGCGCAGCTCCGGGGGGAAGCCGGTCCAGCGCAGCTCCACGGGAAGGTGACCCATGTCGTTGAAGAAGAGCAGCGAGGGCGGCCGGCCGGGGGCGTAGCGGATGGCGGTCAGGGCGGCGTTGGCGTGGTTGAGCCCGAGCCAGCGCCACTCGGGGGCGTCCTGGGCGGCGCGTACCAGCCAGCCGATCAGGAAGTTGTGCGTGACCACGAGCTCGTGGCGGGTCTCGTCCACCGTCTCGTCCACCGTCTCGTCCACCGTCTCGTCCACCGTCGTGTCCACCGTTCCGCCCACTGGGCCGGTGAACAGGTCGAGGGCCTCGCGGGCCAGCTTCGGCTCCGCCCCGGGGAACCGGGCGAGGAAGCCGAGGAAGTGGTCGGCGTACTCGGGGGGCAGCTCCTCCCTGGCCGGCAGGTACGGCACGTAGTCGCCGGCGGCCTCCGACACGCGCAGCGGGACGCCGGGGAGGTGCTCGCCGATCAGGCGGGCGGTCTCGGCGGCCCGGGGGAGCGGCCCGTGGTGGACGGCGGCCAGCGGGACGCCGCGGAGCCGCTCGCCGAGCAGCGCGGCCTGGCGGCGGCCGGCGTCCGTCAGGCCGCTCTCGTCCGGGGTGGCCTCGCTGTGCCGGGTGAGGTAGAGGAGACGCGTCATGGGGATCATTGTGGCCCGCGAATGTTGACCACACGTTCGAGTGTCGGCATCGTAGGGCGGGTGGCCGCTGATGAGACGCGCGACGGGGTCGCCCTGACCAACCTCGACCAGCCGTTGTTCGACGGTGCCGGCGCCACCAAGCGCGACCTGGTCGACTACCTCGACGCGGTCCGCGACCGCATCCTCCCGGTCCTGCGCGACCGCGCGCTCTCGGTCATCCGCGTGCGCCCGGGCCAGGAGCCGTTCGTGCAGAAGAACCTGCCCAAATACGCCCCCGACTGGGTGCGCTCGGTGTCCATGTGGGCGGACGCGTCGCGCCGGCAGGTGACGTACGCGCTGTGCGACGACCGCAGGACGCTGCTGTGGTTCGCGAACCAGCGGGCGGTGGAATACCACCCGGCGCTGTTCGTCGGCGACCACCCCACCCACATGATCCTCGACCTCGACCCGCCGGAGCACGACGACTCCTTCTCGCTGGCCGTGCGCGGCGCCTTCCTCGTCCGCCAGGCCCTCGACGACGCCGGGCTGAGCGGGGCGGTGAAGACCAGCGGGGCGAAGGGCGTGCACGTGTTCGTGCCCGTGGCCGAGGGCACGGCGCCGGACGACCTGGCGGCGGCCACCCGGGCCCTGGCCGCCCGCGCCGAGCGGGTGGACCCGGCGCTGGCCACCACGGCGTTCATCCGCGAGGACCGCGCGGGCAAGGTCTTCCTCGACTCCACGCGCGCGGGCGGCGCCACGGTGGCGGCCGCCTACAGCCCCCGCATCCGGCCGGGCGTGCCCGTCTCCTTCCCCGTGGCCTGGGCCGACCTCGACCGCGTGGCGCCGGCCGACTTCACCATGCGCACCGCGCCCGGGCTGCTGGCCGAGGGTGATCCGTGGGCCGAGCACATGCCCGCGCCGCAGCGGCTGCCGGACGACCTCATCGCCGAGGGGCACACGATCCCGGTCGCCCGCGTACAGGCGATGCACGAGGGCAAGCGGCGTGCCCGCGCCCGCCGCGCGGAGTAAATGTCCGGAATTTGCAGCATTAGTGGGTCTTCTCAGGGGTTCCTGGCCGGGTTACGTTCCGGTGGCGGCGGCTCGGGGGAAATCGCCGCGATCTCCGGTCTGTTCCTGGGGGAACCCCTATGCGAAGAATGCTCATCGTTCTGATCGCCGCACTCTCCTTACCGCTGACGATGGCCGCGCCGGTCAACGCGGGCGGGCTCGACGACGTGTTCGCCAAGCTCCTCGTCAAGCAGGTCAAGGGGGCCAACGCCAAGAAGCACCTCGACGCCCTGCAGGCCATCGGCACCGCCAACGGCGGCAACCGCGCCGCCGGCACGCCCGGCTACGACGCCTCGGTCGACTACGTGGCGGGCAAGCTGCGCAAGGCCGGGTACAAGGTCACGCTCCAGCCGATCAACTTCGTCGAGAGCTGGTCCGAGAACTCCCCGCCGGTGCTCGACCTCACCGCGCCGACATCGAAGTCGTTCGTGCCCAACCAGGACTTCTTCACCTTCCAGCCCTCCCCGGCGGGCGACGTGACCGCGCAGGTCCAGGCCGTGGACGTGACCCTGCCGCCGACCCCGGCGTCCAGCTCGACCAGCGGCTGCGAGGCGTCGGACTTCGCCGGCTTCGTGGCCGGCCGGATCGCTCTCATCCAGCGCGGCACCTGCGCCTTCGCCCAGAAGATCCGCAACGCGGGCTTCGCCGGGGCCTCCGGGATCATCGTGTTCAACGAGGGCCAGCCGGGGCGGACCGACGCGTTCCCGCTGGACATCGGCGAGTGGCGGGCCGGCGTGCCGATGGTGTTCGCCAGCTTCGCCGTGGGCAACGAGCTGGCCACCACCGCCGGGGCGACCGTCCGGCTCAAGGTCGACTCCAACCTCGTGCTCGGCACCAACGACAACGTCATCGCCGAGTCCCGCTTCGGTGACCCGCGCAACGTCGTCATGGTCGGCGCCCACCTCGACAGCGTGCCCGCCGGGCCCGGCATCAACGACAACGGCTCCGGCACGGCGGCGATCCTGGAGGTCGCCGAGGAGATGGCGCTCTACCCGGTCAAGAACAAGGTCCGCTTCGCCTTCTGGGCCGCCGAGGAGATCGGCCTGCTCGGCTCGGACCAGTACGTGGAATCCCTGTCGGAGGCGCAGCGCGACCGGATCAGGGTGTACCTGAACTTCGACATGGTCGCCTCGCCGAACTACGCCTACAAGCTGTACGACGGGGACGACTCGGACAGCGTCGGCTCGCCGGCCGGCCCGCCCGGATCGGCCCAGATCGAGCAGCAGCTCGCGGCCTACTACGACTCGCGTGACCTGGCCACCGTCGGCACCGACTTCGACGGGCGCTCCGACTACGGGCCCTTCATCGCGGTCGGCATCCCGGCCGGTGGCATCTTCACCGGCGCGGAAGGCATCAAGACCGCCGAGGAGGCGGCGCTGTTCGGCGGCACGGCCGGGGTGGCGTACGACGTCTGCTACCACCAGGCGTGCGACACGATCGCCAACGTCAACGCCACGGCGCTCGACGTGGACGCGGACGCGATCGCCGACTCGGTGGCCCGGTTCGCCTTCAACCTGCGCGCCATCCCGCCCCGGCAGGCGCCGCAGGCGGCTGCCGCCCTGTCGGCGGAGGCGGCTGAATGACCTTGTGACGCCCGGCCGGGTGGGAGGTCGTTCCACCCGGCCACGGCGTCTTCACCGGAACTCGGGCGGCTCCAGCGGGGAGGGCGTGGAGCCGAGCGGGTCGGACCAGGTCGTGGCGTTGACCACGTACGCGTGCGGGTCCCACCCGCCCCTCAGCCCGATGGGGTCGGCGGTCGCGTAGCGGCCGGCCTCCGGGTCGTAGTGGCGCAGGAAGTTGTAGTGCAGGCCCGATTCGGCGTCCTCGTACTGGCCGGGGAAGCGCAGCGGGCAGTCGGTCCCCGACGTGATCGCGCCCGGGGAGGCGCCCCAGAGCGTCTGCCGGAGCCGCCAGGCGACGTTCCCCTCGGCGTCCACCAGCTCGGCCGGGGTGCCGATCAGGTCCGTGGCGATGGCGTAGAACCGCTCGTCGGTGCCCTCCTGGGGGATGGCCGTGCGCTCGGTCTGGCCCAGCGGGCGGAAGGAGCCGGGCGCCCAGTCCCAGGCCGTCACGCGGTCCTCGCACGCCTGCTCGGCGAGGGTGAGGCCGTCCCACGCGAAGTCCGTGCGCTGCGCGCCGTCGGCGCGTTCCTTGGCGATGCGGCGGCCCAGCGGGTCGTAGAGGTAGCGCCAGCGGGTCCCGTCCGGGGCGGTGACGGCGGTCAGCCGGTCGTCGGCGTCCCAGGTGTAGTGCCAGGTGCGGGGTTCGGACGACAGGACCCCGCGCTGGCGCAGGATCGTGCGGCCCTGGCGGTCGTACTCGTAGCGGGTGCGGCCCGCCTGGCGGACCATGGTGCCGGTGTACGCGCGCGGGCCCCGGGCGTCCGCCGGCTCGGGCCAGTGGGCGTCGGTGATCTGGCCCGAGACGTTGTAGGTGTAGCGCTCCGACCAGCCCGTCCCGTGGACGGCGGTGACCCGGCCGACCGGGTCCAGGTCGAAGCGGCGGCGGCCGCCGAGCAGGTCGTCGATCTCGGTGAGCCGGCCGTCCCTGCGGTAGCCGTACGTGCGGCGCTGGACCACCCGGTGGGCCGGGCCCCTGGCCAGGGTCTGGGCCTGGAGGTGGGAGTCGTCGTCCCAGACGTGGGTCAGGGAGACGTCGGTGCCGAAATCACGGGATATTTCGCGTCTTGCCGGGTCGTGGGTGAAGCGGAGGGTGTGGCCGGCCGTCCGGAGGGTCAGGGGGAGGTCGCGGGCGTCGTACGTCCAGGTGGTCTCGGCCCCTGACGGGGTGCGGCGCAGCACCCTGCGGCCCAGGGCGTCGTACTCGGAGGTCACGGTGCGGCCGTTGCAGGTCTCGGCGACGACGCGGCCGTGGGCGTCGCGGGCGATGGTGAGGTCGGCGTCCGGGTTCGCCGCGTGGGTCAGGCGGCCCAGCGCGTCATGGCGGAACGTGGTGAGCCGGTCGCCCGCCCGCCGGCCGATGAGCCGGTCCAGGACGTCGTAGACGTAGCTGGTGCACTGCCCGGCGCCGTTGACGCGCGCCGTGAGCTTGCCCGCGGGGTTGTAGACGTAGGTCAGGAGGCGGCGGTTGAAGTCGGTCTCCTCGGTGAGGTTGCCCGCGGGGTCGTAGGCGTAGTGCCAGGTCAGGCCCTGGGGGTTGGTGACCGTGGCGAGGCGGAGCTCGCTGTCGTGGCCGAACTCGAGGCGGGCGCCGTCCGGCGTCGTGCGGGCGGCGGGCGCGCCGAAGGGGCCGAGCTCGACGCGCGTGGACTCGCCCATGGCGTCGACGTGCTCGACCAGGTTGTTCTCCGCGTCGTAGCGCCGGCTTTCGGTGGCGCCGCCGGGCGTGCTGCGGGTGGCGAGCAGCCCCTCGACCGTCCAGGTGAAGCGGGTGGTGTGGCCCAGCGGGTCGGTGACGGCCGTGACGCGGCCGAAGGCGTCGCGCTCGAAGCGCGTGGTGGCCCCCAGCGGGTCGGTGACCGCGACGGGCAGCCCGGCGGGATCCGATTCGATCGTGCGGGTGTGGCCGAGGGCGTTGGTGATCGCGATCAGGTGCCCCCGGTCGTCGTAGGCGCGGGTGCCGCCCGGGCCGGCGACGAGGTTGCCGCGCTCGTCGCGGCTCAGGGACGTGGTGGTGCCGTCGTAGTCGGTGACGGCGACCGGCAGGTGCCGGGCGTCGCGGGTGTAGCGGCGGGTGGCGCCGTCGGGCCTGGTGATCGACAGCAGGGCGCCGGCGTCGTCGTAGGCGTAGCGGGTCGTACGGCCCAGCGGGTCGGTACGCGCGAGCAGCCGGTCGTGGCGGTCCCAGCGGTAGCGGGTGGTGTGGCCGAGCGGGTCGGTCTCACTGGTCACCTGGAGCAGCTCGTTGTAGTGGTAGGTCGTGAGGTGCCCGAGGGAGTCGCGGGCCCGGGTGACGCCGTCGCCGTAGGAGAGCTCAATGTTGAACACGCCCGCCGCGCCCGTGCCGTAGACGCAGCGGCCCTCCAGGTCGTACGTGTAGGCGTACCAGGTGCCGATCCGGTCGTGCCAGCGGGTCAGCCGGCCGTCCTCGTCGTAGGTGAAGCGCAGCGGCAGGCCGGAGGAGTTGGTCACCCCGGTCAGGTCGCCGTCCTCGTCGTAGGCGTAGGAGACGAGCCGCTGGCCCGCGCCGCGCAGCCGGACCTCCACCACGCGGCCGTGGTGGGTCTCGATGTCGAGCCGGTAGCCGCCGGAGTGGGTCACCTCGGCGGGCAGGCCGTCGGTGTAGCGGACGTCGACGCGGTTGCCGTTGCGGTCGGTGATCGCCGCGATCGGCAGCACGCCCGGCTCGGTGGTCGCGGCGAAGTGGGTGGTGCGGCCGGTGAGCGGGTCGGTGACCGCGTACCCGGGCCCGGCGGCGCGCAGGGCCAGCCGGGGGCCGGCCTCCGGGTACGCCGCGTGGCCCGCCTCCGGGTGGGGGAAGGCGAGCAGGGCGCCGGTCTCGGTGGCCAGCCACAGCCCGTCGGCGTCCACCTCCAGGCGCTGGTCCAGGGTGGAGGCCCAGGACCGGCCGAACCAGCGCCCGGTGCGATGGCTGGACAGGTGGACGCGGCCCAGCCGGAGGGGCAGCACGCCGGGCAGCTCGACGTCGGTCTGGGCCAGCAGGACGACGCCGGTCGGGAAGTGCACCGGCTCGCGGCCGAAGAACCGGCGGCCGCGCTGCCAGGCCGTGCTCGCCGCAGTGCTCGCCGCAGTGCTCGCCGCAGTGCTCGCTGCTGTGCTCGCCGCAGTGCTCGCTGCTGTGCTCGCTGCTGTGCTCGCCGCAGTGCTCGCTGCTGTGCTCGCTGCTGTGCCTGCCGCCGTACTCGCCGCTGTGCTCACCGCCGTATGGGCACGTGCCGCCTCGGCCTTCGACGGTCCGAGGGCTTCCCATCCGCCCGGCACGGTCTCACGCCCCCGCGCCACCGCTGAGCGAGGCGTCCAGCTCACGGTGCTTGGCGATCGCGGTCTTGAGGAACTGGCTCATGCCGTCCAGGCCCTGCATGACCTGCCTGGCGCCGTTGTTCCACTGGTCGTAGTCCTGCTGGAACTTGCCCGAGGCCCGCTCCGTGACGAAGTCGCTGCTCACGAGCTGGTCGATCATCGACTTGAGCTGGGTCAGTCGGCTCTCGATGTCCTCCTTCTCCTTGTTCAGCCGGGTCGCGCTGTTCTCCACCTGGGGGAAACTCAGGTGATGGGTCCCACCTGCCATGACGGGTTCACTCTCCTTGGGGGCCGGACCAGGCCAGGGTGGCGCTGATCGCGTCGAACAGGTCGAGCATCGGCTCGGCCAGGATCAGGTGCGGGCTGGCGAGCACCAGGTCCAGCACGCCGTGCCCGCCGGGCACCGGGATGAGGGTCTGCATCACCACCGATTCGAGCTCGCCGGACTCGACGCCGGTCACGCGTACGGCGCGGCCCGCGTCCAGCTCCACGATCTCGACGTCGCGCCAGGCCGGCGTGCCGGGCTGGGGCGGGATGGTGCCGACGCCCGCGGCGATCGCCTCGACGGTGTTGTCCTCCGGGTCCGCCCGGCCCCGGGTGTGCAGGGCCATGAGCGTGGCCAGGACGGTGCCCACGTCGTCCACGTGGTCGGTCATCGCCGCGCCGAACACCGCCCCGTGCCGCGCCGCCAGGTCGGCGACCTCGCGCAGCACCTTGATCAGCAGCGAGCGGTGCGGGGCGAGCGCGGGCTCGGCCGCCACGCGGGCGTCCACCAGGCGGGCCAGGTCGCCGGTGCGGCCCGCGCGCCAGACGTCGAACTCGTACCAGGATTCGGGCACCCGTACGGTGAACCCGAAGGGCAGGTCAGCCATCGGAGAGCTCCTCCGTGTAGGCGGTGCGCGTGGTGGTCGCCGGCGACGTCCGGTCCGTCAGCGCGAACACGAGGGACGCCACGATCGTCGCGACCAGGATCCCGGTGAGCACGCCGAGCCCGAGTGCCTTCATCGGGTGCCTCCCGAGGTGGTCGAGAGCGAGCCGGCCAGCTCGCCGTCGAGCGTGCCGGTGCCCTCGACGAGGGCGTCGAGCAGGCCGGCCGCGCGTTCCAGGAGCTGGTCCATCCGCTCGCGGTTGTCGGAGGACTCCGCGAAGAACCTCCGTACGGCGTCGTCGACCTTCTCCGAGCCGGTGTTCGCGTCGAGCGCGCCCGCCATGCCGCCGCCCAGTGCCGCGCGGATGGCCTTGAGGTCGCCCGACACCTTCGCGGCCTCCTGGCGGTCGGCGGTGAATTCCTCAGCCATTCGGCGCCCCTCCCTCGATGGCCTCGAACGCGCGCCAGTCCCGGTAGACGGTCTCGACGGTTCGTGGGCCGCCGACCCGGCTGTCCATGCTCAGCTCGAGCCGGGCCGGCAGGCCCTGCTCGTCCATCTGCAGGGTGAACTCGATCGGCCCTTCCGCGGCGGCGTAGGCGCTCTCGTCACCCCTGATCCGGTGGGCCAGGGCCGACCCGGTGATCGTGCGGCCGGTCCTGGTCACGTTCGGCTCGGCCGCGTCGATCAGGGCCTTGATCCCGTGCGGGGAGCTGAAGTGGCGCACGGTCCCCGCCCGCTGGAGGGCGCACGGCTCGAAGGGCGGCCGCTCGGCGTCGAACGGCACGCCGTCGGCCACGCCGCTGTTCCCGACGAGGGACACGACAGCCGGGCGTGGAGTGTTCCCGCAGGTCAGCTTCATGTCGTAGGACGTGGCGGCGTTCCGGTCGAAGCTGAGGCGGCCCTCGGAGCGCTCCGGTTCGCCCCGCGCCGGTCGGATCTCCTGCTGGAACGTGGCCGTCCGGCGGCCTATGACGCTCAGCACGTCGCTGGTGTCCACCGGAGCCCGCCGGGCCTGGCCGGAGATCACGGTCACCAGCCCGGCCGCCACCGCGACGACCAGCACCCCGACGGCGAGGCCGGCCAGGTACGCCGGCCTGCGCCAGAAGGGCGTGGGCGCGGGGACGTCCTCGTACGGCGGCGGCTCGTACGGCCTGGTCCGCCTCTCGGCCTCCAGCAGCAGCTCGTGCACCGTGGCGCCGCGGGCCGCGCCGGAGTGGCCGAGCAGGATGCGGACCAGGTCGACGGCGGACGGGCGCACGGCCGGGTCCGGCCGGCGGCACTCGTCGATCACCGCGCGCAGCGCGGGCAGCAGCCGGTCGAGGTCGGGCTCCCCGCCCGCGCCCGCCTCGTGCCCGGTCGCCGCGAAGACGACCACGTCGGCCCAGTCCTTGACGTCGTGAGCGGGGAACTCGCTGTCACGCGGCCCCGGCGCGAAGAACGCCTGGCCGAGCGGCCCGATCATGACGTTGCCCGGGCTGAGCCGCAGCCCCGCGATCCCGCCCAGGTGCAGCCTGGCCATGGTCGCGGCGGTGCCGAGCGCGAGCAGGTAGAGCGCCTCTCCTGTGCACGGGCCCGCCGCCCTGACGACAGCGGCGAGCGATTCGCCCTTTCCCAGGTAATCGCGCGGCCGCAGGGCCAGACCGTCGCTCCATCCCTGAAATTCCATCGCCATCCCCGTGGCAGCCGGTCAGCGCAGAAGGCAGGCCGATGATTCGCTTTCGCACAGGTGAGGCCGGCATTTCTCCGGCCATCGGCTCCTGCCGTTTTCCGTCAGGTTGTACGCCGCCGCCCCGCGAGGGGTTCAATCCCATTCACGAAAATCCTGAAAGAGGGCCGGAGAAAGTCCGGGGACGACTGCCGCGGGGCGGCGAACCCCGCGGCGGTCGTGTGCGACATCCCCGGCTCAGGCCAGCACGCGGTAGGTCACGTGCGTGACCGAGGTCGCGGCTCGCGCCTTCACCTGCTCCAGCTTCAGCGGCGGGACACCCTCGAACAGCCGCGCGCCGGCGCCGAGCGTGAGCGGCACGACGTGCAGCCGCAACTCGTCGATCAGGCCGGCGGCGAGGTACTGGTTGATGGTGATCGCGCCGCCCAGGATCACGACATCGCCGTTACCGGCCGCCGCGCGTGCCTGTGCCAGCGCCGACTCGATTCCGTCGGTGACGAAGTGGTACGTGGTGCCACCGTCCATCGGCTGCGGGTCGCGCGCGTGGTGGGTGAGCACGAAGACCGGGGCGTGGAACGGCGGATTGTCGCCCCACCAGCCGTTCCACTGCCGATCCCACTCGCCGCGCACCGGGCCGAACATGTTGCGCCCCATGATGACCGCTTCGGCGGCGGCGACCTGCTCGACCTCGGCCCGGTTCTCGTCGGGATCGTCGAACATCCAGGCGTGCAGCTTGTCGCCCCAGCCGTCGCCGCCGTCCTCGCCGAACGGGTGCTCCTCGGTCTGGTTGAGCCCGGCCACGTACCCGTCGGCCGAGATCGTGATGTCGCAGACCACCCTGCCCATTTGTTCCGTCATTGCTTCGACCTTCTGTAATTTCGGCCCGAACTGGTCACCTGCTGTAGACCCGGCACAGCGGAATTACTCATCGGCCGCGGCGCCCAGGGGCTACAGATTCTCGGCCACCGAAATACGCCCTGAACAGGGCAGCGACCGGACATTTCGCGGGCATGGCGGGCGATCGAGAGGGAGCCGGGGGCTTGACCTTGACGCGACGTCAACGTTTCTAATCGGTGGTGAGCAGCCGAGAGAGAGGAACGTGATGGTCGCAGCCGCGCTACGGATCGTGGGGTTCGAGCTCAAGGGCCTGGCCGCGATCGGGATGTGGATCGCCCGCCGCAGGCACGGGGTGCCCCCGGGCGCGACCGTCGTGACGTACGCCAAGGAGCAGACGTTCATGCTGTCGCTGATGTTGTTCGCGATGGCGGTCGAGACGGTGGTGGTGGACCTGCTCCTGGTCGCCTTCGACGTCCCCGCGTGGATCCGCTGGACGGTGCTCGTCGCCGACGTGTACGGCCTGCTGTTCGGGGTCATGCTCGCCGCCGCCTGCGTCACCCGTCCCCATGTGATCACCCCCGGCGAGCTGCGCCTCCGGTACGCCGCCTACTTCGACCTGCGGGTGCCCCGCGAGCTCATCACCGCCGTACGCGCCGGCCGCACCTACAACGAGTCGAGCATGGTCGCGGTCAAGGACGGCCGGCTCACCGTGGCGGTCTCCTCGCAGACCAACGTGACGATCGAGCTGGCCGAGCCGGTCACCGCGATCCGCCCGCTCGGCCGCCGCGCCGAGATCACCTCGATCCGTTTCTTCGCCGACCAGCCCGACGCGGTCCTGGCCGCCCTGCGCTCGGAACTCAGCCCTTCAGTTTGAGGTGCCCTGGCTGGGCTGGAGCACGCCGCCGGTCTCGATCTTGTCCAGGCGCCGGACGGTGATCTTCTTCGGGGACTTCCGTTCCTGCTGAGGTTCCGGGGCAGGGGTGTTGCTCATGGCACTCCTTACCGAGCGAAGTTGGAAACGGTAAACCGGATATTACGGTTCCTTTCCGGACCTCATCAATAACAGAAATCACATTCGTCCCTGGAGGGATGGCGGGCATATACATGCGCGTCGGGGTCGAGTAACGCGAGCCCGTGGAAATAGCCGGGCGGCGTGGCCGACAGCCCGGTCAGCAGGGCCAGGACATCGTGCGCGACCAGCTGCCCGGACAGCCCGGCCGACGCGCCGGTCACGCCGGGCCAGCCGTAGCCGCCGCCTGGCTGCGGCGGGATGCCGGCGCGTACGCACTCGAAGCACGGGCCGCCGGGGCCGAAGACGCCGACGCTGACGAGCGGCCCGTCGTACCCGCCGCTCACCCACGGGATCCCGGCCCTCGCGCAGACGCGGCTGGCCCAGGTCCGGATGCCGGCCGGCTCGCGCGGCCGGTCGGCGCACAGCGCCAGCACGTCGAAGCCGTGCAGCAGGCGGGCGAGCCGCTCGGGGCCGTCGATCGTGGCCTCCTCGGCGGTGATCTCGATGTCGGAGTTCACCGGGCGCAGCCGGTCGAGCGCCGCCTCCGCCTTGGGCCGGCCGAGGTCGGCCTCGGTGTAGAGGATCTGCCGGTTGAGGTTCGACAGCTCCACGACGTCCGGATCCACCAGGTGCAGCCGGCCCACCCCGGCGGCCGCCAGCGACCAGGCCGCGTGGCTGCCGGTCCCGCCCAGGCCGGCCACCAGCACCCGGGCGGCCTTGAGCCGGAGCTGCGGCTCCCAGCCGTGGTCCCGCGGGGTGAGGTCGACCCAGCGGAAATACTCCCTGCTGCGGCTGTAGCGCTCCTTCTCCCGCTCGCTCAGCTCCTCGCAGGGGCCGGGCGCGGCCTCCTCCACGTGGCCGGAGGAGAGCAGCGTCGCGACGATGTCGTCGGCGTCCTCCAGGGTCAGGGCGGCGTGCGCGGCGCGGAGGCGGGCGGCGATCTCGGCGGGTGCGCGGGTGCCGTCCATGAGCGCCAGCGCGGACCAGGCCCAGCCGTCGGCATCGCTGATCTCCGAGGCCAGTCCGTACATGACTCCGCCGAGACGGATGGTGCCGTCGCTGAGCCGCTGCGGGGCGTGCTCGGGCTTGACCCGGGGGAGACGCATGCACCCGATGGTCATCATCCGCAGGTCGGAGGTCAAGATCTCATAGCGCCGCGAGCTGGACCAGCTCCACGCGGCGGGCGGTGGCCAGGTACGCCCGACCGGCCGGGCCGGCGAAGAACTGGTCGGGCTCCAGGCTCATCCCGTGCTCCCGCGCGGTCACCCGGTTCGCCGGTGTCAGGAGGAGCCGGGTCCCCGTCCGCAGCACCTCCGTGACCTCCCCGGCCAGCGACCGCCGGTGCCCCTCCAGCAGCGGCGTCGCGTCCCCGGCCAGCACCAGGGCGCGCCGGCCCAGCTCCGAGGGCGCGATGATGTCCTGCAGCAGCGTGGGCAGCGTGTCGAAGCCCTGCTCCCTGGGGGTGATCGTCACCTGGTCGAAGTCGTCCACCACCACCGCGTACCGGCCGTCCCCGAAGGCCGCGACCGCCTCCCGCAGGTCGGCGTCGGCGAACGAGGTGCCCACCAGCGTCCGCGCCCCGGGCAGTGAGCGCACCAGCGGCGAGCGGGGCGGCCCGACGGCCAGCACGCTCACCCCCGCGCGCAGCAGCACGGTCGCCATGACCAGCGCCGCGTTGCTGCGCCCCGACCCGCCGGGCCCCGACACCAGCACCAGGTGCGGGCCCAGCTCGAACAGGTCCAGCTCGACGGGCGCGACCTCCGGCCCGCCGACCCCGATGGCCGGGCCTTCCAGCCGGCTCAGCGGGACGCTCCCCGGCAGCGGCGGGAAGGCGCGTGCCCGCCCCGCCGGCTCGCGGCTGTGCCGCGCCGGGACGGGAGGCGCCGGTATCCGCTCGGGCGGCAGGCAGATCTGCACGTGCAGCCCACCGGCCGCCTCGATCGCCCGGCCGGGCAGGACGGGCGGCGACACCATCCCCGACGACAGGTACGACCGCCGCGTCTCCTCCCGGGGGAACGGCAGGAACAACCGCCGCGAGAACAGGTCCGGCGTCTTCCCCCGCAACATGTCGTGCCCGCCGACGGCCACCGTGTGGATGCCGACGGGAGGCCCGCCGGCCACGATCCCGCGCAGAGTGACCAGCAGCGGCGTCTCGAAGAAGTCGGGGTTGCCGCGGTCCTCGAAGTACTCCCACCCGTCGATCACGAACACGACGACCGGCGCGCCGGGCCCGCCGGGCGACAGCCGCGCCAGCCGCCGCCGCTCCACCTCGTCCGCCAGCCACGTCACGATCCGCCTGATCCGGTCGGGCTCCGCGCCAGAGGCGACGGCCCCGCAGTGCCGCAGATCCGCGTACGCGGACAGCCCGCCCGGCTGGTTCTCCACCACGTACAGCCACACCTGGGACGGCGAGCAGCGCGCCGCCAGGCTGGAGATCAGCGTCCGGCAGAACGTGGTCCGCCCCGACTGCGGCCCCCCGGCCACCATGAGCCGCTCGGTCCCGCCCAGGTCCAGCGCCATCGCGGGCTGGGCCTGGCCGGCCGGATCGTCCACCAGCCCGAACGGCACCCCGCCCGCCCCCGCCACCTCGTCCAGCGGCAGCTCCGCGGGCAGCGGCGGCAGCAGGGGACGGAACGGCGGCTCGACGGGGAGCCCGCGTGCCGCCGCCAGCACCGCCGCGATGGCCAGGTCCTGGTCGGTACGGCTGGCCCGCCGCGCGCCCCTCACCTCGGGCCGCGGCAGGCCGAGCGCCGGCCAGGGCGCCGGCCGGGCCGAGGCCGAGGCCGTGCCCGTGGGCGGCGGGTCGCCCAGGTAGCCGGTCTGGAAGAGCTGGGGCGTGCGCTGCTCGCCGCCCACCCGCATGATCATGCCCCGGCCGCGCAGCCGCGACGGGATCGTGGCCGCGTCGGGCACGCCGAGCACCTCGGTGCTGTCGGAGGGCTCGTTCTGCCGCAGCGTGATGCGCAGGGAGATGTTGTTCTTCAGCTCGGGCGACAGCTTGCCCTGCAGCGACTGCGTGGCCAGCACCAGGTGCATGCCCAGCGAGCGCCCCTTGGCCGCCACGTTCACCAGCTCGCGCAGGAAGTCGGGGGAGACCTCCAGGACGCGGGCGAACTCGTCGAACACCATGACCAGCCGGGGCAGCCGGCCGCCGGCGTTCCAGTAGACGTCGATCTCGCCGCCGTACCGGGCCAGGATCGCCTCCCGCCGCCGCACCTCCGCCCGTACGGAGGCCAGCACGCGCCGCGCCGCGCTCTCGTCGAACACGTCCGCCGCCGTGTCGCCGGTCGAGCGGATCAGCCCCACGACGTGCGGGCAGTGCTCGAACGGCAGGAACGCGCTGCCGCCCTTGAAGTCGACCAGCACCAGGTTCAGCTCGTCGGGCCGGTTGGCCAGCAGGAGCGAGGTGACCAGGGTCTGCAGCAGGATGCTCTTGCCCGCCCCCGTGGCCCCGCCCAGCATCGTGTGCGGCCCGTCCGCCGCGAGGTCCACCGTGACCGGGCCGGAGCCGTCGGCCCCGACGCACACCCGCGTGGTCGGCCCCGGGTCGGCGGCCCACAGCGCCAGCACGGCCTCCGCGCCCGGCGCCTCCAGGCCCAGCGCGTCCAGCAGGCGTACGGAGGCCGGGATCACGCTCTCCGCCCTGGCCAGCGTGAGCCGGTCGCGCATCGGCGCCACGGCGCGGGCGATGCGCTCGGCGGCCTGCTCCCCGAGGCTCTCCGGTTGCACCGGCACCGGCAGCCCCTGGCGGCCCCGGGTGAGCAGCATGCCGGCGCCGTCCAGCTCGCAGACGCCCCGGCACTCGTTCAGGCTGCGCTGGTCGGCGCAGATCACGTACACACCGACCGAGGGACCCTCCCTGAGCACCTCCTTCATGCCCGGGATGTCGCGTAACGCGCGGGCCCCGTCGAGGACCACGACCACGTCCTCGCCGAAGCGGCGGTCGCGGTGCTTGAGCCGCTCGGTGACCAGGTCCTTGAGCTCCTCGATCCGCTCCGTCCTGGTCTGCGGCGTGTTGCCGACCAGGCAGGGGACGGGGGCGTCCACGTTCAGGTGCGGCAGCCAGCGCGTCCAGGCCAGGTGCTCGCCGCCGGACGCGGTGATCACGACCAGGCGCAGCTCGTCCGGCGCGCGCAGCGTGCCGAGCTGGACCAGCAGCCAGCGCAGCAGCGCGTCCACCGGGTCCGGCGGGCCGATCACCCCCAGCACGCCGATCTCGCGCAGGTCCACGGTGACCGGCACGCCGCGCAGCACCGGCTGGACGAACTCCGGCCACGGCTCGCCGTCGAACGTGATCGTGGCCGGCTCGTCGGCCACCCCCACGCGCAGCGTCAGCCCGTCGGGGGAGTCGGCGTTGCGCGGCCACAGCCCCGGCCCCTCGTGCGTGGCCGCGAACGTCAGGTCCACCTCGTCGGGGGCGACGACGTGCCGCAACCACTGCTCGTGCACGACGTGCCGCCGTATCCGCTCGACCGTCTCCCGCTTGCGCTGCTCGAACTCGCGCTCTTTCTTCCTGCGCTGCCGCCCTTCCACCCACTGCGTGGCGAAGAACGTGATCGGCGTCAGAATTCCGAACAGGAGAAAATACGCGCTTTTCAACAGGATCGCCATCGCGATGGAAATGGGCAGCGGCAGCAGTGACGAAAGCAGCGCCACCGCGATATTGCGCTGCGGCACCTCGTCGCGCGGCATGGTGATCCGGGCGGCCGGGACGGCGGGGGCCGGGGAGAACGCCCGGTCGAAGTCGATGCGCCCGTCCCTGCTGCGCCTGGTCCTGAGCCTGGCGGGCGGCAGCGGCGCCCAGCGCATCCGGTCGTCGCCCACCTGGAGCACGCCCTCCGGCCGCAGCGCCACCGGCACCCGCGCGACCGTCTCGTCCACCAGCGTGCCGTTGCGCGAGCCGAGATCGACCACCGTCGCCTCGCCGGTCCACGACACGTCCAGCCGGGCGTGCCGCCTGGAGACCCGCTGGTCCCGCAGCAGGCTGATGTCGGTCCATTCGCGGCCGATCACGTGGCTGCCGGGGCTCAGCCAGACCACCCGGCCCGCGTCGGGGCCCGCGAAGACCCGGATCGCGCCCGCCGCGGCCAGGGGCCGCCAGGGCTGCGTGCGCTCGGGCTCGCCCACGCTGATCGTGGCCCCCGGCACCAGCGGGCTCTCCGCCACGGTCGCCTCGGGATCGAGCTTGCCGCTTCCGACGTAACACGGCCGGCCCTTGACGGGGAAGGGCAGCGACCGCAGCAGCGACCCGATCGGCGTCTCCGGCTCCGCCGTCACCTCGACGTCGACGGCGGTGGACGCCGCCGGGTCGCGGATCGTCAACCGAATGATCATAATCCCCTCTCCAGGGGAGAGAAGCATGATTCAGCCAATAAATCTAGCTATATGGCGAGACGGGCAAACTACCTGACTCGGGCGCGCAGGCGTGGCTAGAGTGACTATTCTCATTATCAGCGTACCGAGCGTGATATTTCGTGATATCCGCAGCTCGAGGAGCCCGCCCCCTTGTGAATCACCGCGTAACCGACGAGGCCATGGTCCGTGCCCTCTACCGCGAATACGGCGCCCCCCTGATGGCCTTCGCCATCCGGTTGACGGGCGGCGATCGCCGCTGGGCCGAGGACGTCGTCCAGGAGACCCTCGTACGCGCCTGGCGCAACCTCCACGACCTCCGGACCGAGTCCGGCTCGCTGATGCCCTGGCTGGCCACCGTCGCGCGCCGCGTCGTGATCGACAACCGCCGCCGCTCCGGCTCGCGCCCCCTCGACACGGTCGAGGAGATCCCCGAACGCCTCCAGGCCGTGGCGGCCGAGGACGAGCAGCTGCTCAGGGAGATCGTCGTCACGGATGCGATGTTGTCGCTCTCACCCGCGCACCGCCAGGTGCTCACGGAGACGTTCCTGCTGGATCGCACGATCCAGCAGGCGGCGGAGACGATCGGCGTGCCGGTGGGCACGGTGAAGTCCCGCGTGTACTACGCCATGCGCGCGTTACGGGTCGCGCTGGAGGAAAGGGGGGTGACGTTGCCGTGATCGAGGTGCGTCACGATGACAGGGGGGTGACGCCATGACCGAGGTACACCACGAGGACGTGGCCGCTTACGCGCTCGGCCTGCTCGGGGAGGACGAGCGGGCCGCTTTCGAGCGCCATCTCGACGGCTGCGGGAGCTGCGCCGCCGAGGTGGGCTCGTTCGCCGCGATGGGCGAGCTGATCAAGAGCGTGCACCCCGACGACCTCCTGCCCCAACCACCGGACCCGCAGGTCGAGTCCCTCCTGGTCCGCCGCGCCGCCACCGAGCGGCGGCGGCGCCGCTTCCACCGCGCCTTCATGACCGCCGCCGCGTGCCTCGTGGTGGCGGCCGGCGTCTATCTCGGCGTCAGCTCCATGACCGGCGGCCCCGACCCCGACAGCGTCCACGGCCCGGCCCGCGACCTGCTCATGACCGGCCGCACCTACTCCGCCACCGACCCCGCCACCGGCGTGTCCGGGGTCGTCGGCCTGGAGGACAAGGGCTGGGGCACCCACGTGGCGCTGGAGCTCAAGGGCGTGAAGGGGCCGCTGCAGTGCCGCCTCATGGCCGTGGGCGACGACGGCCGCTCGGAGGTCGTGGCGAGCTGGGGCGTCCCGGACAAGGGGTACGGCGTGCCCGGCGCTCCCGACCCCCTCGTCCTGCACGGCGGCACCAGCCTCTCCGAGTCCGAGCTGAACCACTTCACGATCCAGACCTTCGACGGCAGGACCCTGGCCACCGTGGCGGTGTAGGACGAACACGATGCGCATAGACCTGCACAGCCACAGCAGCGCCTCCGACGGCACGCAGCCCCCGGCCGACGTGGTGCGCCGGGCCCGCGAGCGGGGGCTCGACGTGCTCGCGCTGACCGACCACGACACCGTCGCCGGGCACGCCGCGGCCGTCGAGGCGCTGCCGGCCGGGCTGACCTTCGTGCCGGGCATGGAGCTGTCCTGCCGGCGCGGCGGCCGGAGCATCCACCTGCTGGCCTACCTGTTCGACCCGGCGGAGCCGGAGCTGGCGGCCGAGTGCGCCCGCATCAGGGAGGCCCGGGTGGTCCGCGCCCGGCTGACCGTCGAGCGCCTCACCGAGCTGGGCGTGCCGGTCTCCTGGGAGCAGGTGTCCGAGCTGGCCGCGGGCGGTCCCGTCGGGCGGCCGCACATCGCCCGGGCCATGGTCGCCGCCGGCGCGATCGCCGAGCCCGCGCTGGCGTTCACGCCGGAGTGGATCGGGGCGGGCGGGCGCGCGTACGTCTCCCGCTACGCCCTGGCCCCCGACCGGGCCGTACGCCTGGTCCGGGCGGCCGGCGGGGTGCCGGTGCTGGCCCACCCGAAGGCGGCCGGGCGCGGCCAGGTCGTCCCCGACGAGTGGATCGCGGAGCTGGCGGCCGCCGGGCTCTTCGGCCTGGAGGCCGACCACCTCGACCACGACGCGGCCGCCCGGGAGCACGTCCGCGCCCTGGCCCGCGACCTCGGGCTGGCCGTGACGGGATCCAGCGACGACCACGGCGAGCTGACCGGCCACCGGCTGGGCTGCGAGACGACGGCGGCCGAGGTCTACGAACGCCTGACGGCCGAGGCCACCGGCGCCGAACCCATCACCGCACGAGGCCGCTGACCGCTTCAGAGAGAGGTGTTCACCCAGAGGCAGAACGGGTGCCCGGCGGGGTCGAGATGCACGCGGACGTCATCCTGCGGCTGGTAGTCCGCCACGGTGGCGCCCAGCTCCACGGCCCGGGCGCTGCACCCGTCCAGGTCGTCCACCTCGATGTCGAGGTGCATCATCAGCTGCTGCCTGCCGGGCCGGGCCGGCCAGGTGGGCCGGACGTAGCCGGGTTCGCTCTGGAACGACAGCCCCGGCCCGCCGTCCGGCGGCGCGAGCAGCACCCAGCCGGGCTCCTCGGCCTTGACCGTCCAGCCGAGCAACTCGCGGTAGAAGGCGGCCAGCGCGGGCCCGTCCGCCGCTTCCAGGCAGACGGTGGACCATCTCACAGGTGCCCCCTGGGGCCGGCGAAGTGCGTCGTGAACCAGTCTCCGGCATGGTCGGCTACCGCCTCAAGAGCGCCCGGCTCCTCGAACAGGTGGGTGGCGCCGGGCACCACGGTCAGCCTCCCGTCCGCGCGCAGGTGCCGCTGGGCCTCCTCGTTGAGCTCCATCACCACCGGGTCCCGGCCGCCCACGATGAGCAGGGTCGGCGCGCGCACCGCCGCGAGCCGGGGCCCGGCCAGGTCGGGCCGGCCGCCGCGCGAGACGATCGCGGCGATCTCGTTGTCCGGCTCGGCCGCCGCCCACAGGGCCGCCGCCGCGCCGGTGCTGGCGCCGAAGTAGCCGATCGGCAGGCCCGCCGCCTCCGGCTGCTCCCGCACCCAGGAGGTACGCTCCAGCAGCCGCCCGGCCAGCAGCCCGATGTCGAAGACGTTCGCCCTGTCGGCCTCCTCCTCGGGCGTGAGCAGGTCGAACAGCAGCGTCCCCAGCCCCGCCTCGTTGAGCGCGCCGGCCACGTAACGGTTACGCGGACTGTGCCGACTGCTGCCGCTGCCGTGCACGAACACCACCACGCCGAGAGCGGCGTCAGGAACGATCAGATCGCCGGACATCAGACATACTCCCCTCGCTGCAGCCTGCCGCTACCCGGTTGCGGGCAGCTCTATCAGCCGCGCAAAAGGGCAGCTCATCCGGTATGGAGACCGAAACGGGACGCGGGCGCGCGATGGCCGGCTCCCCGCTCGAACGCATCGTGTCGGGCGGGGCGTCGGCGCTCGCCATGGTGCGGAGCATGGGGGTCGGGCGCTGGCTGCGCATGGAGCGGGAGGCGCTGGCCCAGACGGTCAAGGTGACGGGGGCGTGCGCGCTGGGGTGGTGGCTGGCGGCGTACGTGCTCAAGGTGGACCTGCCGGTGCTCGTGCCGGTCGGCGTGCTGCTGACGGTGTCGGCGACCGCGTACAGCACGCTGGTGCGCGGGGCCCAGCAGATCCTGGCCGTGGTCGTGGGCGTGGGGGCGGCCACGGTGCTGATCTGGCTGATCGGCGCCAACGCGGTGACGCTGGCCGTGCTCGTGGTGGCCGGGCTGGTCCTGACCCGGCTGCTGAACCTGCCCGCCCAGAACGTGCAGATCCCGATCACGGCGCTGCTGGTGTTCGCGCTGGGCAGCACGTACGGCTTCGAGCGCCTCTCGGACGTGCTCCTGGGCGCCGGCATCGGGATCGCGGCGAACCTCCTGGTCCTGCCGCCCCGCTTCGTGGACAAGGCCGGCAAGGAGCTGTGCGGCCTGTCCGCCGAGCTGGCCGACCTCGCCGAGGAGATGTCCCGCGGGCTGAAGGGGCGCTGGACCCAGGACATGGCGCGCGACTGGCTGGAGCGCGCCAGGAGCCTGTCGCAGCGGCTGGAGGACACGGAGTCGGCGGCCGACCAGGCGGCGGAGTCGGTACGGCTGTCGCCGCGCCGCCGCCGCTACGACCGCCGCCTGCGCCAGGTGGCCGAGGCCGCCACCTGCCTCGACCACGCCTGCCACCAGCTCAGGAGCCTGGCCAGGGGGCTGCTGGACCTCGTCTCCGGCGTACGCGGCCTGCCCGGCGAGCGCGGCGCCGACCTGCCGAGACCCCTCGCGGACGAGCTGGCGGCGCTGGGGCGCGCGTTCCGCGACTTCGGGATGCTCCAGGTCGGCGGGGGCCGGCGGGAGGACCTGGAGGACCTGTGCGCGGCGCTGGACGAGGGGGAGAACCAGCAGCGCCGGCTGGTGATGGAGTTCCGGCAGACCCGGCAGGCCGAGCTGAGCCTGTTGCAGGGGTCGCTGCTCGACGACTGCGCGCGGATCCGCCACGAGTTCGACCCGGACACCGGCCCGCACAGAGCGGCCTTCCCCGGGCGCGACTGATCGGGAGATGCTGGCCTCATGCTGGAGGAACCCGAGCCGGACTGCCGGCTGCACCCGCACCTGGAGGTACGCCCCTCGCCCATCGAGGGTGAGGGCCTGTTCGCGACCGCGCCCATCCCGGCCGGCACCGTCGTCGCCCGGCTGGGCGGCCGCCTGGTGACCGGGGAGCGCCTGGCGGAGCTGTTCGCCGCCCCCGGCCGGCCATACGTCGACACCATCACCGTGGCCGCCGACCGCCACCTGGTCCTTCCCCCGGGCCGGCCGATCGGCAAGAGCAACCACAGCTGCGATCCGAACCTGTGGTGGACCGGCCCCTACACCCTGGCCGCCCGCCGCGACCTGCACCCGGATGAAGAGGTGACGAACGACTACGCCACCAGCACCGCCGAGCCCGGCTTCACCCTGGACTGCCGCTGCGGCACCGCGCTCTGCCGGGGCCGGGTCACGGGCGAGGACTGGCGCCGCCCCGAGCTGCGCGACCGCTACGGCGAGCACTGGATCCCGGCCCTGCTCGCCCTGATCCACGCACCCTGACCGAGCTCGGGAGGCGGGGGCGGTTCACGCGTCGTGACCGAAGTCGGGAGGCGGGGGCGGTTCACGTGTCGTGACCGAGTTCGGGAGGCGGGGGCATCCGGTCGCCCGCGACCCGCGCCGCGATGGGGCCGAGCGCGGCCAGCTCCTCCTCCGCGAGCTCGATCTCCAGCGAGCCGGCGTTCTCCAGCAGCCGCGCCTGGCTGCGCGTGCCCGGGATCGGCACGACCGGGATGCCGTGCGCCCGCTGCCGGTGGATCAGCCAGGCCAGCGCGACCTGCGCCATCGTCACCCGGCGGGCCTCGGCGATCTCCCGTACCGGGGCCAGCAGGGCGGCGTTGTGCGGCGCGTTCGCGGCGTCGAACCTGGGCAGGCCGCGCCGCATGTCGTCCTCGGCCAGCCCCTCCGTGGAGGTGTGGCGGCCGGTCAGGAAGCCGCGGCTGAGCGGCGCGTACGCCACGAAGCCGATGCCCAGCTCCGCGCAGACCGGCACGACCGACTCCTCCTCGTCCCGGCTGAACAGCGACCACTCGTTCTGCACGGCGGCGATCGGATGCACCCGGTGCCCGGCGCGCAGCTGCTCCGCGGTGACGTTGGACAGGCCCAGGTGCCCGACCAGCCCGTCGCGCACCAGCTCGGCCATCGCGCCGACCGTGTCCTCGACGGGGGTGACGTGGTCGGGGTGGTGCAGGTAGTAGAGGTCGATGCGGTCGACACCGAGGCGGCGCAGGCTCGCCTCGCAGGCGGTGCGTACGTACGCGGGATCGGCCCGTACGCCGACGAGCTCCCCGGTCCCCGGAGCCCGGACGGCCGCGAACTTGGTGGCGACCACCACCTCGTCCCGCTCCCACCCGGCCAGGAAGTCGCCGATCAGCCGCTCGTTGGCGAAGTCGATCCCGTAGTAGTCGGAGGTGTCGAGGAAGGTCATGCCGATCTCGGCGGCCTTCCTGAGCGTGCCGAGCGACTCGTCCCTGTCGGTCGGGCCGAGGAACTCGCTCAGCCCCATGCATCCCAGGCCGAGCGCGGAGACCTCCAGGCCCCCGCCGAGTTTGACCATACGCATGGCGTGTCCTAAGTCAGGAGGGATAGAATCGGGATGGCCGTCCCGGTTAGCTCGAATATACGGGACGCCCATCCCGTTTGTCTACGGAGCTTGGAGCGATACCCGGATGAGCAGGCCATTGCGCGCCGACGCCCAGCGCAACAGGGCGCGCGTCCTGGAGGTGGCGGCCGAGACCTTCGCCGCGGAGGGGCTGTCGGTGCCCGTCCACGAGATCGCCCGCCGCGCCGGCGTCGGCACGGGGACCGTCAGCCGCCACTTCCCGACCAAGGAGTCGCTGTTCCAGGCGATCCTGCTCGGCCGGATGGAGGAGCTCGTGCGGCAGGCGACGGACCTGGCCGAGCGCGAGGGGCCCGAAGAGGCGTTCTTCGCCTTCTTCGCCGCCATGGTCGGGGCCGGCGCCGCCAACAAGGGCCTGGTGGACGCGCTGGCCGGGGCCGGGTTCGACTTCGAGGCGGTGGCGGCGGAGAGCCGCTACGACGTCATGGGGGCGTGGCAGGCCCTCCTGGAGGGAGCGCAGCGGGCGGGCACGATCCGCGAGGACGCCGACATCGCCGACGTGAAGGCCTTGCTGACGGGCTGCATCGACCGCGAACGCCACGCCCCCGACCCGTCCGCCAGAGCCCGCATGCTCACCATCGTCCGCCACGGCCTGCGCCCCTGACCCCGGCCCACCTGCGGATCGAGGGGCCGTCGCGCGGACATGATCCTGGCATACTGCTCGAATGTCCGATTTTGCCGAGTTCCGAGCGAGAGGCCGGGCAGCCCTTCTGGAGGGTGCAGCCACCCATGACGACCCCATGGTGGAGGGCGCCAGGCGCTGGGGGGCCGCGGCCGTGCTCCGCCCCGAGGGCGAGGTCGTCGACCGCATGACGGAGCTGGCCGCGACCGTCCCGGCCCTCGGCCACTGGGTGCACGGCGGCCGGACCCTGCACGTCACCCTCCGGTCCCTGGAGCCCTACCGCGCCCGCATCCCCGAGGACGACCCGCTCCGCCGCGCGTACGCCGCCGCCCTGGCCGAGGCGGCCGAGGGACTGCCCCCGGTCAGGTTGCGCCTGTCCGGCGTGAGCCCCCATCAGGGCGGCGTCCTGGTGGGCGCCCGGACGGAGGACGACGCCCTGGTCACGATGCGCAAGCGCTTCGCCCACGCGATGGAGTCGCGCGGCATCCGGGACCTGGAGCACGGCCGCGTACGCGACCGCTGGTACGTCAGCCTGGTCCACTTCGCCCGCCCGCTCGCGAACCCGCGGGAGATCGTCGCGTGGTGCGACGCCCACGCGGACGCCGACTTCGGCGTGCCCGAGCTCCCCACGGCGGAGATCGTCCAGTTCGTGCACACCGGTACCGGCATCCGCGTCGAGTCCCTCGAACGGACCCGCCTGCCCGGGTGAGAGACGGCGGGGCGCCACCCCGGCCCCAGTCCTGAGGCGACGCCCCGCCGCCGGCCTCGTGGACCGGGAGCGGCCCCCCACGCGGTCGCTCCCGGTCAGCCCAGCATGAGCGCCGTGACGAACTGCAGCAGGTGCCAGGCCACGTAGGCGCTGAGCGAGCAGACCGCCCACTCCTTGCCCCTGCTGATCCGGGAGATCCAGCGCAGCTCCTCCGCCGGCTCCCGCCGCACCCGGAGGCTCCTGCTGACGAAGTACGCCGACAGCAGCCAGGCCGTCCCCGACCCCATGAGCAGCGCGAACGACAGCCCCAGCAGCACCGGGGACCCGGCCGGCCCCTCACCCGGGGAGAGCTGGCGGGCCCAGGCTGCCATCAGGCCGGCGAGCAGCGCGACGGTGATCCGCCTGTCCTTGCGCGCCTGTCGCTTCAACCACTGCAGGTCTCGACGCAGATGATTCTTGAGCATCCGGATCACCTCCGATTGGAGTAGCTGGTGTCACCAGCTAACGGGGCAATCCAGAAAAGATCTGCGACCTCAATACCGAGATTTCACGACTTTTATCGGCGATTCACGTGAAATCCCGGAGTTCCTCCGACACTTGCTGGGCCTCGAAAACATCGCCGACTTCTTCGAGCGTCCGCACCGCGTCCCGGAGATACGCCACCGCCGCCCCCCGCCGCCCGAGCCTGGCCGAGATCAGCCCGAGCGCCCGCAGCGCGCACCCGAGGTCCCGCCGCGTCCCGCACTCCAGGTGCACGTCCCTGGCCTGCCGCGCGTACACCAGCGCCTCGTCCGCCCGGTCCAGGTCCAGCAGCACCATGGCCAGGGTGGTGAGCGCCGCCGCCCAGCGGTCCCTGGTGCCGCTCTCGTTCTGCAGCTCGACCGCCTGCCTGGCCAGCTCCAGGGCCTCGGCCGCCCGCCCCGCCGGGTGCAGCGCCTGCGCCATCGACAGCAGCGCGCTGGCCCGGTTGTCGCGCAGCTCCTCCCTGATCGCCAGCGCCGCCCTGGCCGCCCGCAGCGCGGACTTGTGCCGGCCGAGCGACAGGTACGTGTACGTCAGCGTCTCCTGCACGTCGGCCTCGGCCCGCCGGTTCCCCATGCCCTGCACGATGTCCAGGGCTTCGAGCGCGTACACGAAGGCGACCTGCGGCAGTCCCTGCCGCCGCCGCACCCGCGCCAGCCGGTTGAGCATGCGGGCCTCGACCGGCTCGTCGCGGATCACCCGGCTGATGGTCAGCGCCTGGTTCAGGTAGTCGTCGGCCCGCAGGTAGTCCGACAGCCGCCAGTGCACCAGCCCGATGTCGCCCAGGGTCTCGGCCTTGCCCTGCTCGTGGTGGAGCTCGACCTGTACGGCCAGGGCCTGCTCGTAGTAGGCCAGCGCCTCGTCGTACCGGGAGCCGTTGCGCGCGATGCGGCCGAGCGCGCACAGGGCCCGGCCGCAGCCGTACTGGTCGCCGGTCGCCGTGTACCCGGCCAGCGCCCGTTCCGCGTCGCGCTGCGCGTCGTGCTGCAGCCGCAGCAGGTCGTAGATCTCGGCCAGGCACAGCAGCGTCTCGGCCTCGGCGTGCTCGTCGCCCAGCTCGTGGCAGATCGACAGCGCCTCCAGCCCCTCCGACAGGGCCGCGTTCGGCTCGCCCAGGTTCTGCTGGACGCGGGCGAGGATGATCAGGCTCTGGGCGGTGCCGCGCCGGTCGCCGAGCTCCTCGCGCACGTCGAGGGCCTGCCCGGCGTGCTGCAGGGCCAGCTCGTACCGCTCCTGGGACAGGTGCAGCCGCGCGAGCGTGTGCAGGCAGCTGGCCACCCCGGCCAGGTCGCCGATCCCCTTGTAGAGGTCGAGCGCCTCACCGGCGTACCGCAGGGCGTCCTCGCTGTTGCCCGCGATCCCGTGCACCTCGGCCAGGTCGTTGAGCGCGCGTGCCTGCCCCACGCCGTCGCCGAGCGAGGCGAAGTCGGCCAGCGCCTCCCCGATGAACCGGGCCGCCAGCGTCGAGGGCCCGATGTCCCGGTGGATCGAGCCCAGGTTGCTGCGCATCTGCGCGATGGCCCGCCGGTTGCTCACCTGCATCGCCGAGGTCAGGCCGCCCTGCTGGACCTCCAGGTTGTTCTCGTAGTACCGCAGCCGCCGGAACGGCTCGAACACGGCCTCCGCCAGCCGCCAGGCCATCCCCTGCGCGCCGCTCTCCTCGGCCAGGCGCACGGCCGAGACCAGCGAGCGCCGCTCGGCCTCGAACCACTCGCGCGGCGTGCCGGGGTCGGTCGCCATCGCCAGGTAGTGGTCGAGCAGGCGCGCCCTGGCCTCCCGCACGCCCGCCTCGGCGTGCCGGCCCAGCTCCCTGGCCAGCCGCTTGACCAGGTCGTGCACCCGATAGCGCGGCCCGGGCAGCGGCTCCACCAGGTACGCCCGGTGCAGCCCCTCCACCGCGATCACCGCCTCGCTCACCGGCACGCCGAGCGCCGCGGCCAGCACCTGCGGCGTGAAGTCCCGCCCCGGCAGCAGCCCGACGTGCCGGAACGCCCGCCGCTGCGCCGGGTTCAGCGACTCGTACGCCAGGTCCAGCGCCGACCTGAACGCCTCCTCGGGATCGCCCACCAGCAGCCGGTCGGGCCGGCGCAGCTCCTGCACCCGCGTCTGCACGCTGAGCCCGGGGTTCTCGGCCAGCTTGGCCGCCGAGATCCGCAGCGCGAACGGATGGTACGAGCACACCCGCGCCAGCTCGGCCAGCGCGTCCCGGTCGGCGGCCCGCGGCGAGTCCTCCCCGAGCACCCCCACCAGCAGCGCCACCGCGTTGCCCGGATCGAGCACCGGCAGGTCCATCAGGTCGGCGTGCCCGGTGGCGCGCAGCGGCGCCATCCGCGTCCTGCTGGTCACCAGCACCACGCAGTCCTTGCTGCCCGGCAGCAGCGCTCGCACCTGCGCGGGGTCGGCGGCGTTGTCGAGGATGAGCAGCAGCCGGCGCCCGGCGATCCGGCTGCGGTAGAGCAGCATCAGCTCGGCCTCGTCGGCGGCCGGCATGTGCTCGCCGACGCCGAGCGAGCGCAGGATCTGCCCGAGCGCCTCGGCGGGGTTCATCGGCGGCAGGCTCGGAGACTGCCCCCGCAGGTCGATGACGATCTGCCCGTCGGGGAACCGGTCGGCGTGCACGTGCGCCCAGTACGTGACGAGCGCGGTCTTGCCCACGCCGGGAAGGCCCTGCACGACCATGGTGTTCGTCCGCCGCGGCCGATCGAGCCAGGCGGTGAGCAGGTCCAGGCTCTGCTGCCGCCCGGTGAAGTCGGGCACCGCGGCGGGCAGCTGGCGCGGCTTCGGCACCTCGATCGCCGGCAGCGGCTCGGCGGGGCCGCCGGGCCGGGTCAGGAACGGCGTCACCCGCCCCTCCCAGGGCGCCGACAGGTGCTCCCAGCTCCCGGCGGCGGCCCGCAGCGCGGACGGGTCGGCGATCCGCAGCCGCCGGTAGCCGGGCCGGACCAGCCACCTCCGCCGCACCCACTCCCCGAGCTGGCGCTGCACCACGTCGGGGGAGCTGCCCACGAGATCGGCCAGGGTCTCCATGGACAGCGGCGGCGCCGACTCGGAGGCCAGCCCGTACCGCTCGTCCAGGTGCAGCAGCCACACGGCCAGCCGGGCGGCGACGGGGGCGCGGGCCAGGGCCTCGTGCCTGCGGGCGGCCATGTTCCTGGCGAACATCTCCTGGATCAGCGCGTTCCCCACGGCGGTGCTGCCGGAGGCGTGCTCGCGCAGCCGCCGCAGGTCGATGGGCCAGAGGCGTACCTCGGTCAGCGCGTCCACCTTGACGCGGTCGGCGGGGCTCCAGAAGGCCAGCTCGCCGACGAGGTCGCCGTCGCCCCGAAGGTCGTGCACGGTCTCGCGCTCGCCGCTGGGGCCGTATTCGCGGGCGTAGCCGTAGTCGATGACGTAAACGCGGTTGGCCGGCCGCAATGGCGAGCAAATCACCTCGTTACGGCGGTAGACACGCGGACGGGCGCCCTCGTCCACCAGCGACCTGAACAGACCCACCCCGAACACCACCAATCTGGGACGGCGGTGTCCTCGACATGACAGGCGTGCTTCAGCCCGTACGACGACCTGTCACATCAGTGGAGCGCAGCGGGAACCGGCTGTCAATCAGACGTTGGCGGTGTCGGTGCGGTCGGGGACGAAGCGGTAGCCGACGTTGCGGACGGTCCCGATCAGGGACTCGTACTCGGTGCCGAGCTTGGCGCGCAGCCGCCGCACGTGCACGTCGACCGTCCTGGTGCCGCCGAAGTAGTCGTAGCCCCAGACCTCCTGCAGCAGCTGGGCGCGGGTGAACACCCGGCCGGGGTGCTGGGCGAGGTATTTGAGCAGCTCGAACTCCTTGAACGTCAGGTCGAGCACCCGGCCGCGCAGCCGCGCGGTGTAGGTGGCCTCGTCGATCGAGAGGTCGCCGCTGCGGATCTCGTCGGGCACGTCCTCGGTCGCGGCCTGCGAGATGCGGCCGGTGGCCATGCGCAGCCGCGCCTCCACCTCGGCCGGTCCGGCGCTGTCGAGCAGCACGTCGTCCACGCCCCACTCCGCGGTCATGGCGGCCAGCCCGCCCTCGGTCACGATGACCAGGAGAGGGCAGTCGATGCCGGTGGTGCGGATCAGCCGGCAGAGGCTCTTGGCCTGCACGAGCTCCTTGCGCGCGTCGACGATGACCGCGTCGGCGGGTGGGGTGTCGATGAGAGCGGACGCCTCAGCGGGAGCGACGCGGACCGAGTGGAGCAGCAACCCCAGCGCCGGCAGCACCTCGGCGGACGGCTCGAGGGCGTTGGTCAGCAGGAGCAGGTTGCTCATTACGGCCTCCTCAAACACGCAAGGACCCGGGGGCTACGTCGCCCAGGTCCTGTAGGGAGGATATCCCACGAGTTAGTCGCGTCCATTGCGCGTCCACCAGGTGAACAGCGCGTCTCCTGGAACAAGCTTGTTAAGGGCGCCGCACAATAGAGCGGAAACCGATTGTGAGGCAGGCATGGCCACAGGAAAGATACGTTATTGGGCGGCGGCCAAGGAGGCGGCGGGTGTCGCGGAGGAACCGTTCGAAGCGGTCACTCTTGGTGAACTAATGACGAAAATCACACAAAATCGTGCAGATCTGGCGCGAGTGATGCTCCGCTGTTCGTTCCTCGTGGACGGTTCCCCGGTCGGGAAGCGCGCTCATGACGAGGTGATCCTCGGCGACGGCGCGACCGTGGAGGTGCTGCCGCCGTTCGCGGGTGGCTGAGCGGCCGGCGGCGCCACCGGGTGAGCGGGCGGATCGCGGGGGAATGAGACAGGCCAGTCGGTAGGCTCTTGACCCCCGCTCAAGACAGGGAGCCCCATGCGCAAGCTGATCATTTTCCTGATCGTGCTCATCGTTCTCCTTGTCGCCGTCGATCGGGTCGCGGCGGCCGGGGTCGAACGGGATCTGGCGAACAGGATCGCGGCGGCCTCCGATCTCTCCGGCACACCGACCGTGACAATTGAGGGCATCCCATTTCTCACGCAGGCCCTCTCGGGCCGCTATCCGGAGGTACGGTTCAATCTCGGCACGTTCACCTACGGCGACGTGCCGGTGCGGAACCTGCGGGGCGCCGCCTACGACGTCACGGCCCCCCTGGCCGACATCATCCAGAACAGAGCCAACATCCGGGCGGGTCGCGTGGCCATCAGCGGCACCCTCACCAGGGCGACCATCGACAAATACGCCCCGCGCGGGGTGAAGATCGGCGGCAACGGGCAGCGGCTCACGGCGTCGGGCGAGGTGATGATGGGGGTGAACAAGGTGAAGTTCAACGCCGAGATGCGGGTCGTGATCGCCGACGGGGGCATCAGGATCCAGGCGGAGAAGATCCAGGGCGTGCCCGACCAGTTCGCGCGCCTCGTCTCCTACACCATCCCGTTCAAGGGCGACCTGCCCTTCGACGTGAAGGTGACCAGGGTCAGGAGCGTGGCCGAGGGATTGGAGTTCTCGGCCGAGGCGACTGACGTGCCGATCCGTGGATGAGGTTGAACCGCTCCGTCCCTCCGTACGTGATGAGAGCGTGAGAGCAGCGGGCACCGCCGATGAGGAACTTGTGAAGACCCTCTTCGACGAGCACGCCGGGCCGCTCTACGGCTACGTTCTGCGACTGACCGGTGACTCCGGCAAGGCCGAGGACGTCGTCCAGGAGACCCTGTTGCGGGCCTGGCGGCATCCCGACGCCCTGTCTGACCGGCCGATCCGGGCGTGGTTGTTCACGGTGGCCCGCAACCTCGTCGTCGACCAGCATCGCGCCAGGAAGGCCAGGCCGCCGGAGATCGGCGACGAGGCCCTGGCGGTCCTGCCGGCCGACGACGAGCTGGAGCGGGCGGTCGAGTCGTGGGCGGTGGCCGAGGCGCTGGCCGCGCTGCGGCAGGAGCACCGTGAGGTGCTGCTGGAGGTCTACTACCGGGGGCGATCGGTGAAGGAGGCGTCGGCGACGCTGGGGATACCGCCGGGCACGGTGAAGTCCCGTACGTACTACGCGTTGCGCGCGCTCAAGCTGGCGCTCGAGGAACGGGGGCTGGCACCGTGATGACGTGCGAGGAGGTGCGGATCGCGCTGGGCGCCCACGCGCTGGGCGCGCTCGATCCGGAAGAGGCGCTGGAGATCGACCACCACCTGGCGACCTGCGAGGCGTGCGGCGCCGAGCTGCTGGAGCTCGAAGGCGTGACCTCGTTCCTGGGCAAGGTGTCGGAACGCGACGTCGAGCTGGTGGCCAGCCCCCCGCGCCAGGTGCTCGACCGGTTGCTGAACGACCGCGTCAGGCGGAACAGGCGCGGCCGGATCCTCATGGCCGTGGCCGCCTCCGCGGCGGTGCTGGTGGTGGGCGGCACGGTGTGGACGGCGATCCAGACCAGGTCGGCCAATGAGAGCTCGGCGGCGGCCCCCGCGGCGGCGCGGTCGGCGGGGTCGGCGGAGTCCGACACCCGCGCGCAGCAGGACCAGAGCTCCGCGCAGCTGGCCCAGCCGTTGAGGAGCACCGCGCCGTCCCGGAAGGTGGTTCCCTCCCAGAGCCCGGCCCAGAGCTCCGCGCCGGAGACGCAGGCCGATCTCCCGCCCTCGGAGCAGCCGCTGAAGGCGGCCGAGGGCCGCGAGTTCACCGGCGCGAACAGGGCCGCCGACTACCGCGCCACCGTCCTGGCCTGGCCCACGGACGCGGGCACGGAGCTGGGCGTGCGGGTCAGCGGCGTGCCGGTCGACACGACCTGCAGCCTGGTCGTCGTCGGCGTGGACGGCACGCGCGAGCCCACGGAGAGCTGGGTCGTCAGCCGCGAGGCCTACCAGGACCGGGCGGTCTTCCGGCGGGAGTCGACGAAGACGATGCGGGAGATCGCGAGGTTCGAGATCGTCGACGGCGCCGGCAAGGTGCTGGTCGAGGTGCCGCTGCGGAAGCAGGAGCGGAATTGACCCCAGATGGACGCGGAAGTGATCCCGAAGAGCGCGCGGAAGTAAACGCGGTCCCGCGCGGTTGCACCTGACGATGACGGGATTGTGGGTGGCGCTGGCGACGCTGGCGCTCGGGACGGTGATCGGGGTGGTCCGCCTGCGCCGCGACGGACGGGTACGCGAGGCGGGCGGCGGCCGGCTGTCCGCCGCCGACCTCGGCTCCGGGCTGGGGGAACGGGCGACGCTCGTGCAGTTCTCGACCGCGTTCTGCCAGCCGTGCCGGGCGACCCGCCGGGTGCTGGCCGACGTGAGCGCGCTCGTGCCGGGGGTGGCCCACGTCGAGATCGACGCCGAGTCCCGGCTCGACCTCGTACGCCGGCTGGACATCATGCGCACGCCCACCGTGCTCGTGCTCGACGCCGCGGGCACCATCGTCAAGCAGGCCGCCGGCCAGCCGCGGAAGGCCGACGTCCTGGCCGCGCTGGCGGCTGCCGTACCGGATTCCCGTCTGTGAGCCGTCTCACAAGTTGTCTCACCAACCGGACGAGATGTGACAGATGACGAGACGCCGAGTAGTGTCGTGGCCATGAACCCGTCGACAGAGCTGCTCACGAAGCGGCGCGCGGTTGATTTCTGCCGCGTGGCCACCGCGCTCTGTCGCGCTGCCTGAGGACGATCTCGCGCGGACATCAGATCCGCCCCAAATCGACCCCTTCAGGAGCATCCCGCGATGCGTGCCGATCCTAGAGCGCTGCGCTTCGGCGCGGCCGTAACCACCCTGGTCCTCGCCTCCGTCCTGGTGACGGAGAGTTCCTGGCTGCTCGCCGTCCAGGCGGTGGTCTTCGCGATCGGCGCGGCATGGCGCTCGCCGTACGCGATGCTCTTCAAGGCGCTCGTCCGGGGCACTCCCAAGGTGACCGAGGATGCCCGCCCGCCCCGCTTCGCCCAGGGGGTCGGGCTGGTCTTCGCGGTCGCGGGGCTGGCCGGATACCTCGCCGGGATCACGCCGCTGGCCCTGGTGGCCACGGCGGCGGCTCTTCTCGCCGCCTTCCTCAACGCAGCCTTCGGATTCTGCCTTGGCTGCGAGATGTACCTGCTCATTCGCCGTCTACTGCCCGCCGCCAAAATGGAGGTATCCCAATGAGCCGCTCCGCCGCCCTGGTGGACGCCGACTGGGTCGAGGCCAACCTCGACACGCCCGGAGTCGTCCTCGTCGAGGTCGACGAGGATGTCAGCGCCTACGACAAGGGCCACATCCGTGGCGCCGTGAAGGTCGACTGGCGCCAGGACCTGCAGGACCCGGTGCGCCGCGACTTCGTGGACAAGACCGGTTTCGAGGCCCTGCTGTCCGACCGCGGCATTTCCAACGATGACACCGTCGTGCTCTACGGCGGCAACAACAACTGGTTCGCGGCCTATGCCTACTGGTATTTCAAGCTTTACGGCCACCAGAACGTGAAGCTGCTCGACGGCGGGCGCAAGAAGTGGGAGCTCGACTCGCGCGAGCTGGTGCGTGACGTGCCCGAGCGGCCCAAGACGCAGTACGTCGCGCAGGAGCAGGACTCCGCGATCCGCGCCTTCCGCGACGACGTGGTGGCCGCGATCGGCAAGCTCAACCTGGTCGACGTGCGCTCGCCCGACGAGTTCACCGGCAAGCTGCTCGCTCCGGCCCACCTCCCGCAGGAGCAGGCCCAGCGCGGCGGCCACGTGCCCACGGCCCGCAACATCCCGTGGTCCAAGGCGGCCAACGACGACGGCACCTTCAAGTCCGACGACGATCTGCGCACCCTCTACCAGGAGGCCGGCGTCAACTTCGGCAAGGACACCATCGCCTACTGCCGCATCGGCGAGCGCTCCGCGCACACCTGGTTCGTGCTGCACGAGCTGCTCGAGCAGTCCAACGTGAAGAACTACGACGGTTCGTGGACCGAATACGGCTCGCTCGTGGGCGTGCCGATCGAGCTGGGGGAGGCCCGCTGATGTCGACTGCAGCACAGGGTTGCGGAGCGCCGGAGCAGACCATCGCGCTGCCGGCCGGGATCGATCTGTCCAACCAGGCCGTGATCCAGGGTGTGGTGACCGGCGCCGGCACCGCCTACGCGCGGCTGCTCGACCACTCCGGCGAGTTCACCGGTGAGGTCGTCGTGTCCGACGAGGGCGTCTTCCGCTTCTTCGCCGCCCCCGGTGACTGGACCGTCCGCATCATCGCGGGCGGCGGCGTCACCCGGGACGTCCAGGTCGAGGCCAAGCTGGGCGAGGTCGCCCAGCTCGCGGTGGCCGTCTGACCCGAGACAACGTGAAAGAGGCCCGCGTCCGCCGGACGCGGGCCTCTTGCGTGCAACGGGTCCGGGCCCGCCGGTGTTGTAGTGGACGTGAGTGAAATCGACTGTCTCGACCCGGTGCGCAAGGCGCTGCTCGACGACCTCGACGAAGGGTTCGCCGAGCTCTACGGCACCTACCGCGGCCTGGTCTTCTCGACCGCGCTGCGGCTGAGCGGGCGCTGGGCGGACGCCGAGGACCTCACCGCGGAGGCGTTCCTGCGGGCCTACCGGGCGCTGGCCGGCTACGAGCGCGACCGGGTCGCCGAGCTCCAGCCGCGCGCCTGGCTGATGACGATCCTCATGAACATCTGGCGCAACTGCGCCCGTACGAAGTCCCGCAAGCCGCCACCCGACCTGCGGGACGAACCCATCGAGGCCGTCGACCCCAACGAGGACGTCGAGGCGGCGGCGGTGCGCCGGGAGACCGGCGACGAGCTGGCCGAGCTGCTCGGGCTGCTGCCCGCGGAGCAGCGGGCCGCGGTCGTGCTCAGGCACGTCGTGGACCTGCCGGTCGCCGAGATCGCCATGGTGCTGAAGATCCCGCAGGGGACGGTCAAATCGCACGTCTCGCGAGGGCTGAGGCGGTTGCGCGCACTGGGAGGTGCCCGATGACCCAGGATCCACTGCTCGCCGGACTCGCGGCACTGGCCGCCGAACCGCCGGAAGGGCTGCTCGACCGGATCGCGGCCCGCTGGGTACGCGTGCCGGGGCCGATCGGGGAGCTCGCGGTCGCGTTCACCGACCAGGGCGTGGCCTACGTGCACGCCGGGGAGGGGTTCGCCGAGACGTTCAGGAAGCGGTTCGGCCGCCCGCTGCTGCCCGCCGCGCGCCCGCCCGCCGGCCTGCTGCCCGCGCTGCGCACGGGCCGGACGTCCGGGCTGCGGCTGGACCTGCGCGGCATGAGCGACTTCCAGCGCGACGTGCTGGAGGCGGCGCGGACCATCCCGCGCGGCGAGGTACGGCCCTACTCGTGGATCGCGGCGCGCGTCGGGCGGCCCAAGGCCGTGCGCGCGGTGGGCACGGCGCTCGGCCGCAACCCGGTGCCGCTGCTCATCCCGTGCCACCGGGTGACCAGGTCGGACGGCGTCGCGGGCGACTACGTGTTCGGCTCGGCGGCCAAGGAGCGGCTGCTGCTGGCCGAGGGCGTCGACCTGGACCGGGTCCGGGCGCTGGCCGGGGAGCGGGTGTTCTACCTGGCCAGCGACACGACCGGCGTGGTCTGCTTCCCGACCTGCCACAACGCCCGGCGCATCACGCCCGCCCACCGGCACGGCTTCCGCAGCATCGCCCAGGCCAGGGCCGCGGGCTACCGCCCGTGCCGCACCTGCCGCCCGGATCAGATCGGCTTGACCGGGTAGCGCATGAGGAGGGTGGCCCGGACGATGTCGGGGCCGTGGGCCCGGTAGCCGTGGGGCACGTCGGACATCCACGAGATGTGGTCGCCCGGCCGGGCCGTGAGCGGCTCGTGGATGGGGCCCGCGCTGAGGATGCCCGTGAAGACCGTGACGTGCTCGCTGACGCCCTCGTGGTGGGCGGGGGAGGTCTGGGTGAGGCCGGGCGGGACGCGTACGCGGTAGAGCTCGTACGTGACGCGGTCGTCCTCGAACACCTCGAGCAGCTCGGCCTCCATCGCCGTGCCGCGCATGATCTGCGGCTCGGGCGGCGCGTCGAGTATCGCCCCGATCGGCACCCCGAGCTGCGCGGTGATCGCCCAGAGCGTCTCCAGCGTGGGGCTGCGGCTGCCGGTCTCCACGCTCGACAGGAGCGCCTTGCCGATGCCGGCGCGCTTGGCGAGCTCGGAGAGCGAGACGCCGCGCGCCTGTCGCAGCCGCCGCAATCGATCTCCCACCAGGCGAGGATCGGTGTCGATCGCGGGTTGCGGATCCATACCGTCATGCTGCCGCACGTGCGGGGCTTCGGGGCCGCCTTTCGCGGCGGATAATCCATTTGTCACTGCGCGGGCGGTGACACGTGCCCGGTCGGGATCAAGGTGCTGGTAGAGCGCTTTCGGGAGTTGCGGCTGCGGTAAGAGGGACAGACCGATACGATTCCACAGATGTCCGGTTCGTCAGGTGTGATGGCGCCCCCGCGACCTGGGCCTGCGCCGGCTCAGCGGATGCCGTCGCCGTACTCGCTGCCCCTGCACGCACTACGCCTGGCGGGGAAGTGCGCCCTGCCCTTGATCCTCTGGTTCTCCGTCGGCGAGCTGGTGCGCTGGGTGGTGATCTACGTTGCCACCGAGATCTCGCACGGGTCGTGGTGGCAGGCCCGCCTGGTGGCGACGCTGGCGCTGGTGACCGTGGTGATCCTGATCTCCATGACCGTCACCACCGGCATGTTCCTGGCGCTGCGCAACGCCCTGTGGGAGACCCGGGCCCGCAGGCAGGACGGGCAGGAGGACGAGCGGTTCTGGGTCTCGCTCAACCGGGTGGCGCCCGCCTTCGCGGTCATCTACCTGGCCTGGGAGCTGTACTACCGGGACGCCGCCGACTTCTACGCGATGGACCGCTTCCACAACCTGGACGACGACTTCTACACGACGGTGCTCAACAACGTCGCCAAGGGCACCGACGAAGAGGTCACCTACGGGATGGGCCTGGTCGGCCTGGACTGGAAGGTCTCCCTGGGCGCCATGGTGGTGACCTTCGGGCTCCGGGCGCTGTTCTCCCGGATGGTCGAGAAGGGCTCGGGGAAGTTCGCGGGGGTCGCCTCCGCCTTCGCCGAGTTCGCGTTCGTCTTCTGCGGCCTGAACGCCATCTTCACCTTCACCCAGCTGCGCGGGGACTGGGCCTCGCACCGGGCCGTCGTGAGCGGCGCGACCGAGGCGTGGGAGCACGCGAAGGAGAACGTGCCCGGGTGGGAGGCCTTCTGGGGCTGGGTGGGGGAGATGTGGCCGCACGTCATCGAGGCCCTGGCCGTACCGCTGACCTGGCTGGCGATCGCCGTGCTCATCTTCGGCACCTCCATCGACGACGCCCGGCGGGCCCTGCGCGGCACCCGGCTGGAGAAGGGCATGGACAAGCTGGAGGGCACCCACGACGTCACCCAGCGCGCCGTGGACCGGGCCATCGGCGGCTTCATGGAGCGCTGGGTGCCCGTGGTCAACGCCTTCCGGATCACGATCAGGGGCGGGATGGCGCTGTTCGGCTTCACGTGCCTGCTGTACTCGGGGCTGCACGTGGGCGGCCAGTACCTGGACCGGGCCGTGCGCACGCTGATCGGCTCCGACGTCGAGTACATGTGGCTGGTGGCCAGCAAGCCCGTCGTCTTCATCGGGGACCTGCTGGTGACCTGCCTGGGCTACTGCGTGCTGGCCGCCGCGTTCGACATCGCGGCGACCAGGGCCCGGCTCCGGGGCGAGGACATCACCGCCTGAACACCAGCACGTCCTTGTGCTTCCGCTTCTCCTGCTCCGCCGGGTCCGTCGGGACCGCGAGGAGCTGGTCGGTCGGCGTGTCGGACAGGTAGGTGGTGTTCGGCCTGAGGTGCAGCTCCACCTGGCCGGCCACCGCCTTCGGCACGACGGCGACGGCCTCGTACGTGTAGGGCTTGCCGACCACGGCGTCGTCGATCGCGACGTTGTCCTCCGCGACCTCCACCTGCCAGGAGCGGTCCTCGCGGTCCCGCAGCTCCAACTCGGGCTTGCCGGTGAGCTTGATGCCCGTGGCGTCGACGCCCTTCCTGGTGATGATGATCTTCAGCCATTGCCTGTCGGGCGCGGTGGTCCTGGGCGCCTCCATCGGCTCGATCGCGGCCTTCCACGACACGTGCTCGAACGCCAGCTCCCCGCCCTTCGGGACCACATGCTCGATGTCGGACGGCTGGCCGCTGCGGTAGAAGATGAACGCGTCCACGGTCGGGGCGCCCACCCCCACGAGGAAGGCGACGAGCGCGCCCACGCCGAGCAGGAGCGTACGCGTCCGGCGCGGCGGCGTCGGTGCGGCGGCCGGGGGGCCGGCGGCCGGCGGCTCGGCGGGTGGCGAGGCGGGCGGCTCGGCGGGCAGCTCGCTGGATGGCGAGGTGGGCGGCTGGACGGGCGGCGGGACGGGCGGCTGGACGGGGGGCGGGACGGGCGGCTGGACGGGGGGAGACTCGCGCGGGCTCCGGGGGCTGTCGCCCTGCGCGCCGAACGAGTTGCCCAGGGTGTGCGCGCCCATGCTCCGGCGCGGCACGGGGCCCGCGCTGGGGACGGCCGGGAGGGGCTGCGTCTCGCCGCCCGGCGGGTCGGGGTGCGGGGCGGGCGGCCAGACCTGCTGGTCCGGGTGCGGATCGTCGCTGCGCCGGGGCGGCATCATGGGGACGGGCTGCGGCCGCTGCCCCCGTGCCCGGGGCTGTGGCGGTTGGCCGTACTGAGGAGGCTGCGGTCGTCCGGGCTGCGCGTGCCGCGGTGCGCGGGCCGAAGGCGGCTCGCCGGCGTCTTCGGGGTGGGCGGGCTGGGGAGGTTGGGACGGCTGGCCGGAAGGGGGCGCGAACCAGTCGCGGTCGGGTTCGTT
>NZ_JBQQCB010000014.1:0-181210 GCF_052246675.1 Nonomuraea sp. KM90 | reverse complement strand
CACGTCGATCGGGGATGATGGCACGCGAACGCGGCCCCTGTTCTTGATCGACTGGCTAGACACCGACGATCATCAGGGGTCGCGTTTGTCATCTCCGCACTGGGGCGCTCTCACTCGGCCACTCGCCCCAGGGGTGCAGCAGTCTCACCAGCCGAGAACGCAACGGCCTTGGGGCTTCGCAGCGTAAGACTGCGACAGGGGAAAACCAGTACAGCGGGGGGGATTACCGTCACCCTGAGCCGAGAACTTCGACCCCGTGACCGTAATGCCGCCCCAGCACAGGGTGGCGAGACGAGAAGAGGGACTCGACCATGCCCAAGTACCTGATTCAGGCGACCTACACCGCAGACGGCCTCAAAGGAGTGTTGCAAGATGGCGGCACCGGACGCCGGCAAGCGGTGGAGCGCATGGCGGAAAGCGTCGGCGGCCGGGTCGAGCAGATGTATTTCGCGTTCGGCGAGACAGACACATATGTGATCGTCGACCTGCCGAGCAATGCGGCTTCGGCCGCTGTGAGTCTCACAATATCGGCGTCTGGGGCGGTACGAACGAAGACGGCTGTCCTGCTGACGCCAGAGGAGATCGACGATGCCGCGCGGATGGAGGTGGCATACCGGGCTCCTGGCGCGTGACCGCCGGGTGATTGCGGGGTGCACACACCGGCAGGCCAGGTCCTTGCCAGTGAGATCGCGCCGGATCTCGTCTTTGCTTGGGTAGCCGGGTAGCCCGGCGCCGTACGCGACTGCGGCCCGGAAGTTGGCGACTGCGTGTCGGCGGCGGACAGCCACAGATCGGAAGACCAGCTCACCCCTCCAGTCAGGACGATGGGCGATAATCGCTCCATCGGAAGAGGTAGCCCAACTTGGCCGGCTGGCCGCCGTACACGGCACCCTCGGGCATGCGCCCGCCTCTTGTGCGCCGCCTCTGGATGCGCTTCGGTTCTTGGGTCTCAGTGAGAACCAAGATCCGGTATGTGCGGGATGATCTTAGGTGTTGGGTAGGAGGTGGGAACCGTACACGCAGCTCAGGGGATGTTGCTCGGTTGAACCGTTGATCCGCTGTAAAACCGTCGGCATTCGGATGGCGGAGACCTGAGGGGGCTATCAAGATCCGGACCATATGCGGAACGATCTTCGCGTATCCGCAGCACGCAGGGCTCATCCTCTGAGGTCAGAGCCACATGCTCATTCTTACTGTCGCTCCACTCCTAATCCGACGGTCGCAGGTTCGAATCCTGCAGGGCGCGCAACCGAGACCAGGCTTAATCTACGGGTTGACCTGGTCTTTTGCATGATCGGCCCCGTTGGCCCGTAGGCAGCGGGAGGCCTGTGCCGCTCGAATATTGAGTTACGGGTTCTGAGCTGCGGTTAAGCGGCGTGGTGGTATTCGTTGATCATGCCGGCAACGACGGGTTGTCGGCGGACGATCCGCTGGCCGTTGAAGTCGGTCACGTCGTGAGCGGGCTGAGCTGCGATAGCCGGGGGGACGTTGCTGCCGGGACTGGTGCGGCCGGTGCCGGTTGTAGTGGATCAGATACTTCTGGAGCACGCGGGCCAGGTGGCGTTCGTTGAGGATCAGGATCCGGTCCAGGAGTTCACGGCGCAGCGTGCCGATGACGCGCTCGCAGATGGCGTTCATCCTCGGTGTCCGCGGCAGCGTGGTGATGATCTGCAGCCCTTCAGCTGTGAAGACCTCCCTGGACGCCGAGGTGAAGAGCGGATCCCGATCGTGGATCGGGAACCGTAGCCGGGTGATGCGGTCGCCCAGGTCCATCGCCAGGTTGCGGGCTTGCTGGGCCGTCCATGCTCCGGTCGGGTGTGCGGTTGCTCCGGCCAGGTGCAGGCGTCGGGTGCCGTGCTCGATAAAGATCAGCACGTGGAGCCGCTTGAGCATGATCGTCCCGACCACGAGGAAGTCACAGGCGAGGATCGCGTGGGCTTGAGCGGTCAGGAACTGCCGCCAGGTCGGCCCGGCTCGGCGGGGTGCCGGATCGATACCGGCGGTGTGCAGGATCTCCCACACCCTGGAGACCGCGATGTGGTAGCCCAGCCGGGCCAACTCGCCTTGGGTTCTCCGGTGGCCCCAGGTCGGGTTCTCCCGCGCCATCCGCACAATCAGCGCCTTGACCGGTCGGCGGATGCAGGGCCGTCCCGGACGCCGCCTGTCCGTGAAGGTCCACTTACGTGCCACGAGACTGCGATGCCAACGCAGGATCGTCGCCGGGGTGACCGGGAACACCTCCGTCCACCGGCGGCGGTGGATCAGGCGCGACAACGCCGCAAGCCAGAGCCGGTCGGCGCCACCCCACCGAGGCCGGCTGTCGAGCTGACGGCGGAGGACCTGGTTCTCGTGACGGAGCACCAGTACCTCAACATCTTTGGACAGATCGGAGCGGGCCGGCACCGTCAGCAGGCCGAACAAGCCCTTTACCGCCTGGTAGACAAGCGACGACAACACCTAGCGATGATCGCAGCCGCTGCCTTGATCATACGGCAATCCCCAGTTCAGAGAAGCAAGAACCGTATTTTCGAGCGCCACCCGGCGGACGGCTTCTTCCTTGAACTCCGGCGAGAACTGCCTACGACGCCTCGTCACGTACCTACCTCTTCCAGACTTCCGTCAGCTTATGTAGCCGACTGTCCGGAATCTGCTGGGCACCTCACCCCTGCAGCAGCATGCCCGCAGTTACAGCGCCACCGATCATAGCCACCCGGGCCCCATCACATAGGCTGACGACAATCGATATGAGCCGCGGGCGATCATGCGAACGCTAATCGCGGATCCGGGTCAGAGCGGTCGCTGAGTCACGGATCACCAGTTCGGGTTGGGGGTCGGTGATGACACCGCCTGCGCTTGGCCGCCCCGCGATCAGGTCGTAAAGCGCCTCGACGCCGGCCCGGCCGAGTTGGTACATGGGCATCCGGACCGCGGTGACGGCCGGGCGCAGGTGTTGCATCAGGTCGACGTCGTGGATGCCGACCACCGACAGCTGGTCGGGGATGGTGATGCCGAGGTCGCGTGCGGCGGCCAGGACCCCGACCGCGCTCATGATGTTGTTGACGACGATGGCGGTCGGCGCGGTTGGCGCCTGCATGGCCTGCCGGAGCCCGTCGGCGCCGGCCTGCTCACCGAACCCGGTGTCCAGGTGCGGAGCCGGTGTCAGGCCGGCGGCGTCCATCGCCTGCTGGTAGCCCAGGTAGCGCTGCTGGGAAAGGTATCCCGAACCCCCGACGAAGACGATGTGGCGGTGGCTGAGGTTGACCAGGAACCGCGTCGCGATCTCGCCCGCGCGGCGATCGTCTACGTCGATCCAGGGATGGTCCAGTGCATGTTCCAGGACGAGGATCGGCTTGGGGTGGGAGCGGAGTTCGGCCATCGCGTCGTCGTCCAGCAGCCCTTCGCCGCGGATCAAGATACCGTCGACCGTGCCCTGGCTGAGCAGCCGGGTCAGGAACTGGCTGCCGGAGCGCATCGTCTCGGCATCGCCCAGCAGGACCGTCGCGCCGTGCTCCGCCGCCGCCTCGTGGACCCCATGCCGCAGCGGTCCGTAGACCGGGTTGTCGATCTTGTTGAGGATCATCGCGATCATGTCGGTTTGGTTGAGCCGCAGCGAGCGCGCCGTCTGGTTCGGCTGGTAGCCCAATTGCTGCATCGCCTGGAGCACCCGGGTGCGGGTGGATTCCCTCATCCGGGTGTGGCTCGTGCCGTTGACCACCGCCGACACCACGGCGAGCGACACCCCAGCCGCCCGTGCGACGTCACGTTGCGTTGCCATGGTGCAAGCCTACTCGGTTCTTGACGTAACGTCTCACCATCCCTATTTTGAATTAACGTTACGTCAACAAGGAGCACATATGACATCGACACGTCGCACCGTCCTCCTGCGGTCCTCCTGGGCGACGGTGAACATCGGCGACGTGGCTCACTCCCCTGGCGTGGTGCGGGCGTTTCAGCGGTTCGCCCCCGAGGTCGAGGTCATCCTCTGGCCGGTGCGGCTGGAGGAGCGCGAACGATCCATGCTGCGGCACGCGTTTCCCGACGTGCGCGTCGTCGATGGCACTCTCGGCGGGGACGGGCCGAGCACCCCGGAGTTGGCCGCCGCCATCGACGGCGCGGATGTCCTGATGCACGGATCGGGCGCCGACGCCTTCCAGAGCACCGAGATCGATTGGTGGCGCGAGCACGTGGGCCGCCCGTATGGGTACTTCGGGGTCACCGTGGATCCGCTGTGCCCACCGACCATGGCGACGCTGCCGGAGCTGGCACAGATGGTCGATCTGCTCCCACCGTCCTATCTCGAGGACGACGTCAAGGACCGTTTCGACAGCGCCGACTTCGTGTACTGCCGCGAAACGCTGACCCTGGCCACCCTGCGCGGCCAGAAGATAAGCGGGCCCGACCTCGCCTTCGGGCCGGATGGCACGTTCGCGTTCGACCACACTGACGCCGCCGCCGCCGCTCGCCTGCTGGAGGGTTTCGGCCTGCAGCCCGGTCGGTTCGCCTGTTTCGTTCCGCGGCTGCGCTACGCCCCCTATGCGAAGATCTACGGCACGGAACCGACCCGCGAGCAGATGCGGCGCGACGCGGTCAACCGGGCCACCGTGACGCACGACCTGGCGGTGCTGGCGGCGGCGATCGAGACCTGGGTACGCGTCAGCGGCCTGCCGGCCGTCGTGGTGCCCGAGATGAGCTATGCCGTCGAGCTCGCTCACGAGCAGCTTCCCAGCCTGCTCAGTCCACAGACGCTCGATCAGGTCCGGCTCCTGGACCGGTACTGGCCGCTGGAGGAGGCGACCGGGGTCTACGCCGTCTCATCGCTGGTGGTCAGCATGGAGTGTCATTCGCCGATCCTGGCCGCACGACATGCGATCCCGACCGTCTACCTTCGGCAGCCGACCGAGACCACGAAATCTCAGATGTTCGCCGACCTCGGCGCCCCAGACCTGGTGATCGAGCTCGACCATCGTGCCGCGGCGACGGTCGTCGCGGCGGTCACCGACATCGCCACCGACCCGGCGCCCGCGGTCGCCCGGAGCAGGAGGGTCGCGGCCAATGCCGACGACCGGCTGCGGGCGGCGGTGCAAGCCTGCGTCGCGGGCCGGCCCATCGGCCTGCCTGCACCGGTGGAGACCGGCGATGCGTAGCCTGCGCGACCGCTGGCGGCGCGACCGGGTCCTGCTGTTGCTGGCGCTTCCCGGGGTCACGGCGCTGCTGCTGTTCCACTATCTGCCGCTCGGCGGGAACGTCATCGCGTTCCAGGACTTCCAGCCGTTCCTCGGAATCTGGCACAGCCCGTACGTCGGGCTGGACAACTTCGAGCCGGTGCTCACCGGCGACCCGGTGTTCCTCAACGCACTCGTCAACACACTGATCATCACGCTGATCCAGGTGGTCTTCGTGTTCCCGCTGCCGATCTGCCTCGCGTTGATCCTGAACGCGACCATCAGCGAACGGCTCAAACGCCTCACCCAGTCGATCCTCTACATGCCGCACTTCCTGTCCTGGGTCATCGTGGTCGCCCTGTTCCAGCAGATGTTCGGCAACGGCGGGATGCTCAACGCCTGGCTGCGCTCGGCCGACCTGTCCACGTTCCACATCGTGGGCGTACCCGAGTTGTTCAAACTCATGATCACATCACAGGTGATCTGGAAGGACACCGGCTGGTCGACGATCATCTTCCTCGCCGCACTGTCCAGAGTGGATCCGGCGCAGATGGAGGCCGCGGTGGTGGACGGCGCCTCGGCAGCTCGCCGCCTGTGGCACGTGACCCTGCCCTACATCCGCCCGGTGATCGTCCTGCTGCTGATTCTGCGGCTCGGTGACTCGCTGTCCGTCGGGTTCGAGCAGATCATCCTGCAGCAGGCACAGGTCGGTGCCGGTGCCAGCGAAGTACTCGACACCTACGTCTACAACCACGGGATCGTCGGTGGCGACTGGGGCACCGCGGCCGCGGTGGGGCTGATCAAAGGCATTGTCGGTGTCGCGCTCGTGCTCGGCGCCAACCGGTTGGCCCACGCCCTGGGCGAGCAGGGGGTGTACGCCAAGTGACGAGCCGACCTGTGCCGACTGCGGTGTCCGTGGCGCGCCCCGCCGCGGGCACAGGGCCGCGGCGGCCACGCTCGGGCCGCAGCCAGCGTCCGGTCTGGATGGGCGAGCCCAGCAAGCTGGGGTTCGGTGCGCGGGGACTCGTGCTCGGCCTGGGCTGCCTGGCGGTTCTGGTTCCGTTCTGGGCGGTGCTCATGACCAGCATCGCCTCCCCGGAGGAGATCAACAGGGCGGGCGGCTTCGTGCTGTGGACGAACGAACCGACGCTGGACTCCTACCGGGCCGTCCTGTCCGGAGGAATCGTCACCCGTGCGCTGCTGGTGAGCACCGGCATCACCGTGGTCGGCACGGCACTCAGCCTCGTCACCACGATCGCTCTGGCGTACGCGCTGTCGCGGCCAGGTTCGTTGCTGCAAAAGCCGATCCTGCTGATGACGGTGTTCACCCTGCTGTTCAACCCGGGCATCATCCCGATGTACCTGGCGGTCAAACAGCTTGGCCTGCTGGACAGCTACCTGGCACTGATCCTGCCGGTGCTGGTGAACGCGTTCAACGTCATCGTCATGCGCGCGTTCTTCCAGGAAATCCCACGCGAGCTGCGGGAAAGCGCCTATATGGACGGTGCCGGGGAGATGCGCATCCTGCTGCGGATCGTCCTGCCACTGTCGAAGGCGGTCGTCTCCGTGATCGGGCTGTTCTACGCAGTGGCGTACTGGAACGCCTTCTTCTCCGCGATGTTGTACCTCCAGTCGTCGGAAAAGTGGCCGCTGCAACTGGTGCTGCGCACCTACGTCGTCAACAACACCCCGATCGGGTCCGACCAGCTCAGCTCGAACCTGGAGAACCTGCCACCACAGATCTCCGTCCAGATGGCGATTCTCGTCATCTCCGTCCTGCCCATCCTGTTCATCTACCCCTTCATCCAAAAGCACTTCGCCAAGGGACTCATGGTCGGCGCCGTCAAGGGCTGACCGGTCGTCCACGCGTGGCAAGGAGACGTCATGGCACCCACCTTCAGCCGCCGCCACGTCCTGGCACTCGGCGCGGCAACGGGGCTGGCCCCGCTGCTCGGGGCCTGCGGCGACGGCAGCCCGAGTTCGCCGAACAGCTCGACCGGGTCGGTCAAGCTGCCCACCTACAAGCCCGTCACCGCGGCCACGCCCGACCTGGCCGCCGAGCCGGCCGGGGTGTCGCCGGGATACTTCACCTACCCGACCGCCTCCAGCGCCGCATCACAACCGGTGCAGGGCGAAGCGATCACGGCACTGACCTACACCTACGACCCGATCGCCCCCGCGCTCGGCTCGAACCCCTACTGGCAGAACCTCAACAGCAAACTCGGCACCGAACTGAAGATCACGTACGTCCCCTCGACCGACTACAAGAGCAAGGTCGCCACGACCGTCGCCGGTGGCGATCTGCCCGACATTGTGGCTATCCAGGGCGTTGTCCAGCAGATGCCGGCCATGCTGAAGGCGGCATTCACCGACCTCACCGAGTACCTGTCCGGGGACGCGGTCCTCGCCTACCCGAACCTCGCCGCCCTGCCCACCGATGCCTGGCGCAGCACCGTCTACGACCAGCGGATCTGGGGCATCCCCGTGCCGCGGGCACGGATCGGCACCGTGCTGTACACCCGGGCCGACCTGCTGGCCAGGGCAGGACTCAGCCTCCAGCCCGATTCGTGGGCCGAGTTCAAGGAGATGGCGGTCGCGCTGACCGACGAGCGGGCCGGTCGGTGGGCGTTCGGACAGATCCCGTTCAACACGATCCTTGAGATGAACGGGATCACCGGCAACTGGCCCGGCGGCGCCGGCGCCTGGCAGGCCGAAGGTGGCGTCTTCACCTACTCCGGGACGACACCGCAGTTCATGCAGGCCCTCGAGGACACGGTCGAGCTGGTGAAGTCGGGGGTGATACATCCCGACCACGCGGGCGCGCCCAACACGAAGCGCAACGCGTGGATGCTGGCCGGCACGACCGCGTTCACCATCGGCGGGTACGCCGGGTGGGGCAAGTTTTACGGCCAGGCGAAAGACGTGCCCGGCTTCCGCCTGACCGGCATGCTCTCGCCCACCCGCGACGGCACAGGGACGCAGGTACGCACGCCCGGCCCGACCCTGTCCAGCTTCACCGCTGTAGCCAAGACCGACAACGCCGACCGGATCAAGCAGATCCTCAAGGTCCTCGACTGGTTGTGCTCACCCTTCGGCAGCAGCGAGTACCTGGCCCTCCGGTACGGCGTCGAGGGCCAGACGTTCACCCGCAACGGCTCCGACCCGACCCTCACCGAGGGCGGGCGCAGCCAGGTATTCCTGCCGGTGCGATACCTCGCCGAAGCATCGCCCGTCATCTACGAGCCGGGCAACCGCCAGGCCGTACAGGACCAGCACGACCACCAGGTCGCCGGCGTCCCGCTTGCCGTCGCGGACCCCACCCTCGGGCTGTACTCGGAGACCGCCGCCAGCAAGGCTGCCAGCGAGCAGCAGGAACTGGACTCGGTGCTGCTGGAGATCCAGCTGGGGAACAAGCCCGTCTCGGCGTGGCAGCCGGCCATCAAGAAGTTCATGGACCGGGTGGGCAACAAGATCAAGGCCGAGTACGAGGAGCAGGCGGGTGGTTGACGTGGACTCAGCCGACACTCTCACGGGGTTAGGGAGAAGACAGTGAGACGGAGCAAGTTACGTTGGTACACGCGTGGTCGGGCCCGTGTGGCGGTCGTGCTGGCTCTGGTGGCGGCGGTGCTGTCGCCGGGCAGTGCCGCCGTCGCCGACATGTCGGATCTCGGCGGGCTGCTCGACCTGACGCGCCCGGGGCTCGGCGCGGTGGCGGCCAAGCTGGCCGCCGGTGATGAAGCGGGCGCCGCGAGGGAGCTCAAGGTGTATTACGCGGGCCGCGCCGACGTCCAGTACCCGGCTCCGGCCGAGGGCCTGGGCGGTGGCGACTCGGGCCCCGACGAGCTCGCGGCGGGGATCTTCCGGTTCGGCTCCGAGACCCGCAACTTCTACAACAGCGCCGAGCAGCGGATCGACATCGACTGGCAGGACCTTTGGGGTGGGACGCAGACCACCCCGGGCAGCGCGCAGACTTTGATGAGCGACTTCACGTTCATGCCCAAACTGGCATTCGCTTACGTGTCCGAGAGTGACCCGGCAAAGCGTGCGGCGTACGCGGCGGCGTGGATGGACATCTCGCTGGACTTCTTCGCCGACAATCAGAGCTGGCCGCAGGGCCGCAACCTGTCGGCAGCCAAGCGGCTCGCCCAGCTGGTCAGCGCGTTTTCCGTGTTCCGGACCGATCCTGGCATCGACGCGAGCGATCTCGTGGCGTACCTGTCCGGCGTGCACGCCACGACGGACTTCCTCGTCGGCGTGATGCAGATACATGTCGGAAACAACTGGTACGTGTCGATGGCCCGCTCCGTCCACGCGGCAGCCGTGTTTCTGCCCGAGTTCTCGTCATCGCCTGGCTGGGAGTGGTTCGCGGTGCGCTCGGCCGAGCGGTTCCTGCGCGCGTACCTGAAGGGCGACGGTGTGTACCGCGAGCCGGCGTTCAACTATCAGGCATACGTGGCGGATATGCTCAACTCCGTCATAGCAGTCGCGAATGCCAACGGGCGAACCGTTCCCGATTATCTCCTCCAGGCGGCGGACTGGATCGCGGATTCGCTGTTCGCGACCCGTCAGCCGAATCTTGAACCCGCGGCGATTGGCGACACGCCGAACAACTACGCGGGCACGTCGGCCATTCGCAGGAGCGGTGTACGCAACTCCTGGCCCGATTTCACCTGGGTCGCCTCCGGCCGGACGGAGGGGACCGCCCCGACGCTGTCGTCCACGGTGTTTCCGATCAGCTTCGCGGTTCAGCGTTCCGGGTGGGACGCCGATGCCCGGTACATGCTGATCAACAATCAGAATTCCAGTTACACTGCCTCGCATCGGCATCCGGACGACCTCAGCCTGGTGATGGCGGCGTACGGGCGTCCGCTGATCGTCGACTCCGGGGTGGGGGACTACAGCGCGACTCCGACGAACGACTGGATGCGCCGCACGACCGAGGCGCACAACACCATCGAGGTCGACGGACTCCCGCAGACCGCCGGCGTCCCCCGCACAACGTCGCTGTGGCGCTCGAACGCGGGCCTCGACATCTACCGCGGCGCGGCGATGGGCTACCGGCCGGTCGCGCACGATCGCGCCGTCTACTTCGTCAAGCCAGGCTTCTGGGTGGTCTCCGACGACCTCACCGGTGACACCGCCGCGCACAACTACCGGCAGCTCTGGCACTTCCCCGGTGATCCGGTGACCGTCAATCCGACCACGAAGGTCGCCACGGTCGGGTTCGACACCGTGCCCGGAGCCGCACCCGTTGCCGGCGTGCAGCTCATCCCGGTGGCAACGGCCGGCGCCGCGGTAACCCCCAGGGTCCACGAGGATGGCGCCGTACGCGTCGGCGAGCAGGTACTCACCAACGTCGACTACCTGTCGTACGACTGGTCCTCCACCGGGCCGACGGGACTGGACACGGTCGTGGTTCCCGGCAAGGCCGGCGCGGCGCCCTCGGTGACGGCGAAGCGCATCGCCATGCCCGGGGTGAGTCACTCCGTGGCGACGGCGATGGAGATCGCCCTGCCGGACGCGACCGGACGCTTCTACCTTTCGCGCGAGGCGACTCCCTCGTCGAGGGCGTTCGGGGCCGCCACGACCAACGCCGAGACCGCGTACCTCGAGCGTGCTTCGGGCGGCGGGCTTACCAGGTACGCGCTGACCCGAGGGTCGTCGCTGATCGACCAAGACAACACCGTTATCAGCGCATCCGCACCGGTGTCCGATGTCAGTGTGGAACTGCGCGGCTCGACCGCCCGGATCTCGCTTGGGGACCCGTTCACCGGCACGCTCTCCATCAACGCGCCGAACGCGAACGCGGTGACGGTGAACGACACCCCGATCGCGTTCACCCGCGCGGGCAACCTCATCACCGTGTCGGTTGAGGAACACTTTGCCCCGGCACCCGTGCTCAACGACGAGTTCGACGATGCCGGCCTGGACCGTGACGTCTATGACTTCAACGGATCCTTTGACGGCTGGGCGCCGGTCCAGGGGACCTGGGCGCTCACCGGCGCACAGCCGGACACGCAGCTGGCACAGACCTCGACTGCGGACATGGTGTCGTTCGCGGCGCTGCAGGACGTACCCGATGACGTGGTCATGGCCGCGGACATCGTTCCCGGGGTACGCGGCCAGACGACGGCCCGTACCGGTCTCGCGTTCCGCTACCACGATTCCCGCAACTACTACCGGGCCGAAGTGCTCAACTCCACGTCGGGAGCGACGCTGCAGCTCGTGAAGATATACAACTCGACGACCACGGTTCTCGCGGAGACCGCACTGCCGATCGGCGCCAACGTCCCGCACAAGCTGGTCGTATCCGCGATCGGGAGGCATCTGAGCGCCAAAGTCGGCGATACGTCGATCTCCGCGGACGACGGACAGCTGCCGACGGGTGGTGCCGCCGCCTTTACGCATCGGCGGGCCGCGACCTTCGACAACATCGAGATCAGGGAAGGGCTCGATCAGGCCGGTTGGCGAGGAATAACAGGGTCTGTGTCCGTCGCCTCGGGCAAGTTGCACCTCACGCCGCCTGCCGGTGGCCGGGCGCACGTACTGGCCGACTCGACACTGCCGTCGCGCTTCTCCGAGGCGTGCGACTATGTCGTGGAGACCACGGTCACGATCGACGGATCCGTCGGTAACGCAGGAGTCTCGCTGCGAGACACCACGGACGCGTACGGGTATCGGATCCACGTCGGCAAGACGGGCAACGGAACCCAGTACGCGAGCATCATCCGCGAGGCTCACGCGTCGGGTCCCGTCACAGTGGCCACGGCATCCATCAGCAACCCGTTGACAGGTCCCGTGCGACTGGGTGCGGCGATTCACGGCGACCGCATCACCGTGACGTTGAACGGCGTTCAGGTCCTGAAGGGTCGCGACACCGTTGTCCGCAGCGGCGGCGTCGGGCTTTACGCATCCACGGAGAGCTCGTTCGAGAACGTCACTGTCGCTCAGTCCTGCGGGCGGGAGCGCCTCCGGCCGATTGCTCCTGGCGCCAGCCACCGCCCGAACCACAACGACGGAACTGGCATATAGCGGCAAAGCATGAGGGTTGGTGGGCCGCCGTATGTATGGGCGGCCCACCAACCCCATCGCCGGCACGGCAAGGCCTTTCCCGCTCAGCCCGATTACGAAGGAGCTGTGCGTTGTTCCCACCATCCGGAGCCTGAAGGGTGTCAAAACCAGGCCCATGGCGCTGACCTGCTTATTCGTGACGGCGCCTCGTTGATCAGCCCGCCGAGAACTACGCGACGCTCGATCCGACCCGCCGGCAGCGGGCCGGTGACGATTGTAATGATGGGCGTATTCGTCCAGCACGGTGTGAAGATGCTGTGGGTGCCGAAAATTGCGCCATCGCTCTGACCAGGTACTTTTATCGATCCTTCGATCACTACCTGAGCGATTGCTCAAACCCGGTCTGCCGCCGGCGGCGCCGATACCGCCCGGCCAGGCCCAGGACGCGCATCAGCCGGGCCACCCTCCGCCGGCCGCACCGCTGCCCGTCCCGCTGCAACTGCGCGTGCACTCGCGGCGCGCCGTAACCGCCCTGCGAGCGCGCGTGCACCTCGGCGATCTGCCCGGCCAGCTCGGCATCGCGCATCGCACGCAGCCCCGGGAGCGGCGTCGCGGCGTGCATGGAAGGCGGCACGGGAGACCCCCAGCAGCTCACACGCCCGCTTGACGCTGTGACCGCCCTGCTTCTCCGCCTTGATGAACGGGTGCACGCGCACGACGCCAGGAAGATCACCAACGTCCGCAACCTGACCGCTCCGTACCGGTTCGACGACACCCGGCCGCCCGGCGATGAGGCCCTGGCCGCGCTGACCCTGCCGGCCGATCTGCGCGACTGGCTGACCGACGTCGAACCCGACCTGATCGCCGCCGCCCGCGACGCCGGCGTCACCTGGAAGGCCCTGGCACCCGTGCCGCGGGTGGGTGATCGCCGCGCCGCTCAGCGCCGTCACGCCCGCCTCCAGCAGGCCGCCCGCGACCGCGAGGCCGGCACCAAGGATGGCGAGGACGTCCCCGCAGACGTCCAGGACGTCCGGCCAGACGTCCTGGCCGGCGTGGCCGTCCCTGGGCCCGCGGGGCGGGACTGGGACGACAGCGACCTGTGCCTGTGGCGCGGGAGGACGGGGAGTGGAGCCTGCAGGGCCCGGACGGCGTGATCGAGGTGGACGGGTTCGGCTTCCTCGGTACGATCGCCGCGCGGAACGTGCGCGGCGCCCAGGCCGCCGCGGCGGCCGCCCGTCGAGGACCTGGCCGGCCGCACGGTGACCGGGTGGGAACCGGACGTCTCCAGCCGCTCCATCCACGGCGAGTCCTCCTGGTACCCCAGCACGACAACCCCGTGACGGTGTCAATAAGCGTCACCCCAGTTCAACGCGGGCACCACGGTGCCGAGCTCGGCGCCGGCGAGGTCTTCGCGGCCGCCGCGGTGGCGTCGGCTGCCGCAGGTCAGCGTCTCGGCGACGATTGGCAGTTACGCCGTTTCGCTATTGACACTGCGGACCGGCCCGGCCTCGGCGTACCGTCACCGTCGTGACCTCCGCCGCCCCGGCTGTGGGTTCTCCGCCGGAGTGGCGAGTCCTCAGGCGATCTGGCGAAGCAGGTGGCGAGTTCTCATCTGATGTGGCGAGGATCCGTCGCTCCTCCGCATCGAGCGCGAACGACGCGGAACCGCACCGCCCAGGTCACCTCAGGGACATCGCTGTCCCTGTCATGACGTGGCCCGGCGCTCGCTCACGGGCGCTGGAGCCACCGGGCCGCCGTGAGCTCAGCCGAGGTTCACGCGGGTCAGGGAGTTGACGCGCGTCGCCATGATGCTCACGTTGAACACCGAGATGTTCGAGGTCGTGGTCGCGTTGCACGACAACCGCACGGTCCCGGAGGTGCTCACGGTGCGCGCCGTGACCGCTGCCAGGCTGGCGAGCTGGCCGTTGGGGCCCAAAGAGGCGACCGTGCGGCTGTTGTTGGTGCTGCTCTCGCTGATGATCAGCAGCGTGCAGGCCAGGCCGGATGCCACGGCCGTGTTGTTGCGGCCCGTGAGCGTGGCCTCGGCGGTCCAGCTGCCGGCCGGGACGGCGAAGTCGAAGAAGATGTTCGCGGCGCCCGTCGCCGTACGTGTGGCGAAGGTGTCGGCGATGATCACTTCAGGCGGTACCGCGGCGGACGCCGGGACCGTCAAGCCGATTCCGGCGAGCGTAGCCACCGCCGCCACCCAGATCGCTCGCCGGCCGCGTACCTTCTTGAGAATCGCAGCAGACATTCCGCATCACTCCTCGCATCCGGGGCGGCGCTCTTCCGCCCGACGACGCTTCGATCGTGTCGTGCGACGTTGCGCAACCGTCGCGCCCGCATCCGCGCCAACATCCGGCCACACATGCCCGGCTGCGGAGCGGCCTTGTGCCGTGCGTCTGGTGGCTGAGATGCAGGCGCGGTCCTGATCGGACGCTCACCCCAGCCTCGTTCTGTCCAGGCCCCTCCATCGCCGAACAGCGTGAACGCGGTGGTTGCCGAGCGCACCATCGAGCCGCGGGACGCCTGACCGTGCCGTCCCATCCGACGGTGCGTCCGGTCTTATCCGGCGCGGGTGTCAGCGCCGGTACGGGAGACGGCGGTGCGTTCCGGCTCCGGCTCCGGCTTCGCGGACGGCGGGTGCAGCCGGCTCAGCAGAGGCCCGGCGAGCACGGTGGTGACGACGGCCATCACCACCATGAGGGAGTAGAGCCGGTCGTCCAGCACGCCGAGCTCCAGGCCGACGCCGAGCACGACGAGTTCCGTCAGGCCGCGCGTGTTCAGCAGTGCGCCGAGAGTGATCGCCCCACGCCGGTCCAGGCCGCCGATGCGAGCACCGGCGTACGTGCCGCCGAACTTGGCGATCACAGCCGTGGCCAGGATGAGAGCCAGCTCCGCGAGCTGGGTCACGGTCAGCCCGGACAGGTCGATCTTGAGTCCCGCCATCACGAAATAGACGGGAAGCAGAAGCGTCGCGCACAGCGGCTCCACCTGCCGGATCATGCCTTCGCGCACCTGATCGCCCGCGCCTCTGGGCAGGAGGGCGCCGAAGAGGAACGCCCCGAAGATGTAGTGCAGTCCGAGCCACTCCGTGAAGGCGGCCGACACGAGGAGCCCGCCCAGCACGACGGCGAAGAAGAATCCTCCCGCCGGCTCGCCGCGCGGGCAGGACTCGCTCGCCCGGCGCAACAGCGGCCGTACGATCGTGACCATCACGACGACGTACGGCACCAGCAGCAGGAGCCACCACTGGAACCGGGCGCCCGTGACGTGCGCGACGACGAGCGCGAGCAGCGACCAGGCCAGCAGGTCGCAGACGGCCGCGCAGGTCAGTGCGGTGGATCCCATCCGGGTGCCGGTCATGCCTCGGTCAGCGATGATCCGGGCCAGGACGGGGAAGGCGGTCACCGACATCGCCACCGCGAAGAACAGGACGAACCCGGCGGAAGGACCCCTCTGATATCCGGACAGGAGTGTCGCGGCCAGCAGGCCGCCCAGCGCCAGCGGCACCGCGGTCGCGAAGAGTGAGGTCCACACCGTCAACCGCCCACCGCCCTTCATGGTGCCGAGGTCCAGCTCAGTGCCGACGACGAACATGAAGAGTGCCACCCCGACCTGGGCGAGCGCGTTCAACACCGGCCGGACCTCCCCGGGGAAGATCGCGGCGGTGAGGGCGGGGCTGAGCAGCGTGGGACCGAGGACGACACCGGCGACGATCTCGCCGACGACGGCGGGCTGGCCGAGCCGCTGGGCGAGCGCGCCCATGACCTTCGCCAGTGCCAGGATCAGCGCGAGATCCAGCAGCAGAATATGCATGGGAGGTATGGCAGAGCCCGTTCTCGGCGCGTGGCCGTCGGAAGGCAGAGGATCGTTGCACCAGGGCGGGACGCCGATTCCACGGGCCCGCGCCTTTCACGGGGCGAGGTCGCCGCAGCGGGGCCCGCGGAACCCGCGCCGCGGCTGTCCGCTCAGCGGGCGGCGGGCTGCGCCGCCGCGTCGACCGTGGTCGGATTCCGCCAGTACAGTCCATCGAGCGACGGGACCAGGCCGCCGGCGAACTGCGGGCGCGGCTCCGGCAGCAGCTCCGGTGTGTCGGCCATCGCCGCGCGGACCTGGAGGTCGGTCGCCTCGTTCAGGACGGCGCCGAGGAGCCGGGTGCCGGTGCCCTGGAAGACGATGTCGCCGTCGTCCATCACCTCCGGGCGCGACGCCTGCGCGAGCGCCGCGCCGAACTGGCTCGTGGGATGCCGGCCCGTGGTCTCGAAGAGCTCCCGGTCGGGGCCCGAGATGCCCGCCACCAGGTCGACGAACGCCTGGGCGTCGCTCTGCTCGGTGCCGAGCAGCTTGCGGGCCTCCCAGAAGTACGACGCCTCGTCGCGATTCAGTTCGTACATCGACTGGAGGAACTGGTAGAAGAGGTTGTACTCGCGCCGGTAGCGGTTCTCGAACTCGGTGAAGCAGGCCTCCTCGGTCAGCTCGCCGTCGAGCCGCGTGTTGATCGATCGGGCGGCGAGGACGCCGCTGTAGGTGGCCAGATGCACGCCGGTGGAGAAGACGGGATCGATGAAGCAGGCCGCGTCACCGACCAGCGCGACGCCGGGTCGCCAGAACGAGGTGTTGCAGTACGAGTAGTCCTTGCGGACGCGCAGCTTGCCGTACATGCCCTCGGTCACGCGGCGCGCGTCGGACAAGTAGTCGGAGATCAGCGGACATGATGCGATGAACTGCGCCATGGCGGCTTCCTGGCCGCGCTGGATCACCTCGATCCGGTCGCGTGAGATGACCGCTCCGACGCTGGTGAGCGTGTCGGAGAGCGGGATGTACCAGAACCAGCCGTCGGCGAACGCGGCGCACAGGATGTTGCCCTCGTTCGGCGCCGGCAGCCGCTTGCCTCCCTCGTAGTAGCCGAACAGGGCGACGTTCTGGAAGAAGGGGGACAGCTCCCTCGTGCCGACTCTCTTGTACAACCCGTCGGTGTTGCCTGCGGCGATGACGACGTAACGAGACCGTACGATGTGCTCCGCGCCGGCCGCATCCCGGAACCGCACGCCACAGACCCGGCCGTCCTCCTCCTCCAGCGCCACGACCTCGTGTTCCTCCCGCACGTCGACGCCGTTGCGGCGGGCGTTGCTGAGCAGGATCGAGTCGAAGCGCTCGCGATCGACCTGGTAGGCGGTCGACGTCGGCCCGGCCAGTTTGCGGGACAACGCGAAGGTGAACGTCCAGGGATCGGGGTTACTGCCCCAGCGGAACGTACCGCCGCGCTTGACGGGGAAGCCGGCCGCTTCCAGCTCCTCGGTCACGCCGAGCATCGCGCACACGCCGTGCACCGTGGACGGCAGGAGCGACTCGCCGATCTGGTAGCGAGGGAAACGCTCCTTCTCCAGCAGGAGCACCCGGTGTCCCGCCTTGGCCACGAGAGTGGCGGTGGTGGATCCGCCCGGTCCGCCGCCTACGACGACGACGTCGAACTGCTGATCTGTCGTCCCGCTCATGTCATTCAGCCTTTCGGTAGTGTGCCTCTGCTGTCGTCGAGGCGTCCGCGACATTGACTTCCAGCCACTTGGCCAGTTGCTCGACCGTCTCCGCCTCGTAGACCCACAGCAGCGGCACATGCCCGCCGAACACTTGGGAGAGCCGCAGCGCGACGCGCGCGACGGCGAGCGATCCGCCGATCTCGAGGAAGCTGCGATCGCGCTCGATGCAGGGGAGGCCGAGGATCTCGCACCAGACCGCCGCGACGACCTGTTCGACGGCACCACGCGGTGCGTCGGCGGCGGGGACGTCGGCAGGAGTGCTGAGGAGCGTCTCCAGCGCGCGCAGGTCGACCTTGCCGTTGGGGGTGAGCGGCAGTCGGTCCATCTCGCGGATCTCGCCCGGCACCATGTACGTTGGCAGTGTCTCGCCGAGGAAGGCCCGCAAGCCGGCCAGGTCGACGGACGGACCCGCGACGAACGCCACGAGCGTGGCCTCACCGGTCCCGGCCGACGTCACCAGGGCGGCCTGCCGGACGCTCGGATGCCGCTGCATCGCGGCTTCGATCTCGTCTGGTTCGACCCGATAGCCGCGGATCTTCACCTGACGATCCATCCGCCCGAGGAACTCCAGGTCGCCATCCTCCCGGCGATGGACGAGGTCGCCGGTGCGGTACCGGCGCGCACCCGGCGGTCCTGTCGGGTCAGGTTCGAAGGCGGCCGCCGTCAGGTCCGGCCGCGCGTAGTAGCCGCGGGCCAGGCCGGTGCCTCCGAGACAGAGTTCGCCGGGCGTCCCGTCGGGTACGAGCGCGCCGGTCGCGTCCACCACGCTGACCCGGATGCCGTCGACGGGACGCCCGATCGGCACGGTCCCACCGTCAGGAAGGCCCTTCCCGGAGGCCCGCCAGACCGTGCTCCACACGGTGGCCTCGGTGGGGCCGTACTCGTTGTAAAGGTCGGCCGAGGGCAAACGGGACCGGCATTTCGCGGGAAGGCCGGGCGGGCAGCGTTCGCCGGCCACCGTGACGGTGCGCAACGTGGCGAGTGCTTCAGGCGCCACGGTGTCCAACAGCAGCTCGAGCAGCGAGGGCAGGGTCAGGATCGTGTCGATGCCGTCGCGTTGGACGAGTCGGCCGATCATGGCCAGATCGGATTCCGCGCCGGGCGGGGGCAGGTGCAGCGCGCCACCGCGGCTCAGCGTGCCGAAGATCCCCGCAACGGCGCTGTCGAAGGCCATCGCGGACAGCAGCAGGAAGGCCTGGGGCGGCTGGTACCAGGCGTGCCGGGCGAGCGTCGAGCCGACAAGGGATCGGTGCGTCACGGCGACCCCCTTGGGGCGGCCGGTCGATCCGGAGGTGTAGATCACGTATGCGAGGTTGTCGGGGCCGGCCGGCTGCGAGGGGACGAATTCGGGCTGACCGGTGGTCAGATCCCAGTCACCATCCAGGTGCAGCACCTGGGCTCCCGCGATCATCGGCTGCTGGGCCAGAGCGCGCTGGCTCAGCACCAGCCGCACGGGTGCGTCCGACAGGCGATCGGCCGGGGCCGCCGGGTCCATGGGCACATATGCGCCACCGGCCTTCAGGACGGCCAGGATGCCGACGACCATGGCCAACGACTTGGGCATGTGCACGCCGACCAGGACCTCGGGCCCGACGTCGCGCTTCTGCAGTTCGCCCGCGAGGGCGTTGGCGCGCTGGTCGAGCTCGGCGTAGGTGAGCGTCAGCCCTTCCGACACCACGGCCGGGGCGTTGCCCTGTCGCCGTGCCGCGCTGGAGACAAGGTCGTGGATGCATTGGCTGGCGTACTGCAAAGGTCTTCCCTCCTGGGCGTTGACCATCTCGTCGGCTGGCCATCGAGTGAGACCATGCAATGCCGGATGGCGGTTTCGACCAGCGCCTCGCGGCCGCAGCCTGGGGCCAGTCCCAGTTTGCTGATCAGATACTCGATGTGAGCGTTGACGGCGCGGGCGGTCATGTTTCCGAGTCGGCGTGCGATCTGTCCCGAGGTGGGCAGCGGGCAGCAGCTCGAGCCACGCAGACGGGGTTCACAAAGTGTCCACAACACAGCGAAATACGTGGACTGCCGGTTGAGTGCCGGTTGCGCCTCTGGTACGGCCGTGCATGGCGCCGACCGGGCCTTCGCGTGTTTCGGCTCCGGACCGAACACCGTGAGATGCGGGCCATGGGTGTGCTCGGCGACACTGACCCGGCACAGCTCGAACGGCACAGGAGTCTGGTGCCGGCCTGGGCCGACAGTCAGGTATTCGTAACAGTTCTCGAGGTTCTCCACCAGCAGAGCCTCGCTCGGGCAGTAGTTCGTCAGCAGCCAGTGGCCGTCAGTGGCTGTGATCTCCCCGGAGAACCAGGTCTCCTGCGGGGCGAGCACCAGATCGAGACTGCACTGCCCACATGCGCAGGTGCCAAAGGTCCCTGATTCGCCATTGTGGAGATCTATTTGTCCTGGCTTGCCGTCTTCGTTCCTCGGCGCCTGGACAGTAACGACCGCGGGCACAACCCCTCCTCCGTCCATCGGTTGCCCCGAAGTCTCGCGCGCACGGCCTGATCGCGATCTTGTCGTCGGGCGACAGGTTCGCAAGGTTCTGACAAGGTTGCCGACCAGACGGTGCCGGGACACTCGGCGAATGTCGATGCATGGTGCGCGCGGTGCCGCCGCGAGTGACCCCTGGGCGGCCGAGGCTCTGCCCGGCCCGTACGATCCCTTCTCGTACCAGGTGCAGGAGGACCCCTACCCCTTCTACGCCTGGATGCGGGAACACGCCCCCGTCTACCGGAACGAGGAGCGTGACTTCTTCGCGCTGTCCCGGCATGCCGACGTTCTGGCCGCGATGCGCGACCCGGCCACGTTCACCAACCGCGACGGGATATCGCTGGAGCCGACCATGTCGGGGCCACAGGCGTACAAGAACGTCTTCTTCCTCGCCCTCGATCCGCCGGATCACACCGTCGTACGCGGCCTGATCCAGCGGGTGTTCTCGCCGCGCGCCGTCGTCCGGCGCGAGCCGCGCATCCGAGAGCTCACCCGGAGACGGCTGCGGCCCCTGCTCGACAGGGACACCTTCGACTTCGCCGCCGACCTGGCCACCCCTGTGTCCACCGACGGCGTCTGCGAGATGCTCGGCATCCCGGAATCGGACTGGGACACCATCCGGCAGGACTCCGACTTGCTCAACACCCGCAAGCACGACTCGGACGAACGGACGCCAGCGAATCTCGCCGCCGCCTTCCGGCTGGGCACCTACTACAAGGAGCTGGTCGCCGACATGCGCCGCCGTCCTGGCGACAACCTCATCTCGATGCTCACCCAAGCAGAGATCAAGGGCAGGCCGGTCAGGGACGAAGAGATCATCGCGTTCATCTTCCTCATCGTCAGCGGCGGGAACGAGTCGACCAGCAAGCTCGTGGGCAATGCCTGGTATCACGGCTGGCGGGTGCCCGGCGTGCAGAGAGCCGGACTCGCCGGTCGGTTCAGGGACTGGACGAGTGAGACGCTGCGATTCGACTCCTCCAGCCAGATGACCTCACGGACCACGACCCGTGACCTCGTGCTGCACGGCACGACCGTCCCGGCAGGAAGCCGCGTGGTGCTTCTGCACGCCTCCGGCAACCGCGACCACCGAGTGTTCGACGACCCGGACCGCTTCGACCTCGACCGCGACACGCGAAAAATGATCAGCTTCGGCGCCGGCCCTCATTTCTGTCTCGGTGCCGCCCTGTCGACGCTGGAGATACCGACCGTGCTGGAGGAGGTCGCCCGGCATGTGGCCGAGTACGACCTCGACATGGCCGGCTCCCGGCGTGTGCACTCGGCGCACCAGCGCGGCTTCATGTCTCTGCCCTGCAGCGTGGTCTGGCGGAAGGACGCCCCGGACGAGCGTGAACGGGGCTGAAGGCGGCAGCGTGCGGAAATACCGAGCGGATCTCGCCGGAGCCTGAGCAAGTGGTTGATTTCATTACGGCAAAAGCGCGGGGCTTGTCAAGGGTCGCGTATCTGGTTCGCTCCGGATTGCGTCGCACTTACGACACCGCAATGATCGCCGTAACCAATCCGTGTCGGTCACGTATACCTCGCCAACTTCGGCCAGTTGCGGTCTCAGGGGTTGTGTGACTCGGAGGAGGCTGTGATGTTGGACTGCGTAATCGTCGGACACAACGACGGTGACTTTCCGACGCAGGTCGAGATGGTCGCGGGAATGGGTCGTGACTCGGGCGCGTACCGCGATTTGTCGCTCGCCTTCATGCAGTGGGAAGGCGTGCCCACCCGGGCCCTGGACTTTCTCACCCGGAAACGCGTGGTGGACGGGTACGGTGACGACCGCCGCTACCACAATCTCGAGATGTTGTGGCCCACCATCACCTATCTCGGTTCCTTCCTGCACCGGCACGGCTATTCCTTCGATTACGTCAACCTGTTCCAGGACGAGAAGGAACGGTTCGCGGCCGTGCTCGCCGACGAGCCGCTCTCCGTGGCGGTCACCACGACTCTGTACGTCATGCCGGACCCCGCTGTCGAGGTCGTGCGGTTCGTCCGTGAGCACAGCCCCAAGACGAAGGTGATCGTCGGTGGCCCGTTCGTGGCCAACTACGCACGGCAGAGTTCACGCCCCGCCTTCAGCCAGGTGCTGAACCTGGTCGGCGCAGATGTCTACGTGGTCAGCAGCGAAGGCGAGAACACGCTGGTGAACGTGCTGGCCGCGCTCCGGGAGGGCAAGTCGCTGCGCGGGATCCCGAACGTCATCTTCCGTGAGAACGGGGAATGGGTCTTCAACGACGAGGAGATCGAGCGGAACCCGCTCGAGCAGAACATGGTGGACTACAGCTTGTTCAGCCCGCTGGGGAACTTCGTCACGCTGCGCACCGCGAAGTCCTGCCCCTTCTCCTGCTCGTTCTGTGGGTTCCCCGCGCGCTCCGGCAAATACGTCTATCTCCAGACCGAGCTGGTGGAGCTGGAACTCGACCGGATCCGCGAGCACACGTCGGTCACGAATCTCACCATCATCGACGACACGGTCAACGTGCCGAAGGTGCGCTTCAAAGAAATACTCCGAATGATGATCCGGAAGAACTACGGATTCCGGTGGAACTCGTTCTATCGCAGCGACCACGGTGATGACGAGACGATCGAGTTGATGGCCGAGGCGGGCTGCGAAGGAGTTTTCCTCGGGGTGGAATCCGGCTCGGACCAGATGCTCAAGGCGATGAACAAGACCGCGCGCCGGCGTGACTATCTCCGGGCGATCCCGCGGCTGCGGCAGGTCGGCATCGTCACGCACGCCAATCTCATCATCGGCTTTCCCGGCGAGACCAGGGAAACCGTGGACGAGACGCGCAGCCTGCTGGCCGAGGCCCAGCCGGACTTCTTCCGGCCGCAACTTTGGTACGCCGACCCGATCACGCCCATCTGGGAACGGCGCGCTGAGTTCGACGTGTCCGGCTCGATGTTCAACTGGCGACACCGGACGATGACCGCCGGCCAGGCCGCCGACGTGATCGATGACATGTTCCTGAACACGCGCGAGTCCATCTGGCTGCCGCAGAGCGGATTCGAGCTGTGGAGCGTCTTCTACCTGATGCGCAGAGGAATGGCTCTCGACCAGGTCAAGCAGTACGTGCGCGCCTTCAACGACGCAGTCGCGGAGAACGTCGGACGCTCGACCCCGGTGGACGTCAGCGCCGCCGCGGTGAACCGGCTGATCGAAAGTGCCACCTTCGAGCCGAACGGCGCCGACCGTGCTCCCCTTCCTGGGGCGATCACCGCTTAGGCAAGGAACCCCGTCGTCCGTCGCCGGTTGAAACAGGAGAGGCTTGATGGTCATCGAGAACGCAGACGTCATCGACATCGTCGGCCAGTTCGAGCGGAGCGTCGATGTCGCCCCGGACGCGCCTGCGGTGGTCCACGGTGATCAGGTGTTGAGCTACCGGGAGCTGGACCTCCGGGCCAATCGCCTGGCCCATGCCCTCATCGCGGCCGGGGCAGGGACGGATTCCGTCGTCGCGACCATTCTGGAGCCTTCCGCCGATCTCCTCGTCGCGTATCTCGCCGTACTCAAGAGTGGCGGCGCGTTCCTGCCTGTCGATCCGCAACAGCCGGAGCGCAGGAAGACGGACCTGCTCGTGGGCGCGGGGGTACGCGTCGCCATCGTGCCCGAAGGGCACGCCGCACTCCCTCTCAGCGACGTCAGCGCCGTCCCGGTCTCGCAGTCCGTGCGGGGTGACGCCGAGGCTCTTCGGCCGCAGCCGGTCGTGTTCCCCGAGCAGCTGGCGTACGTCATCTACACCAGTGGCTCGACCGGGCGGCCGAAGGCGGTCGGCGTAAGCCGCCGGTCCATCTCCAGCCATGTCTCCGCCATCGCCGGCCGGTATGAGCTCTCGGCGGCCGACCGCGTACTGCAGGCCGCCCGCCCCGGGGTCGACGTCGCCATTGAGCAGAGCCTCACTCCGCTCGTCCGCGGAGCGAGCGTCGTGGTGCCGGTCGGCCGGTGGGGCGCGTCAGAGCTGATCGAGAAGATCAGGCGGACCCGGCCCACGGTGATGGACCTGCTGCCCGGATACGCCCAGCACCTCCTGGAGAGCGACGTCGAGGGGACGCTGGACTCCGTCCGTCTGCTGCTGCTCGGCGGTGACGCCGTCAGACCGGGCGACGTCCGCGCCTGGCGCCGGTTCCTGCCGGAAGGCGCTCGGATCATGAACGCCTACGGCCCGACAGAGACGACGATCACCGCGGTGGCGGGTGTGGTGGGACCGGCCCCTGATGAGGACGGGACGGTGCCGATCGGGGTGCCGGTGGACGGGGTCCGGGTTCATGTCGTGGACGAGGACCTGCGTCCGGTCCCTGCCGGGACGCCGGGGGAGTTGCTGATCGGTGGCGGAGGGCTGGCGCGAGGGTATGCGGGTCAGCCGGGTTTGACGGCGGAGCGGTTCGTGCCGGATCCGTTCGGCGGTCGTGGTGAGCGGTTGTACCGGTCGGGTGATCGGTGCGTGCAGCGTGCGGACGGCGTTCTGGAATTCCTCGGGCGGGTCGACGAGCAGGTCAAGATCCGCGGCTTCAGGGTGGAGCCCGGTGAGGTCGAGGCCGTGCTCGCGCGCCATCCGGGAGTGGCCGAGTGCCTGGTGACAGCCCGTGAGGACCGGCCGGGTGAGCGCCGCCTGGTGGCCTACGTGCGGCCGGTGGCCGGTGGCGGGGAGCCGGTGTCGCCGGTGGAGCTGCGTGACCTGGCGCAGGGGAGCTTGCCGGAGCACATGGTGCCGGTGGCGTTCGTACGCGTCCCGAGCTTCCCGCTGACCGCGAACGGGAAGGTCGATCGGCCGGCTCTGCCGGCGCCTCGGCAGGAGGACCTGGCGGTCTCGGAGAGCGCTGAGCCGGTCGGTGAGGTGGAGCGGAGCGTCGCGGAGACCTGGAGGCGGGTGCTGGGCGTGGATCGCGTCGGTTCGCACGACGACTTCTTCGCCCTGGGAGGCGACTCCATCGCCGCGACCCGGGTCCTTTCCGACGTCCGCCGCGCGTACGGCACCGCGATCCCCCTGTCCTCGATCTTCGAAGCGCCGAGGTTGCGGGACTTCGCAGCGCTGGTCGGTGTCGAGAACGCCGGGAAGACCCTGGCCGTCGCGGATGTCCGCAACCAGGACGGCCGGCTGTCCTACGCCCAGCAACGCCTGTGGTTCCTGGACCGGTACGAGCAGGAGAACGGCCAGTACAACGTGTCCGTCTCGTTCCGCATCCGGGGTGAGCTGCGTGAGGATCTGCTGAAAGACGCCCTGAACACGGTGATCGAGCGGCACGACGTGCTGCGTACCGGGTTCCTCCAGGCGCAGGGCCGTCCCGCGCTGCACGTGGTGGACCAGGCGCAGGTGCCCTGGGAGCCGGTGGACCTGCGGTGGCTCGGCAAGGTGCCGACCCGAGAACAGGAGGCCAAGCGGCGGGTCAAGGAGTTCATGGCCCGCCCCTTCGACATCGGCAGGCCTCCGCTGCTGCGCGTCCTGGCCATCCGGCTGGGCCCGGCCGAGTGGATCATCACGATCGCGCAGCATCACATCGTGACGGACTGGTGGTCGCTGGGGAAGCTGCTCGACGAGCTGTCCGCGATCTACAGGTCACGCCTGGAGGGACAGACGCCGGATCCGCGCAGGCCCGAGCTCCAGTACGCCGATTACGCCGCCTGGCAACAGCAGTGGATGGCCGGCGACGAACCCGAGCGCCACCTCGAGTACTGGCGTACCCAGCTGGCCGGATACGAGGCGGCGGAGGTGCGGCCTTCCCGCCCCCGGCCACCGGTGCGATCCACGCGAGGCATGAGCCACGACTTCCGGCTGGAGCCCGAATTCCTCCACGCTCTCAAGGATCTCGCCCAGCGGCACGGCGCGACTCTGCACATGGTTCTGATGTCCGCCGTCGGTCTGACGCTGTCCCGCTACACCGGCCGGAGCGACGTGGCCTTCGGCACCGCGATCGCCGGCCGCGACCGCGGCGAGCTGGAGGATCTCCTGGGGTTCTTCGTCAACACCCTCGTCATCCGGTTGACCGTCGAGCAGGACCTGACCGTCGCGGACCTGCTGCGGCAGACGCGGGCGACCTCCCTGTCCGCCTACGACCACGCGGAGCTGCCCTTCGACAAGCTCGTGGAGGAGCTGTCCATCGATCGGGATCCGAGCAGGACCCCGCTCTTCCAGCTCATGTGCGTCCTGGAGAACCCGGCCCAGCCCACCCCGGACCTGCCTGGGCTGCAGGTGGAGGAGTACGACGTCCCGGTCGAGATCGCTCCGTTCGACCTGACGGTCGAGTTCATGGAGAACGCGAGTGGAATGCGCGGACGCATCCTCTATGCGAAGGATCTGTTCGACGAGCGGCTGATCGCCCAGTTCGCCGCCGCTCTCCGGACCGTCCTGCGGACGATGGCGCGGGATCCGGAGCTTCCGCTGGCCAAGGTCTCCGTCCTGGCGCCGGAGCACCACGAGCAGCTCCTCGCGCAGGGTACGGCCCCGCGTCTCCCTGACGGGTGCGGGTTCGTACATCGGCGATTCGAGCTCCAAGCGGCCGCCCGCCCCGAGGCGACCGCGGTCGTGTGCGAGGAGGACTCGCTCAGCTATCGCGAGCTCAACGAGCGAGCCAACCAGTTGGCCCATGCTCTGCGCAGGCGCGGGATCAGGCCCACGGACACGGTCGGCGTCTGTGTCCGCCGCTCGCCGGACCTCGTCGTCGGCATGCTGGCCGTGTTCAAGGCCGGTGCCGGTTATCTCCCCCTGGATCCGGAGCTGCCCACCGAACGGCTGGCGTACATGCTGTCCACCGCGCGGGCGTCGCTCGTGGTCACGGACGATGAGCTTCCCCCGGCGATGACCGCCGAGATCCCTGCTCTGCACCTCGACGACGTCCGGGACGACGGGAGCCTGCCCCTGACCGATCCCGCGACGGCCGGCCATCCCGACGAGACGGCGTACATCATCTTCACCTCCGGTTCGACCGGCCGGCCCAAGGGCGTGGCCGTGTCCAGGCGGTCGCTGGACGATCACACCGCGGCCATGCGGGAGGTCTACGCCTTCGAACCACGCGACCGGGTGCTGCACTTCCTGGCGCAGGGCTTCGACGTGTCGCTGGAGCAGGTGTTCACCACCTTCGCCTGTGGGGCCACCCTGGTGTTGCGCGGCGACGATCGATGGTCGCCCGGCGATCTGGTCCGGCGCATCGACTACCACGGCATAACCGTCCTGCATCTGACGCCGTCCCATTGGCAGGGCCTGGTCGGCCTGCTCGAGTCCTCTCCGGAGTCGCGCCCCGACCACATCGGGCTGGTCATCGTGGGCGGCGAGCAGATGACCCGTGCGGACGCCGACCGTTCCCGGACGGTCTTCCCCAAGGCCCGCCACCTCAACGTCTACGGTCCGACAGAGGCGACCATCACGGCGGTCGTCGGTGAGGTGGATGCGGGTGCCGACGGGGACGGCGTGGTGCCGATCGGCGTGCCGATCGGCGGGGTGCGGGTCCACGTGGTGGACGAGAACCTGCGCCAGGTCCCGGTCGGAGTGCCGGGAGAGCTGCTGATCGGTGGGTCAGGGCTGGCTCGAGGGTACGTGGGCCAGCCGCGCCTGACGGCGGAACGGTTCGTGCCCGACCCCTTCGGCGGCTCCGGCGAGCGGTTGTACCGCTCGGGTGACCGGTGCGTGTGGCGCCCGGACGGTGTCCTGGAATTCGTCGGCCGGCTCGACGAGCAGGTCAAGATCCGCGGCTTCCGGGTGGAGCCGGGCGAGATCGAGGCCGTGGTCGCGAGCCATCCGGGGGTGGCCGAGTGCCTGGTGATGGTGCGCGAGGACCGGCCGGGCGATCGTCGGCTGGTCGCCTACGTACGGTCGGCGGCCCGGGAGGCGGCCTCGCCGGCGGAGCTGCGCGCCCTGGTCCAGGGGAGCTTGCCGGAGTACATGGTGCCCGCAGCGTTCGTACGCGTGCCGGGCTTCCCGTTGACGGCCAACGGGAAGGTCGACCGTTCGGCGCTGCCGGCGCCGGGCCAGGAGGATCTGGCGGTCACCGAAGGGGCCGCGCCGATCAGCGGGACGGAACGAACCGTCGCGGAGGTATGGGGCCGGGTGCTGGGCGTCGACCGGATCGGCCTGCACGACAACTTCTTCGCCCTCGGCGGCCAATCGCTGCTCGCGACGGAGGCGGTTGCCCGCCTGAACGACGCCTTCCGGGTCGATCTCTCCCTGCCGGTGATCTTCCAGGAGTCCACGGTGGCCGCCCTGGCAGCCAAGATCGAGGAGGAGAAGGCCAAGGGCTCGGTCACGTCGGCACTGCCCGAACTGGCCGCCACCGGTGCGTCCCAGGCACCCCTGTCCTACGACCAAGAGGGCATGTGGCTGATGGAGCAGTGGCATCCGGGCACGGCGGTGTACAACATCCCCATCGGCCTGCGCCTGAGCGGCAGGCTCGACGCGGATCGGCTGGAGCGCGCTGTGCAGTCCGTGGTGGCCCGCCACGGAGCCTTGCGTACCGTCTTTCCCACGACAGATCCGCCCATCCAGCGCGTGTTGCCGGAGATCTCCGTGCCCTTGCAGATCGTGGACGTGTCCGACGGGCCGGAGGCCCTCCGTGAGGACCAGGCGCGCGCGAGGGCCGGGCAGGACGCCTGCCGGCCGTTCGATCTGGAGCGCGGGCCGCTGCTGCGCGCCGTGCTCTACGTACTCGGCCCGACGGATCACCTCCTGGTGCTGACCGTTCATCACCTGGTCTCGGACGGTTCGTCACTGGGGCTGCTGGTCGAGGAGGTCGGCGCGCTGTACAGCGGTGATCGGGCCGTACCCGAGCTGTCGGTGCAGTACGTCGATCACGCCGCGTGGCAGCGGAGGTGGCTTACGCCGGAGCACGCCTCGCAGCGACTGGCCTATTGGGAACGGCAGTTGGCCGGCGCTCCCACCGAGCTCCAGCTGCGGACGGATCGACCGCGGCCTTCGACGCAGACCTTCACCGGAGGCTGCGTCGCCTTCCGCATCGAGGAATCGATCACCCGCGCGCTGGAAGAGCTGGCGCACCGGGAAGGAGCGACCTTGTTCATGGTCGCGCTGGCCGGGTACGCGCTCACCCTGCATGGCCGGACGGGACAAGATGACCTCCTGATTGGTACGCCGATCGCCAGCCGCACGCGGACAGAGCTGCAGCCGTTGATCGGATTGTTCGTCAACACGCTGGTCATCCGCAGTCGGACGGCCGCTGACATGACGTTGGTGGAGTTCCTGCGCGCCACTCGGGACACCATGCTGGAGGCTTTCGCCCACCAGGATGTTCCCTTCGAATGGCTCATCGACGCGGCCCGTGCGGAGCGCGGTCCGGCCCGTCCGCCGCTGGTCCAGGCATGGCTCGATTTCATCAACATCGCCGGCGCCGAGCCGGCGCTGGCAGGCTTGGAGGCGGCGTACACAGAGGTCTTCGACTGGCCGATTCACTATGAGATCCAGTTCGACCTCTGGCCCGAGAGCCGCGGTCTGCGCGGCGAGATCCTCTACAAGGCGGATCTCTTCGACCCGGCCACGGTGGAGGAGATCGCTGTGGAGTTCGAGTGCATCCTCCACGCCATCGCCTCGGAGACGGCGACCGTCGGCGAACTGAAAGTGTTGGTCGACGACGCTCTCGCCAAGCGGCGGGCGAGCCAGCGCGTCCTGCTGGACGATGCCGGCCGCGCGAAGCTGGATCGGGTGTTGGCCAAGCGCTCTCCCGTCTCAGCAGCCGGAGGCGCGCTATGACCATGGCGGATGCGGGCCGGGAGAGGCAGAGATCACTCTGGCGGCAGGCCTCGTTCACCTCCTTCTGGGGCTCTCAGGCAGCGTCGTTCCTCGGCACGCAGGTGACGATGGTGGCGCTGCCGTTGACCGCGGTGGCCTTCCTGCACGCCAGCGCGTTCGAGGTCGGCCTGCTGGCCGCGTTGGAGCGGGTCCCGTTCGTCCTGCTGTCACTCCCGGCCGGAGCCCTCATCGACCGCTGGGACCTGCGCCGAGTTCTGGTGGCCTCGGCGGTGCTCCGTGCAGTCCTCATCCTCACAGTGCCCCTTGCGGCGGCGCTGGGTCTGCTCACCATCGGCCACCTGTACGTGATCGCGATACTGGTCGGTGCGCTGAGCGTATTCAGCGATGTCGCCGGGCTGTCCGTCCTTCCCGTGCTCCTGCCGCCGGACCGGCTCGCGGACGGCAACGGCAAACTCGAGGCGGGACACTCGGGTGCGGATGTGCTCGGGCCCGGGCTCGGAGGACTTCTCGTCCAGGTGCTCTCGGCGCCGTTCGCCCTGCTCGCCGACGCGCTCGCCTTCGCCGTGTCCGGCCTGCTGATGCTGAGGGTGCGTCCGGTTCGGCCGGCCGTGACCGCTGAGCAGGACGAACCCGCCTCGCTGGTGCGGCAGATCCGTGAGGGCCTGACGTTCGTGGTGCGCACGCCCTTGCTGCTGTGGAACGCGGTGGCGGCCTGCCTCATGAACCTGTTCGCCTTCGTCTTCCTCGCGATCCAGCACCTCTACATGATCAACACTCTGGGCATGGCGCCGGCCACGGTCGGCCTGGTGCTCGCAGCCGGAGGAGTGGGCGGGGTGCTCGGCTCCGTGGTGGCAGGTCGCCTCATCGAACGAGCGGGCCTCGGCCGCGCCTTCGTTCTCGGTGGTGCCGCGGTGGCGGTCGGCGTGCTCATCGCCGCCGTGGCTCCTCACGGGGCGTTCGCCGGCCCGGCAGTCCTGATCGCCGGCTACTTCGTGTACGTGCTCGGTGGGCCGGTGTTCAACGTCGCGGCGATCACTGTCCGGCAGGTGGTCACGCCCCAGCAGCTGCTGGCCCGGACGAATGCGACGATGCGGTTCTTCATCTGGAGCTCGATCCCCATCGGAGCCCTGCTGGGCGGGTTGCTCGCGACGGCCCTGAGCCTCCGGGGGAGCGTGCTGGTCGCGGGGATCGGTCTGTTGCTTCCGCTGGCGGTGTTGTGGCTGTCGCCGATCAGGCGAATGTCGCATATGGAAAGGACTGGTGCAGCATGACAGACGCAATTCCTGCGCCCGGGGTGAGCCGGCGCCGCGCGGTTGGAGCCACCCTCGCCGACTTGACCGACCTCACGCCGTCCGCGCGACCAGCCGAGCCGGTCGTGGTGACCGCGCGGCATTCCGGACTCAAGCTGGGCGATTGGCTGAGGTCGAACACCGCGGCCGTCCAGACCCATCTGCACCAGACCGGGGCGGTCCTGTGCCGGGGATTCGCGGTCGGGACCGCCGAGGACTTCGCCGAGGTCGTGGCCGTCGACGCCGACGACCTGCTGGACTACGTGTACGGGGGCACACCGCGGACCCGGGAGCTCGACAAGGTCTACACCTCCACCGAGTACCCAGCGGATCAGACCATCGCGCAGCACAACGAGTTGTCGTACGCCAGCGCGTGGCCGGCCAAGCTGTGGTTCTGCTGTCTGGTGCCGGCCGGCCACGGAGGGCAGACGCCCCTGGCCGACAGCAGGAGGGTGCTGGAGCGCATCTCCGCGCAGTCGCGGGAGCGGTTCGAGCGGCACGGTGTGATGTACACACGTGAGTTCGGGCTGGGCGTCGGCCTGGCATGGCAGCAGGCGTTCGAGACCACGGATCGCGACGCGGTGGAGCGCTTCTGCGCCGGCAACGGGATCCGGGCCGAGTGGGGACCGAACGACACCCTGCGTACCACCCAGGTCTGCCAGGCCGTGGCAGAGCACCCTGTGACCGGCGAACGGGTCTGGTTCAACCAGGCTCACATGTTCCATCCGTCCACCCTGCCGCGGAGCGTCCGGGAATCGCTGCTGTCATCCGACATCGGGCTGAGCCGGGACGTGTGCTACGGCGACGGCACTCCGATCGGCGACGCGGAGATGGACGAGGTCCGCCGGGCCTACGAAGCAGAGACGCGCTCCTTCGACTGGGTGGCTGGTGACGTGTTGATCGTCGACAACATGCTCGTCGCGCACGGACGTCGACCGTACGGCGGCAGCCGCCGCGTGCTGGTCGCGATGTCCGGCATGACCAGCGAAAACTAGATCGTCGTAGGGAGTAGGGATGAGCACCGACACCGGATTCGCCCTGTCGCCGCAGCAGCGGCGTGCGTGGCTGGCGCGGCACACCGTGGACGGTACACCTTGGCGCTGGCTGTGCGACCTCGAGATCCGCGGTGCAGTCGACGCGACGCGGCTACAGGACGTGATCGGGGCGCTCACGGCGGGTCATGAGATCCTGCGTACGACGTACAGGCGGGTCGCTGGTCTCGACGCCCCGGTCCAGGTCATCGGAGCATCGAAGCCGTTCGCGCTGGACAGCGGCCCCGGCTCACCCGGACCGCTCGACATGGCGGCCATCGAACAGCCCCTGCAGGCGAGCCTGATCGCGGAGGGCGAGGAGGTGCACCTGCTGCGGCTGCACGGGCCCGGGCCGAGCCTCGACTTCTCGGGCATCACGCGGGTCGCGGCCGAGATCGCACGCCGATATCGTGACGGCGACACCTCGGCCAACAGCGACGCACCACAGTACGCTGACCTGGCCGAGTGGCTGAACGAGCTCCTGCACGCCGACGACACCGCAGCCGGCCGGGACTACTGGCGGCGGCTGGCCGCGGGCCCGGGGCTCCCGATACGGCTGCCGTTCCGTGAGCGGGGCGACCACGGCGGCCGACGTACCTTCGAGCCGGAGCGGCTTCGCGTCGCGACCATCACGAACTCCCCGGAACATGATGCGCGATCGCTGCTGCTGGCCGCGTGGTCCATCCTCCTGTACCGATACGGCCGGCAGGAGGAGTCGCTCCTCGCCGTGGCACACCCCGGTCGGCGGCACGCTTCTCTGGAAGATGCGATAGGGGCTTTCACGCGTTATGTGCCCATGGCTGTGACGCTGTCGGCTGACGCGACGGCCGACGACGTGATCCGCAGGGTCGCCAACGCCGATGCGGAAGGAGCCGAGTACCAGGACTACTTCACCCGCGAGATGTGGGCCGGGTTCCGGCCGGACTCCACAGCCGAACTCGACGTCGGCTTCGACTACCACGTGATGCCCGCGCTGGCCGCCGGACACGGATGCACCTTCGCGATCCGACACATCGACGATGCCACGGATCTGTTCGAGATCCGGCTGCGTTGCCTGCGTACCGAGGACACGGTGGAGGCGTTCGTCGAGTACGACGCCGGCCGGGTGCGTCCGGAGGACGCGTCCGGCCTGGTGGCGGCGTTGAACGTGCTGTTGAGCGAGATGGTGGCCGACCCTGGGCGGCCGATCGGCGAGCTGCGCCTGATGGCCGTGTCGCAGGCGGGCGGATGCCGCCCGACCGCCTCGGTGGCCAGGCGGGCGAGCATCGGGGACCGTTTCGCCGAGGCCGCCCGCCGCCGGCCGGCCTCGACCGCGGTCGAGCACGCCGCCGAGCGGCTCACATTCGGCGACCTGGACCGGTGGTCGGGCAGCGCGGCGGAAACGCTGAGGCGGCTCGGCGCGGCGCCCGGCACGGTTGTCGCGGTGCTGCTCGAACGGGGACCCGCGTTGGTGGCGGCGATTGTGGCCTGCCTCCGGGCTGGCGCCGCGTACACCGTCATCGACACCGCACTTCCCAGCGAACGGATCAGCTTCCTCCTCGACGACAGCGCCGCCTGCGCAGTGCTCACCGACGTCGAGTGGTCGTCCCGCATCCCAGCGGATCTGCCCGCGATCGTGCTGCGGTCCGGTGGCTGCAAACAGCTCGGCGACGCGATCGAGGCACGGACGGTGGTCCCGGCCGATACCGCGTACGTGATGTACACCTCGGGTACCACCGGTTCCCCCAAGGGCGTGCTGGTCGGGCAGCCGAGTCTGACCGACTATGTGACAGGTCTGGTGGACACCCTCGAACTCGAGGAGCCGTTGACCTACGGTCACGTTTCGACCTTCGCCGCGGACCTCGGCAACTCGGTGCTCTTCCCCCCGCTGTGCACCGGCGGCCGGCTCATCATCGCCACCCGGGACGAGATGACCGATGCCGACCGGCTCGGGCGTCTCATCCGCGACAACGCCGTCGACGTCCTGAAGATCGTTCCGTCTCATCTGAGGGCGCTCATGCACGCGTCCTGGTCGCCGGCGACCCTCATGCCTCGCCGCTACCTGATCACCGGCGGCGAGGCGCTCGACCGCGAGTTGCTCGACGGCATCCGAGCCCTGGACCCCCCGTGCGAGGTGATCAACCACTACGGGCCGACCGAGACCACGGTCGGCGCCACCTATCACCGGGTCGCGCCGGGCCCGCTGGATGAGCGGCTCGCCACGGCGCCGATCGGCGGACCCCTCGGCGGCGCCGCCGTCTACGTGGTGGACCCCGCGATGCACGAGGTGCCGGCGTGGGTCACCGGCGAGGTCCTCATCGGCGGAACAGGCGTGGCGCACGGCTACCACAACCGTCCCGGCCTGACCGCGGAACGGTTCCTGCCCGATCCGTACGGCACGGCGGCGGGCGGGAGGCTGTATCGCACGGGAGACCTGGCCCGAAGGCTGCCCTCCGGCGAGCTCCATTTCGTCGGGCGCGAGGACGGGCAGGTCAAGGTCTCCGGGTATCGGGTGGAACTCGGCGAGATCGAGGCGGTCGCCGCGCAGTACGTCGGCGCCCGTCAGTGTGTGGCCGTGCTGGATCCGCGTGAGGGTCACACCGGCACGGTCCTCTACGTCACGTCGGGCGACGGGCCGCTGGATGTGGACGACCTGCGCACCCACCTGGCCGCACGACTGCCTGTCTACATGCAGCCGTCCGATGTCGTCGTGCTCGGCCGGCTCCCACTCACGGCGAACGGAAAGGTCGACCGAGCCGCGCTGCCGGCACCGGTGACGGGCTCTGGCGCCGGTCGTGAACCGGCGGACGCCACGGAACGGAGCCTGCTGCGCATCTGGCGCGACGTCCTCGGCCAACCCGCCATCGGCGTGACCGACGACTTCTTCCGCAGCGGCGGCAACTCGTTGCTGGCGATCCGGCTGATGTCGGAGATCGAGAAGGGCACGGGCGCCAACCTCCCGCTCTCGGCTCTGCTCGAGGCCAGCACCGTGGAGGCACTGGCCTGCCGGATCCAGGAGCGGTCGGTCGGCGATGCGCCGCCGGGCCATCAGGCCGATTCGCCGGCTCCCTTCTTCTGCGTGCACGCGGGCGGTGGTGGCGTGCTGGCGTACACCGAACTGGCCCGAGCCATGGAGCCCGGACGTCGGCTGGCCGGGATCGAGGCCGCAGGGCTGCGGCCGAACGGCTCGATGCCCGCCGGCCTCGAGGAGATGGCACGGACCTACGCGCAGGAGATCCGAGCGCAGCAGCCGGTCGGGCCCTATCTGATCGGCGGCTGGTGTCTGGGCGGCATCATCGCCCATGAGGTGGCTCAGCAACTCGTACGCCAGGGAGAGACGGTGGCGGCACTCGTCGTCCTGGACAGCGCCGCGCCGTCCGAGTCGCTGTCGGACGAGACGGTCGAGGTCCAGACGGACGCCGGCGAGGACGCGGACGAGGAGCTCGAGCTGCTGGCCCGGTTCGCGTGGCACTACCAGCTCGTCCTGGACGGGGCGAAGCTCCCGGCCATGGACAGCGAGGGCCGCTTCGCGCACCTTCTCGAGCGGGCCCGGCAGGCCGGTGTCCTTCCGGTGGACGCGGGCAGCGAACGCCTGGCGCGGCTTCTCGCCGTCTACGGGCACAATCTGCGCGCCGCGGATGAGTACATCCGGCGCGGTCAGCCGGCCGCCGTGGCACGGTTCCCCGTGCTGCTGATCAAGGCCGAGAAGGATCCGCTGTGGCCCGAGCTGGACGACACCCTGGGCTGGGCGGCACTGTACGGGGATCTCGTCGAGGTGGGGTCCGTACCGAGCGACCACCACACGATGTTGCGCGCGGACCTGGCCGAACAGGTGGCCGAGCGCCTCACCGCTTTCCTCGATCACTCAATGGACCGACTGGAGGTAAACGCGCCATGACGGACGCGCACGCGCAGAGCCAGATCTATCAGGTGGTCGTCAACCACGAGGAGCAGTACTCGATCTGGCCCGCCCAGCAGGAGTTGCCCGGCGGCTGGCGGCCGGTGGGCAAGACCGGACCGAAAGGCGACTGTCTGGACTACATCACCGAGCTGTGGACGGACATGCGGCCCTTGAGCCTGCGCTTGCGGATGGATGACCCGCAGGGAGAGCACAACGATGCAGGTCTCAGCAGATAGCCGGAGCCGGATCGAATTCGCCGACCCCCGCAACTCCGCCCTCTCCGCCGTTGCGGTCGGTGGTGAACTGATCGTGGACAACCTTGTGGTCGCGTATCAGAAGGGGATTTTTCCGTTCATGATGGGCGATCCGCCGACTCTGGTCTGGCTGTGCCCCAAGGACCGGGCGGTCCTGGAGTTCGATCGGCTGCATCTGCCACGGTCCCTGCGCACCTTGGCGAGCCGGCGACCCTATGCCCTGACGATGGACCGCGATTTCGCCGGGGTCGTGGACGGGTGCGCCCGTGCGAGCCGGCCGGGCGGCCGGCCGACCTGGATCACGGATGACCTGGCCGAGGGGTACCGGCGTCTCCACGCCGCGGGCAGGGCGCACAGCGTGGAGGCCTGGGACGGCGGTGAGCTGGTCGGGGGCGTGCTCGGCGTGGACTGCGGTGGCGTGTTCGCGGCAGAGAGCATGTTCTACCGGAGGCCGGACGCATCCAAGCTCGCCTTCCTGCATCTGGTCGACCACCTGGCCGCCGGCGGAGCTCGGTGGGTCGACTTGCAGCAGACCTCCCCGTTGTTCGATCGGCTCGGCGCCCGGGTCATGGCCAGGGAACGGTATCTGGATCTGCTCGAGCAGGAGCAAGCACGCCGGCTGGTCCTCTTCGACCGGCCGGAAGGGAGCTCTCCGCTGTCGGCGCAGGCCATGAAAGGGGTGTAGATGAAGCCGCCTGAGGTACTCGTAGTCGGCGCCGGCATCGCCGGGCTCTCCGTGGCGGGGGAGTTGCAGCGACGCGGCGTGTCCGTGCAAGTCGTCGAGCAGGCGGAGGCGCTTCGCGTTCCTACCGCCGGCATCGTGCTGCATCCCAACGCGCTCGCCTGCCTGGACCACCTGCGCGGGGCTCTGGATCACCAGGGAAGCCGTATTGAGCGGAACGTCGCGATGGATCGTGACGGCAGCGAGACCGTAGTGGAATGGAAGAGCGTCTGGCCGGAGCTTCCCCTGGCCGTCCACCGCCGGACGCTGGGAAAGCTCTTGCTCTCCCAGCTCGACCCCGACACGATCCTCTGGTCGACGGCACCCCTGAAGCTGATACAGGAGCCGGAGGGAGTGCGTGTCACCTTCAATACCGGGGACAGCGAGACCTATCAGGTGGTCGTCGGAGCCGATGGGATCAACTCGTGGACACGGCACATGGTCGATCCGGATGCCCAGCCGAGGTTCACCGGGCACACGTTCATCCGAACGACGGTGCTACCCGTGACACCGTCCTCCTCCGCGGAATGGCGCACGTGGCGGCATGGCCCGCACACGTTCGGCCTCATGCCGATCGGTCAGGGACGGATGGCCGTCTTCTTCCAGATCGCGGCCTCCGAGCCCCTGCGCTCCGAACTCCCCGATCCGCTCGAAGTCCTGCGCAACGGGTGCGGCGACATGCCAGGCGAGGTGCGCCGATTCGTGGATTCCATGCGCCTGGACGAGCAGTTGGTGACCCGGTCCGCCTTCGCGCTGACCACCAGCCGATTCGTGGCCGGTCGCGTGGTTCTCATCGGGGATGCGGCGCACGCGGTGTCCCCTGCGACGACTCAAGGCGGCGGTCTGGCCGTCGAGGACGCGGCCGTGCTCGGTGAGGAGATCGGCGCACATGGCTGCCGTCCGGAGGCCCTGGCCGCCTTCGAACGGCGCCGGCAGGCTCGCGTGAACGCCTTCCAAGCGATCGCCACCCAGCAGGTGACGCTGATGGAGGCAGTGGCCGCACGCCGGGTGCCTGGACCGGAAGGGCTCGATGACTCTGCACCGATCAAGCCGCCGGTGGACGCGTCCGCCTGGTATCGGCGCCTCTACGGCCCCCTGCTGGCGGTGCCGTAGCAGAACCCGGTGATCGTTCACCGGGCATGATCTCGGGCTGCGTGCACTCTGAGAGACGTAGGAGCTTGACCATGAGTGAAGGCGTTGCGGATGCGCGCTGGTTCCAGTCGCACGATGACCTGACGGATGCCCGCGTGCAGTTGTTCTGCCTCCCGGCCGCGGGCATGGGCGCGTCGGCGTACCGGAACTGGCAGGCAGCGCTGGGCCCGGCCTTCGAAGTGATCGCCGTACAACTGCCCGGCCGGGAGAACCGGATCGGCGAGCGTCCGCTGCCGACCGTCGAGCTGTTCGTGGAGCAGGTGACCGGACCGTTGCTGGAGCGCGCCGATCGGCCGTTCGCGCTCTTCGGCCACAGCCTGGGGGCACTGCTGTCGTTCGAGGTCGCGCATGAGCTGGTACGGCGGGGACGTCCTCCGGCGGAGCTGTTCGTCTCCGGGCTGGAAGCGGCACATCACCGGGCGCCGGCCCACGCCGAGGTGCACGAACTGCCCGATCCCGAGCTGCTGGAGTACGTCCTGCGGCTGGGCGGGATCTCTTCGCAAGAGCGCCGGCACGTCGAGGTGCTGTCCCTGTTCCTGCCCACGATTCGAGCCGACTTCGTGGCGGCGGCAGCCTACCGGTATCGCTCGCGGCCGCCGCTGCCTGTGCCGATAACGGCCCTGGCGGGTCGCGAGGATCCACTGGTGGATCCTCGACGGCTCGCCGCCTGGGCCGAGCTGTCACGTGCGAGGGTGCAGACTCACCTGCTGCCCGGCGAGCACTTCTACCTGGACACGCAACGGCAGGCGGTGCTCGACATCATCAGATCGGCGCTGGGCAGCCCGGACGCGGCTCCTGCCGGGGCGTCTCGTGCGATGTGACGTCAGGGTCTTGACCGGGCTTGAGCAGCCCCATGGTGTACGCGGCCAGCGTGAGCTGCGCCTTATTCCCGACCTTGAGCTTGCGGCGGATGCGCTGCACGTACGTGTCCACGGTGGTCTTCGACAGGCTGAGCGACCGCGCGATCTCCTTGTGCGTCATCCCCTGCGCCAGGAGGCCGAGGACGTCGAGCTCCCGGGAGGTCAGCGACTGGGCGTCGTGGGGAACTCGGGAACTGCCGTGAGGCGAGTGTGACGGCTTCACGACCGGCGTTTGTGACATGTAGGAACCGCCCCACGAGAGCACCTCCAGCGCCTCGATGAGCATCCGCGGCGGTGAGGACCAGTCGACCAGCCCGGCCACACCCAGCTTGATCAGGCGGAAGAGATCCGACGCGTTGACCGGCGGGCAGAACGCCAGTACATGGAGGCGGTCGCACAGCGCTCTCACCCGCTCTGTATGACGGGTGAGACCGAGCGGATTCAGCACGACGACCCCGGGAAATCTGCTCCCGTCGCCGGTCAGGCTCGTGAACGCGCTGTCGAAGCTGGTGAAGGTGCGCAGGACGATGCCGGGCGTTTCAGCCGCCGAGGCTATGGCCCCGCGCATGGCGATGGACTCGTCGATCACGATATTGGCGAGCACCGTGGCAGGAACTCGGCCGCTGGGCGGATACATGCGGGTGGCCCCCTGTTCAGTCGCGTCAGCTCTTGTCGTTCCAGGGCGACGCAGGCGAGCCGGACCGGTTCCGGCCGGTGAGCAGACCGAGCCGAGCGACTGCACCTACACGGCCGATCATTTTTCTGCCCGGGCGCATACGCAGCGCATCCCGGGCGCATGCTCCAGGAGGGTCACGACGTCTCGGCAGGTGAGCCGGTGCCGCGAACGCCTCCGGCATGGACGGCGCTCGCCGGTGCCTTCAGGGTCCTTACAGGAGGCTGATGCCGTTCATGACGACCTGTGCCCGCCGCCGGGCCGACCGCGCCCCGCGCTCGTCGCCGCTCCGCTCGCGTGCCTGTCCCAGAACGTCCAGTGCGCGGGCGTAGCCCAGGCGTTGACCGGTCCTGCCGAAGGCGCGCAGGGCCCGTTCGCAATGTTTCGTGCACCGCTCGAGCTCCGCCAGGCCGAGATCGGCCACGGCCAGAGCGACCTCCGCCTTGCCGATGCCCGGGCTGTATCCCGCCGTCGCCCATTCCAGCGCGGATCCGGCGTATGCGCGGGCCTCTTCGAGCCGTCCCTCGCGCATGGCCAGCTCCGACGAGCCCAGCGCGGCCTCCACGCAGCCCTGGCGGTGTCCGATGCTCTCCGCTTCCCGGCTCGCGACGTGGAGCTGGAAGGTGACCGGCCGCTCCAACCGGATCTCGGCCCGCGCCAGGCCGATGAGCGCGAGGATCTCATAGCCGTGGTCGCCGATGCTCACGGCGAGGTCGAGCATCTGCTGCCGGGCGGCCAGCGCGTCCTCGTCACGCCCGGCGTCGCTGTACACGGCGGCAACCGAGTCCAGCACGGCCACCTGGCCGTAGCGCACCTTGGCCGCTCGGGCCAGCCGCAGCGCGTGGCTGAGAACGCTCATCGCCTCGCCGAGCCGGCCCTGCTCCTGCCTGACCAGACCGAGCCCGGCCAGCGTCAGGATGTGCAACTCCGCGCTCTCCGTCTCGGCCATCATGGTTCGCGCGCGCTCCAGATATTCCTCCGCCGTCCCCAGCCGGCCGAGGTGACGCAGCATATAGGCGAGATTGTTGATGCTGGAGGCCGCCCGGTCGCGGTCGCCGATCGACTCGTAGATCTTCAACGCCTGACGGGTCCTGCCCACGGCCGCCCGGTGGCGGCCGGGCATGGCCAGGGCGGAGCCGAGGGCGCGCAGGGCGTCGGCCTCCCCGCTCAGCCACTGGGCGCGACGACACAGCGCCGCAGCCTTCTCCAGGTCCTTGGCCGACAGCAAGTAGTCGCCGGTGCAGTAGTGCGCCAGCCCCAGCGACAGGTGCATCGCCGCCTGCCCCACGAGGCTGCCGTCCCGCCGGGCCGCCTCCAGCCCGAGACGCGCCAGGTGCAGCCACGGGAGCATCCAGCGCCGCCGGTAGAGAACGATGCGCAGCGCGTGGGCCAGTCGCCACGCCATACCCGCCAGCCCGTGACGGGCAGCGTGTTCCGCCGCCGCCATCACGCTCTCCCACTCAGCCGTGATCCACGCCTCCGCCTCCTCCCGCGAAGCGAAGACCTCCGGCGCCACGGCGGACGGCTCCGTGAGCAGGTCGACGGGGCGGTTGTACGCCAGTCCCGCGACAGCGGCGATGCTGTGCAGGTAGTAGTTCATCAGCCTGTCGGCGGCCGCCTCTCGCTCGGCGGGGTCGCCGGCGGCGTTGAACTCGCCCGCGAGTTCGGCGAGCAGGTCGTGGCAGGCGAAGCGGCCGACGCCGGTCTCGGTCGCGAGATGGACGCGGGCGAGCTCGCTGAGCAGGTCCTCCGCCTCGTCCTTGCCCACGTCCGCGAGCGCGGCCGCGGCTCCGACGGTGATGCCCTCTCCGGGGATCAGGTTGATCAGCCGGAACATCCGGCGCGCCGGGGGCGCCAGCACGGCGTACGACTGTTCGAGCGCTTGCCGCACGGCCACCCCGTCGTCCCCCTCGATGCGCAGCCCGGCAAGCCGTCCATGGTCGGCCAGCCGCGTCACGAAGTCGTCGATCGTCCAGTTCGGATGGTCGGACAGGAGGACTCCCGCGATCCGGAGTGCGAGCGGCAGGCGTCCGCACAAGCGGACGAGCTGGGCTGCGGCCTCCGGCTCGGCCGCGGTCCTGCGCTCTCCGGTCGAGCTGGCGAGCAGCGCGAGGCAGTCCTCCAGGGAGAGGACGTCGAGCGTGATGCGTTCGGCTCCGTCGCGCGCGATGAGGCCGCTGAGGCGGTCGCGACTGGTCACGAGGGTGAGGCAGTGCGGTTCACCCGGAAGGAGCGGACGCACCTGCGCGGCGTCGACGGCGTCGTCCAGAACGATGAGCATGCGACGTCCGGCGAGCGAGGACCGGTAGAGGGACAGGCGAGCATCCAGGTCCTCGGGCACGTCCCTCGGCGCGTGGCCGAGGGCGCACAGGAGGCGGGTGAGCGGGTCGGTGGTCTTCGGATTGCGCTGGAATCCGCGAAGGTCGAGGAAGAGCTGCCCGTCAGGGAAGTCAGCCGCGTGCTCGTGCGCCCACCGCAGGGCCAGGCTGGTCTTGCCGACGCCGGCCGGCCCCACGACGGTCACGGTCCTGACCGGCCCCTGGCAGGCCGCGGTGATCCTGCCGAGCTCGGCATGCCTGCCGATCAACCTGCCCGTGGCCGGCGGCAGGTGCCGCGGGCCCGCCTGCCGCTTTCCCTTGATCAGCCGGTCGTACAGCTCGCGTAACGGCGCCGCCGGTTCCAGGCCGAGCTCCTCGCGCAGGCGCAGACGTAACTGATGGTAGAGCTCCACGGCCTCGGCGGTCCGGTCGGTGGCGGACAGGGCTCGCATGAGCTGGCCGTGCGTGCGCTCGCGTAGCGGATTGTTCACCACGACCTCGCTCAGGTCGCCGGCGACCTCCGCCGCTCGCCCGAGCGCCAGGAGTTCCTCGGCGCGCTCTTCGATGGCCGCGATGTGGAGTTCTTCGAGGCGGGCCTTCGCGGCTTCGGCAGAGGGGTGATCGATGCCCGGGAACGGCGGGGCGGACCAGAGGGACAGTGCCTTGCCGTACAAGGCGACGGCCTCCTCGCGACGGTCGTCCGTCGCCGCGGCACGCGCCTGCCGGACGAGGTCGGCGAACAGGTCGGAGTCGAGCTGGTCGGGCCGCAGGTGCAGGAGGTAGCCGGAGTGGCGTGTCACGATCAGCTCGTCGGGACCGGCGTGGCAGGCCGCCCGCAGCTTCGAGACCAGCATGCGGATCCGGGATCGGTGGCTGCCGGGAAGCGAGTCGCTCCAGAGGACGTGCGCGAGGTGATCGACCGGCACCACTTTGTTGGCGTTCAGGAGCAGCACTGCCAGCACCATGGCCTGTTGTGACGGGAGGGAAGCCTCCACTCCCTCGACCGTCACCGTGACCGCTCCCAGGACGCGAAAGGACCGGACGTACGTTGCCATGATCCAACACTAGGCGCTCACGGAGAGGGCGTGTGTCAAGTCGGCGAAGGTGCCCGGCGCACCCCGTACGGCGGTCTCGTCCCGCCACTCGGCGAGCACATCGGCCATGCCCGGAGACCGGTCCTAGAAATAGGACGCCTCGAAATAGGACTGCCGATTGCGCCCTGACCGGTATCTCATAAGACGCGCGATCAAAACGACGCCTCACCGAGAGGAACGCGCGTCCGCCCCGGCTCGCCCCACCCGGAGGCGCAGGAACACGACGGCAGGGGATCGGCTGAACGGACTCGTCCGGAGGTGGCGTGGCGGAACTTCGGTTACTCGGGTCGGTAGAGCTGAGGATGCGTGACCAGGTCATCGATCTCGGTCCACCGCAGCGGCGTGCCGTCTGGGCGGCGCTGGCCGTGGATGCCGGCCGACCGGTATCGGTGCCCACCCTCGTGGGCAGGGTGTGGGGCGAGTTCATACCGGCAGAAGCGCGCAGTGCCGTGTACGCCCACATCACGCGAATCCGCCGCTTGTTGACCGCGGCGGAGAAGGCCGACGGCGTCCGGATGAGCTTGGAGCGCCACGCGGGCGGGTATCTCCTCGACGTCGATCCTGACCGGGTCGACCTGCTGCGCTTCCGCCGGCTGGCGGAGCTGGCGCTGGACAAGAGCCTCGACGACAGGGCGAGAGTGGCGCTGCTGCGTGAGGCGCTTGGCCTGTGGCGGGGACGCCTGCTGGAAGGTGTGGACGGCGCGTGGGCCGAATGGGCCCGGGCACACTTCGGTCTCTACCGTGTGGAAGCCGTGGTGGCCTGGGCCCGGCTCGAAGTGGATCTGGGCAACCACGAAAGGGTCATCCCCCAGGTGCATGCGCTGATCAGCGAGTACCCGCTGGCGGAGCCGCTGGCCGCGGGTCTGATGCGTGCGCTGCACGCGGCCGGACGTAACGCCGAAGCCCTGGAAGTCTTCGCGACGACCAGGCGACGGCTCGTCGAGGAACTGGGCACAGAGCCGGGATCGGAGCTGTGCTCCATCTATCAGTCGGTGCTGCGTGGAGAGCTTGACGGGGGAGCGGCACCGGCTGTGAGCCCCGCATCACTCCAGAGGGCCCGCCCATCAGTGGCGCGACCGCGGTCCGCGGCCGGCCTCAGGCCGGCGTCGCCGCCGCCCTGCACCCTGCCCGCCGGCATTCCCGACCTGACCGGTCGTGAGGACGCCATCGCCGAGCTGGAACAGCAGTGCCAGAGGGGCGGGCCCAGCGGCGGGCGTGCCATGGTCGTCCTGTCCGGCGCGGCCGGTGCCGGCAAGACGGCAGTCGCCGTCCACGTCGCGCACAGGCTTCGGGCCGCGTTCCCGCACGGACAGCTCTACCTGCACCTGGCCGGGCTCTCGGCCCCGAGAACCCCGGCGGACGCCATGGGGCAGTTGCTGCGGGCTCTGGGCGTGCCGCGCGGCGCCCTTCCCCGCGACATCGATGAGCGCTCAGCACTGCTGAGGTCTCTCACGGTTGATCGCCGCTATCTGTTCGTGCTCGACGACGCGGCGGACGAGGCGCAGGTGCGGCCGTTGCTTCCCGGCGCCGGCAGCGCGGTGCTGATCACCAGCCGTCGCCCGCTGTCCGGCCTGGAGGGGGCTCACCGGCTGGCGCTGGGATCGTTCTCTGACGACGAGGCGCTGCGCCTGCTCGGATCCGTCATCGGCGTGGAGCGGCTGGCGTGCGAGCCGGCGCAGGCCGCTGACATTGTCCGGTACAGCGCGGGGCTCCCGCTGGCCGTGCGCGCCGTGGCGAGCCGCATCCAGACTCGCCCGGAACGCCGGCTGGCAGCGGTGGCGGCGGAGCTGGCGGGCTCGAACCGGCGGCTGGACCTGCTCGCCAGCGGAGATCTCGACGTACGCGCCAGCATCGGTCTGTCGTACCGTGCGTTACCACCCGACTCCCGGCGCGCGCTCCGCAAGGTCAGTATGCTCCCCCTGGGGGACGTCCCTGTCTGGGCTTTCGGCGCCGCAGCGCCCCAGGAGGTTACGGCGAACGCCGGCACTGCCGACGGCGGACGGCGCCGGTCCGGCGATCGCACGGCGGTCGCCGATCGCGGCGCCTTCATCGTGGACGACCTGATGGGCTTGCACATGATCGGCTCAGCGGGCCTGGACGAGACCGGCTGGCCGTGTTATCGCCTGGACGACCTCGTTCGTGCCTACGCCTGGGAACGTGCCTTCGAAGAGGACGAGGAGGCGGATCGGTGGGCCGGGAGCCTGTGGGGTTCCAGGGCCGGCATTACTTGCAGCACATAGCCGGGCCCAGGGCGGAGAAGCGCCTCGTCGAAGGCCCTTTGCAGCTCGCACAAGATCTGCCTCGAGTAAGGTCCTCGCCGAGTACGAGACCTACTTCAATCTGCATCGTCCGCACCGAGCTCTGAAGCGGGCCAGCCCACTGCGGGCGCTGCCCGATCCAGTCGACGCTGACATCGAGGTCTCCCGACGAGACCGGCTCGGCGGCCTCCTGCATGAGTACGCGCAGGTCGCATGAGGCGACACAATGTTGCACCCACAGGCCGGCATCGGCTCGGCGCCGAAGGTCGCTCCCCTGCGCGGCGGTTACATCACCCTCGCCGAGGCCGCCGACGCCTTCCTGGCGATCCCGCGCACGGCCAACCCGAACACCCACCGCGCCTACGCCTCGGCCATCGACCGCGTCACCGCACTGCTCGGCCGCGGGATCCTCGCCGGGGTGCTGCTCAGTCGCGGTGAGGTGCAGCGGTGGAGCCTGCCCACGGTCGCGGTGCGGGTGGTCCGGCAGCCGCCCGACGGGACCGCCTTCGACCTGCGTTCCGCCGCGCTCCGGCAGGGCAGGGGCAAGCTCGGCTGCCTGATGCTCGTGGTCACTGTGCTCATGCTGCTCGTGGTCGGCGCCATTGGCGCGACGCTGCCGGCGGACCGGGGGACGGACTCCCCGAACTATATCGCCTTCATGGTGGGCCTGGTGCTGGTGATGCTGGCGGTGCTCGCTGGCGACGAGCCGGACGAGCGTCACCTCCGGCTGCCCGACGACGCCACTCCGCACGGCGCGATCGCGGCGGCGCCGGCGGCGCACGACCCCGAGGGCGTCTTCCGCGGCGGGTCTCGCGAACTGGTGCCACAACATCCGGTCAGGTTGGCAGTTGACGTCCGGTCGTGCCCGCCTGGCGAGGAGGCGCAGGTCGTGAGCGGGCGGCGCATGCGGGGCGGAGCGCCGCACCCGTCCGCTGAGGTGCTGTGAGCGGAGTGACGGAACTACACACAGTTGACTAACGCGACTTAAGCGGAATACTGGTCACCCGATTGGGCCGTCGTTCTAGTGAGACGAGGATTCCCATGTCGTCGTTCGGCCTCGCGATGCCTCAGGCAGAGCCGTATCAGGCACAGCCGTATCAGGCAGAGCCACGCCAGGCGGAGCCGTACCAGGCGAAGCCGCACCGGGCAGAGCCGCACCAGGCTTCCGGCGACGCCGACGACGCGGAAAGGCACGCGCCAGATCGGCGCGGCCCCGACCGGCCACCAGACGGGACCGGCACTCACCGCTAGCGCGTGCCTTTCGCGGCGGTCGACAGATCCCGACGACTCCCCCCGACCCCAGGACTTTCATGCCGCCAGACTCCTTCAGCGTCCCGACGGTGATCGGCATCGCCGTCCTCGTGCTCGCCCTCGCGGGCGTCCTGATCCTCTACCTGCGCGTACGCGGCCAGCTCGCCCAGGCCCGCGGGCAACTCGCGCAGAACCGTCAGGTACAGGACCACCTGACCCGAGAGTCCAGTGCCTGGAGCCAGCGCCTGCTTCAGGCGGAGCGCAAGGTCCAGGAGAACGCGGACCAGGTGCGCGACGCCCGCGCCCAGCACGACCTCGTACGCGCCGAGACCGACCATCTGATCAACAAGCGGATCCCCGCCCTGCTGTCCCACCTGCGCGCCCCGCACGTGATCGTGCCCGGCATGCAGAACCAGGCGCTCGCCGGCACGGACATCGACCGGCAGCACCGCGCCGTCCTCGACGCCCTCACCCGGGGCATCCGCGAGGAGGCCGAACGCATCGACGAGAGCGCCCAGGCCGTCATCAGAGGCGCCATGTCCCGCGTGCAGAGTCAGGCCCTGCGCGCCCAGGACCTGCTCGCCGGCGTGCAGCAGCGTTACAGCGGCGACGAGCACACGGCGCTGCTGCGCGAGGTGCTGGGACTCGACATGTTCAACGAGCTGATCATCCGCCGGATGCAGGTCACCGGCATCGCCTGCGGCGCCACCCCCGGCCTGTCGCGTGACGACACCTACCTGGTGGACCTGGTGGTGGGCGCCGTCTCGCGGGTGGAGAACTTCGAGCTGCGCATCGAGGGCCCGGCCAACCACCTGCGCCGCCGGATCGGGGTCGCCGCCCGCGCCGCGGAGTCGATCCTGTTCATCACCGCCGAGCTGCTGGCCAACGCGGTGCACCACTCCCACGGCACGCTCAAGGTGACCATCGCCGTGCACGAGACCAACAACGGCGCCGCCATCGTCATCGACGACGCCGGCGTCGGCCTCAACGAGGACCAGTACGCCCGCGCGAGCCGCCTGCTCAGCGGCAACCATCCGGTCCGCCTGGTCGACCTGGGCAACCCGCCCCGCACCGGCTGGGCGGCGATCGGCCGCCAGGTCGCGCACTACGGCATGCAGGTCACGGTCAAGAAGAGCGCCTTCGGCGGGGTGCAGGCCGTGCTGAACATCCCCACCGCGCTGCTGGTGGAGATGCCGGAGGACAGCCGGCCGTCGGTGCTCGCGCCCGAGCCGGTGCGCGCGGCCGCCCCGACCGCCGCCACGGCCATCCGCCGGGATCCCATTCCCGCCGCCATGGCCGCCCGGCCGGAGCCCGTGTCCGTTCCCACCGCCCGTCGGGAGCCGACGGCGGCCCCCCGGCCCGAGCCGGTCGCCCCTGCCCCCCGGCCTGAGCCGGCCACCTCAGCCGCACGGCCCGAGCCGGCCACCTCAGCCGCACGGCCCGAGCCGGCCACCTCTTCGGCACGGCCTCAGCCCGTCACGGCGCCCCTGCAGCGGTCGGCGGAGGAACTGGCGCCGCTGCCACAGCGCCGCCGCCAGCAGCCGCGTGACACCAGCCCTCCGCCGGCCACCACGGGCAGCGGTTCCGGCGGTACGGGCGGCAGGTTGCTCACCACCCCGGAAGAGGCCCAGAAACGATGGGGCGACTTCCAGGTCGGAGCCGAAGCGGGCCGCCGCGAAGCGCTCCCCACCGAGCAGCACGACGCAACCGAAGGGAAATGACCGTTCCATGGACGCTCACAGCGCTTCCGGCCGGGTCCAGGCCAAGGGTCGCCCGTTGCCCCTCGACGTGTCCTGGGTTCTTTCACCCCTGCTCGCGCTGCCCGGTGTCGCCAGCGGCGTGGTGCTGAGCCGTGACGGGCTGATCCTCGGCGGCTCGGCCAACGTGACCACCGAGAGCGGCGAGCGGGCCGCCGCCATGACCAGCTCCGTGCTCGGGGCCGCGCGAGCCCTGTGCGCGGGCCTCAGCAACGGCGCCGACGACGAGGTGGTGGACATCGTCATCTCCGCCGGCAACGGCTACTACTACGTAGCCCCGGCCGGCGACCGCGCCGCCATCGTGGTCGCCGCCACCGGCGGCGTCAACATCGGCACGCTGGCCTACGAGGTGCAGCTCCAGGTGCAGAAACTGATCAAGGCTCTCGACGAGGCCAGCGCGGCCAGGGCGCCAGGCGTCCGGGCATGACCTCCGGACGACAACGGCGGCGGGTCGTCCCTGACTACATGGCCGCCGCGCGACTGACCGTACCCGAGCACATCCACGTCGAGCGCACGACCCTGGTCTACATCGCGCCCGACGCCGCCACCCACGGGCTCGACCCCCCGGGGTCCCATCTGCTGACTCTGCTGCGGGACGGGCCGCTGTCGGTGTACGAGTGCGCCGCGCACCTGGGCCTGCCGTACTGCGTGGTGCGGTTGCTGGTCGCCGGGCTGGTCGGAAGCGGAACGCTGCTGACCCGCGATCCGCCAGCCACCGACCTGCCCGACATTGAGATCTTGGAGTTGGTGCTCAGTGGCCTCCGCGCTCTCTGAAAGCCGTATCAGTACCGAACACATACCGGTCAAGCTGGTCATCGCCGGGCCGTTCGGCGTGGGCAAGACGACCCTGGTGGACGCTCTCTCGGAGATCAAGCCCCTCAACACCGAGGAGGTGCTCACCCAGGCGGGTACGCTGGTGGACGACCTCACCGGGGTGAACGAGAAGACGACCACGACCACCGCGATCGACTTCGGCCGCCTCACCATGCCCGGGGTGGTGCTGTACCTGTTCGGCGCGCCGGGGCAGACCCGGTTCCAGGTCTTGTGGAACGAGCTGGTCCGTGGCGCGCTGGGGGTCCTGGTGCTGGCCGACACCCGCAGGATCGACGACAGCTTCGCCGTCCTCGACCTGGTGGAGAGTGCCGGCCTGCGTTACGCGGTGGCCGTCAACCACTTCCCCGACTCGCCGGACTACCCGCCGGACGCCCTGCGCCAGGCGCTGGACCTCCAGCCGAGCACGCCGCTGGTGGTGTGCGACGCACGTGACCCCGTCTCCGCCCGTGCCTCGCTGATCGCGCTGGTGGAGCACATCAGAGAGCTGGTGCTGTCATGACTCTGCGCTACATGCCCGACGCGGGCCGCCTCTACGGGCCGGAGTACGCCAGGGACCCGCAGGCCGTCTACGCGGAGCTGCGCCGGCGGCACGGCGCGGTCGCGCCCGTGGAGATCGCCCCCGGCATCGAGGCCCACCTGGTGATCGGCTACCAGGCCGCGCTCGACGTGCTCACCAACGTCGGCGGCGTCTGGATCAAGAACGGCAGTGCCTGGCAGGCGCGGGTCCCCGACACCCCCGAGGCCGCGGGACCCGTCGCCATGCTCGGCTACCGGCCGAACGCGCTGATGTCGGACGGGGCCGAGCACGCCCGGTTCCGTAAGGTGATCTCCGACTGCTTCGACCTGGTCCAGCCGCACAAGCTGCGCCAGATGGTGATCGAGGCGTCGGACTCGTTGATCAGCCAGTTCGCCGCGAAGGGCGAGGCGGACCTGGTCTCCGAGTTCGCCCAGCCGATCCCGGCCCGCATCTTCAACTCGCTCTTCGGCCGGCCCGACTCCGACAGCGCCGGCCTGATCAAGGCCATGGCGGACCTGATGGAGGCCGACGGCGAGAGGGGCAAGCGGGGCAGCGACGCGTTCAGCCGCTACATCGGCGAGCTGGTCCAGTCCAAGCACGCCCAGCGGGGCGACGACCTGACGTCCTGGTTCATCGACCATCCGGCCGCGCTCCAGCCCAACGAGCTGGCCGAGACCCTCGTGCTCGTGATGGCCGCCGCGTACGAGCCCACGGCCAACCTGATCTCCAACACGATCTCCCGGATGGTCAGCGACGACCGCTACTACAGCTCGCTGACCAACGGCGCGCTCGGCACGTACGACGCCCTGATGGAAGCCCTGCGCGCCGAGCCCGCCATGTCGAACTACGGGCCCTATTTCGTCCGTCAGCCCGTGCACTTCCACGGCACCTGGATCCAGCCGGCCGAACTGGTCCTCGTCTCCTACGCCGCGGCCAACACCGAGCCCACCAACGTGCCCGAGGAGCTGCGTTCCGACGGCGGCGCGTACCTGGGCTTCGGCGCCGGGGCGCACCGCTGCCCGGCCAGCGACCCGGCCATGATCATCGCGATGACCGCGATCGAGCGCCTGACCTCTCACCTGTGTGACCTGGAACTGACCGTGCCGCGCGAGGAGCTCTCGTGGCGGCCGGGCCCGTTCCACCGCGCGCTGGCACATCTGCCGGTGCGTTTCACTCCCATTCGACCTGATCAGCCAGGAGAATCCCCTTGGGCAGTTCAGCCCCCGTCGTCCTCGACCCCTTCGGCACCGACCTCCCAGGGGAGGTCCGGCGACTACGCGACCTCGGCCCCCTGGTCCTCGTAGAGCTCGCCGGAGGCATCCCGGCCTGGGCGGTCACCAGGCACGACCTGCTCAAGCAGCTCATCCTCGATCCACGGGTGAGCAAGGACAAGCGGCACTGGGGGCAGCTGGAGCGGGCGTTCGCCACGCCGGGCTGGTCCTGGATCATCACCTGGATCGGCGTGTCCAACATGCTGAGCGCGTACGGCGACGAACACCGCCGGCTGCGCAAGCTGATCGCCCCCAGCTTCACCGCGCGCCGCAGCAAGGCCATGCAGCCGATCGTCGAGCAGATCATCGCGGAGCTGCTGGACGCGATGGCCGCGCAGCCGCCCGGTCAGCCCGTCGACCTGCGCGCCGCCTACGCCCACCCGCTGCCGATGCGGGTGATCTGCGAGCTGTTCGGCGTTCCCGCGCACATGCGGGAGGAGATGGCCCAGGTCATGGAGGCCATCATGGACACCACCGCCACCCCGGAGCAGGCGGCGGCCACGGCCGCCAAGATCGCCACGGTGCTGCCCGCCCTGGTCGCCTACAAGCGCGAGCACCAGGGTGACGACCTGACCACCGAGCTGATCAACGTCCGTGACAGCGGTGACTCGCTCAGCGAGACCGAGCTGTGCGACACCCTGCTGCTACTGATCGCGGCCGGGCACGAGACCACGGTCAACCTGATCGGCAATGCCGTGCACGCCCTGCTCACCCATCCGGACCACCTCCGCCGGGTGCTGGCCGGGGAGATCTCCTGGGACGCGGTGATCGAGGAGACGCTGCGCTGGGCGCCGTCGATCGCCAACCTGCCGCTGCGCTTCGCCATCGAGCCGATCGAGATCGGCGGCGTCCGGATCGAGGCGGGCGACGCGATCATCACCAGCTACCTGGCGGCCGGGCACGACCCCGACCAGCACGGCGAGGACGCCGACCGGTTCGACCCGACCAGGCAGAGCGCCGAGCACCTGGCCTTCGGCATCGGCGTGCACCGCTGCATCGGGGCTCCGCTCGCCCGCCAGGAGGCGCTGGCCGCCCTGCCCGCCCTGTTCGCCCGGTTCCCTGACCTTCAGCTGGCCGTGGACGCGAGCGAGGTGGGACACGTGCCGTCGTTCATCGCGCACGGGTGGAGCAGCCTGCCGCTCACGCTGCACCGCTGACCTTCACCCGCGATGCGCCACCTCCTCCGCGTGACTTCGGGGCGGAGGAGGTGGCGCGAACGGGGTCCTACCGGCCGCTCCGCACCCGCAGGATCATGAGCGCTCCGACGAGCGAGAGCAGGACCAGCGTGACCAGTGCCTGGTCGACGGAGAGACAGGCGCCGAAGCCCACCCCGCCGATGACGGCGCCGGCCAGCTGGACGGGCCAGGTCGGTGAGACCAGCGGCAGCGCGACCGACATGGTGACCATCAGCGAGGAGATGAGCACGAACAGCTTGTGCCGGTTCAGCCGGTCCGCGAGCGGGCCCGCGACGATCGTCCCGAGGACCAGGAAGGCCGTCTGGACCGTGATCTGCAGCGTCAGCGCCTCGGCCGGGGCCAGCCCGGCGGGCAGCCGGAGGTTGTGCCGCTCGAATATTGAGTTACGTGGTCTGAGCTGCGGTTAAGCGGCGTGTTGGTATTCGGGTGATCATGCCGGTGACGACGGGTTTTCGGCGGATGGGTCGCAGGTCGTTGAGTTCGGTCACGTCGCGGGCGGGCTGCGGTGTGACGTTCGGGGGCGCTGGTACCGCGATGGGTGCGGCCTGTGCCCGTTGTAATGGATCAGATACGCCTGGAGCACGAGTGCCAGATGGCGTTCATCAAGAATCAGAATCCGGTCCAGGAGTTCGCGGCGCAGGGTGCTGATGACGTGCTCGCAGCTGGCGTTCATCCTCGGCGTCCGCGGCAGCGTTGTGACCATCCGCAGCCCTTCGGCTTTGAAGACCTCCCGAAATGCGGAGGTGTAGAGCGGGTCTCGATCGTGGATCAGGGACCGCAGCCCGGCGATGCGGGCATCCAGGTTCCTGGCCAGGTTGCGGCTTGCTGCACGATCCATGCTCCGGTCGGGTGTGCGGTTACTCCGGCCAGGTGCAGTCGCCGGGTGCCGTGCTCGATGAAGACCAGCACATACAGCCGCTTGGGCAGCAGCGTCTCGACCACCAGGAAGTCGCAGGCGATGATCGCGTGGGCTTGGGCGGTCAGGAACTGCCGCCAAGTCGGCCCTGCCCGGCGCGGCGCGGGATCGATGCCGGCGGCGTGCCGGATCTCCCACACCGTGGAGGCCGCGATCGGGTAGCCCAGGCGAGCCAATTCCCCTTGGATCCTCCGATGTCCCCAGGTCGGGTTCTCCCGCGCCATCCGAGTATTCAGTGCCTTGACCGGCGGGCGGGTGCCTGGCCGTCCCGGGCGCCTCCTGTCCGTCAAGGTCCACTTACGCGCCACGAGGCTACGATGCCAACGCAAGATCGTCGCCTGTGGGGCTCAATAATAGGATCCGGTGCCTGACCTGCCGGTTTTCGGTGGTTCAGCTGGCGATCTGGTACTCGTTGATGAGGTCGCCGAGGATGGCTCTGCGGTGTACTCGGCGGTCGGGGCCAGGTCGATGGGGGTCGGCGGTCCTGTTTCGGCTTGCGCGATGCGGAATCTCGGAAGTACGCGGGTGACCACAAAGAGATGCGTCTGCGATATCTGAGGTGGCCGTGCTGGTGAGACTTTGAAGGCCCCTTGGGGAGCGATCTCCTACAGGCGGCGTAGATCCGTACTGTCGATGACAAAGTACAAGTCGTGGCCACGACAGCCTGCCGGCGGCGTGAACTTGGGATAGACCGGAGAATCCGGCCGGATCCACGACCCGCCCCCGCTCAAGGCGTCCCCGGCAAGGATCTGTTCACCCTCGGGGCTAGTGACCCCCCGTCTGCCATCCGAACCACGCAGGGGAACGGTGCCCTTGGGCCACACCGGGATGGCAGTTCGTTCCGGTCGGTAGTTGCCGGCGACCACGACCAGGCAGGACTCGTTCTCGATCCATCTCAGGCACGCCGTCAGTGGCATCATCTGGCTCCCGCCCTCCTGGTCATCGAGAACGAGAATGACCGGGTCGGTGCCGGTCGCTGTAGGGGAGAACAGGGACGGCGTTGCGGCGTTGGCGCCGGGCTGACTGTCGGCCGTGCAGGCGGTCAATGCCGTGATGCCGACCAGTGCGGCAGTAAGGGTCGCGCGTGTCATTGTGAACTCACTTCTGAGTCGGGTGCTGGCCCGCGCTGGTCTGCTCGGCAGACAGGCGCGGCCCAGCATCGGATTCATCGTGTCCACACGTAATAACGTGCCCCGTTGTAGTAGCGGTTCACGGGCGTGAAAGCGCACCAGGGGTCGCCGTTGCCGTCACGGAGGAAACCTTGCAGGACGCCGTACGCCTCTCCGCCGTCACGGTGGAACGGCCCCCGCTGTCACCCCGATAGCACGTGGCGAGGCTCTCTGCCGGGATGGTCGTCCTGACCAAGCCACCGATACCATCTGATGAGGTCTGGTTGATCGCGGTGACGGTGCCGCAACTGCGTCCGGTTCGGAATCCGAACTTGCACACTGCGTCCCCCACCTTGGGACCTGCGGATCTGGCGTCGGCGTACTTCTTCTGCCCCCAGTCCCAGTAGAAGGTACGGGTGGCTATGAGCTGCGTGCCGTGATCGAAGAACCCGACGTCGCCGCCGTTCCCTTCATAGGTCCACCTGCCGGTGATGGTGGTACAGTTGCGCAACGCCGCGTCACTGCCCACGCCGGGAGATCACGTCGTCGTGGTGGTCCCGGAGGCGTTCCTGACGGGTGTGGGGGCCCGCCGCATCGCGTACGCGCGGATGGCCGTGCCCGAGACCGTGGGGTTCGCGACGGTCCCCGAGCTGTGGACGGACGCCACGGGAGGGCTCGACGAGGCGCGCTGCCGCGAGCACGTGCTGGCTGACGGAGGCGTCAACCGGTACGAGCCGCCGCGTACGCCGGCGGAACGCGCGATCGTCGCTCTCTGGCAGGAGATCCTGGCCTTTCCTGGCGTCGGCGTGCTGGACGACTTCATCGAGGCCGGTGGCGACTCGGTGAGCGCGTTGCGGCTCATCGACGCCGTACGCGAGGGCTTCGGCGTGGACCTGACGCTGGCCGACCTGATGGATCACCCGACTGTGCGCGACCTGGCGGCCGAGATCTCCACGCGGGGCCCGGCATGAGCGGGGACCGGCTCGGCGGCGGGAGCGACGGGGGCGCCGTCCGTGTGGGCGCCACGGTGCGCCGGCCGGTGCGGGAGTGGACGGCCTCGGTCCACGCGCTGCTCCGTCACCTGGAGAGCAAGGGCTTCGAAGGGGCGCCGCGCGTGCTGGGCGTCGGCGAGGACGGGTCGGAGATCCTCACGTATTTGGAGGGCGAGACCATGGGGGACGCTCTGGTGTGGCCGCCCTGGACGCGTACCGAGGGCACGCTCGTGCAGGTGGCGCGGTGGTTGCGGGCCTACCACGAGGCCGTGGCCGATTTCGTGCCGCCGGCGGAGGCCCGCTGGCGCTCCGGCGGGCGATGGTCGCCGGGGCTGATCATCGCGCACAACGACGCCAGCACCTTCAACGCCGCCTACCGTGCCGGGCGGCTGACCGGGTTCTTCGACTGGGACTTCGCCGGACCCACCACGGTCGACTCCGACGTGGCGCTGGTGGCGCACTGCTGGGTGCCGCTGCACGCCCGCCATGTGGCCGCCTCGGAGGGCTTCACCGCGTTCCACACGCGGCCGGCCAGGTTACGCCGGTTCCTGGACGCGTACGGGTGGACGGGCCGGCCCGAGGCGCTCATCGCGGAGGTTCAGGCGCAGATGACCGAGCGGGCCGCCCGGATCCGCCGGCTGGGGGCCACCGGTGAGAAGTTGCACGCCAAGTTGCTGCGCCGGGGAGTGGCAGAAGACCTCGACCAAGCCGTCCGCGAACTGAGCGCGTTTTATCAATGAGGAGCTGTTCAATGCGGCTCTTTGTCAACCGACCTGGGAATGGGGATGATATGCGGGTAGGAATTCCCCGAGAAAGGGTGACTATGAGACGACGCCCGGCGATGGTCAAAGTGGAAGAAGCCCCCCTGGCGTCGGCGCGGTAACCGCGTCGAACTCCACCGGAAACTGAACCGGTAGCACCAGGTGGGTGAGGCAATCTGCTTCACCCATACCCCCAGGAGGCCTGCCGTGACCGATGCCGTCGCTCGCCCGCGCCTGCGACAGCGTCATCGTGCAGGAGGACGGCGACACGCTGTTGTTCCTGTGCCCCGAACGACGTGGCGGGCTGGGTGAGCGAGGCCTGCCTGCCGGAGCCCGCAAATCATGGGTACGGGCTACGCCTACCACGTCGGCGTGCTCGGCACCTCGATCCTTCCCGGCCGGACACCCTGCTGGTCCTGTGTCCGCGCGGAGACGTTCGCCGACCACGGGTGCGACGGCATGCGGACGCTGGTGGGCAAGAGGGAGAAGGCGGGTGCGATGGGAATGTTGTCCGGCCTCGTCGGCAACATCCTGGCCTGGGAGGCGATCCGCATCCTCGCGGGGCTTGAGCCGGCGCTGGCCGGCCGGTGGTGCGAGGTGGACTTCTGGTCGCTGGAGATCCGGTCGCGAACCATTCCCCGGCGACCCGGCTGCTCCACGTGCGGCCGGTGATGGACCCGTTCGGCCTGCGCCCCGGCGAACGGCGGCGCTGGTCGCGGCGGACGGTTCCGAGCTCAGCTACCGGTCCCTGCTCAGGCTCGCAAACGGGTACGCGCGTCTCCTGCCCGCCACCCGGCGCGGGCTGGTCGCGCTGGTGGGGGACAGGGAACCGGGCACCGTCGCCGCCTACCTCGCGGCGCTCAAGGCGGGCCACGCGGTCGCCTGGACGGACCCGCCGCGCACCGGCGGCAGCGGGCACGACCTGGTCGAACGCTTCGCGCCGGAGATCGTCATCGGTCCGCCGGAGGCGCTGCGCGCGGTCCTGCCCCCCGGCCGCTACCGCCCGCTCGATGACGGCAGTGTGACGTACGGCGTGTGCGCGGCGGCCCGCGCCAAACCCCGCCCCGCGGACCTCCACCCTGGCACCGACCTGCTGATGGTGACCTCCGGCTCGATCAGTGGCGGGCGCGGGGTGCGGCTGTCCGGCGCGGCGCTGCGGCACAACGCCGAGGCCATCCGCGAGGCGCTGGCCATCACCGCGGGCGCGCGCGGGGCCACGTCCCTGCCGCTGCGCTACTCCTACGGGCTGTCCGTGCTCACCTCGCTCGACCATTCGGAGCGGTAGCGCGCATCCCTCGATCTGTCGCGTGGGTGGGACCAGCTGGTTCCCGCCCCCGCGTCGCCATGGCCGCCCCCTTCCCGCCCTCGCCCTAGCCACGGGACGGACATCCGTCCGCGCTTGCTTCCCCGCTCCCCTCACGAGCCCCAGCACCCCCTTGACAGGTGCCGCACCACGCATCATTCTGAGGCCAATTCATGACGACCGCTCTACGGACGATTGTCCGATAGATGTGAGCCGACATGAGTTCACCCCCCTGCGCCACAGAGGAGCCATCTGATGAGCAGCGCCACCGAGCGTCCCGAGGGCGGAGGCGCCCGTATGAACTCCAACTCCGACCAGCTGACGAAGACCTCCGTCGCGATCGGCTTCGCGGTCCTGTGCGCCTCGTACATGCTCAACGCGATGGACCGGCAGATCTTCTACCCCCTCCTGCCCGAGATCCGGAACGAGCTCGGCTTCTCCCTCGAACAGAGCGGACTCCTGGCCACCGGCTTCACCCTCGGCCTCGCCCTCGCCGGACCGCCGGCCGGCTACCTGTCTGACCGGCTCTCCCGCAAGGCCATCGTCGTCGTCAGCGTGCTCGTCTACTCGCTCGGCACCCTCGCCATCCCGCTGGCCGTGGGATTCGTCGACATGAGCATCTACCGACTGGTCTCCGGCGTCGGCGAGGGCATCCAGGCCACCGCCATGTACGCCGTGCTCGGCGCGTTCTTCTTCCACCGCCGCGCGCTGGCCGCCGGCGTCGTCGGCGTGGCCTTCGGCCTCGGCGTCTTCCTCGGCCCGCTCTTCGGCAACGGGCTCGCCGCGGGCTGGGGGACCTGGCGGGCGCCGTTCTTCCTGTTCGCCGCCGTCGGCCTGGTCATGAGCCTGCTCATCGCGGCGACGGTGTCACGCAGGATGACCGAGGCGGTCACCGGCACCGCCACGGAAACGACCGGGGCGTCGTACGAGCACGTGCCGGCGTCCCCGTACAACCGCAACACGCTCGGCATCGGCATCGCCTGCGCCGTCTCCGGCCTGGTCTTCTACGGCTACCTCGGCCTCTACCCGACGTTCCTGCGCGAGGCGCTCGGCTTCGCGCCCGACCAGGCCGCGTTCGCCGTGTCCATGGGCGGCCTCGGCGCCATGATGGCCCTGCCGGCCGGCTGGCTCGGCGACCGGTACAACCAGGCCCGCCTGCTGATGTTCGCCATGGTCGCCACCGGCGTCACCGCGTACCTGATGTACCAGATCGCCACCTCGGCCCCCGCCCAGTACCTGCTGTCGTTCCTGCTGGGCACGTTCGCCAGCGGTTTCCTGTTCACCAACTGCAGCACGGCCATGCAGCGGGCCGTCCGCCCGCACCACGTCGGCCGCGGCGCCGGCCTGTTCATCCTCACGTACTACGTCGCCGCCGCCTTCTCCGGGCTGCTGTTCGCCCGCCTGGTGGGCGCGCTCGGCTGGGACGGCGCCGGCCTCTGGCAGCTCACCCTGCTCCCGATCGCCGGGATCGCCGGCCTCCTCCTGGTCGACTCGTCCAGGATGGTGCTGCCCAGAGAGGGCAAGTAGTTGGCTCCCTTCAGCGAGGCTTTCCGGCTCCGGCGATGGTTCCGTGTCTGAGGGGCTCAGGAACACGAATCATCGCCAGCGCCGGCCTTCACCATGTGGGATCGGGTGCTCCCCAGGTCGGTGAGCGGCTGACTCGCGGAGCGAGGTCTCTACGAAGGCGGACCTGCTGGTGCTCAGGCACGAGAACGCGGTCCTGCGCCGTCAGGTCCCACGGGTGCGCTACGAACCAGCCGATCGCCTGTGGCCGGCAGCACTCTCGTCCCTGATGCTGAGGCGTTTCTGACTCAGGCAGGGTGACGGGCAGGCTGACCTTGACCAGGCCCTGAGGGCGGGCACGCAGCACCACGTCCTGGGTGAACCCGTTCGGGCGGGCGGTGAGCACCAGGTCGGCACCCTTGGCCACCGCGTCCCGGTAAGAGATCGTGTTGCCGTCCACGATTGGCTCGGGAGCTTTGCGCCTGCCGAAAATTACATCCATGCAGGTCAAGCCACTTGCGAGTACTCGTGGAGGATGCCGCCGAGCCGGTACGGGCGTGACGCCCTCGCAGCAGGTCGCGGTGCCAGCGCAAGACAGTGTCCGGCCGGATGAGAAACCGCAGCCGGCGCAGGACCTCGCGCGGCAGCGACGTCAGAAGAGCGGCCAAGAAGGCCCGGTCCTCAGGCGCGAATCGCACTCTGGTGTCAGCGCCGAATTGACGTTCAAGGACGGCGATCCGGTGACGCAGGACGAGGATCTCCACGTCCTTGTCCCGAGCGCCCATGGGGAGCAACCGCAGCGCGGCGAACGCGTTGGTGACGGTGAGGTCGGCCAGGCGAAGGAGCGCAGCGGATCATCCTGCCGTACGCGCTTCCGTCTCACGGGTGACCGGAGCTCGCATACGCCACGCGAAGCCCTCGCAGAGTCATGACCTGGGCGGATGTAATTTCCGGCAGGCGCGCTGTTCCGCGCCTGGTTCTACGCGTGAGTTTCGGTACCAGTGCCGCGTGAGTCTTGGTACCAGCGTGTAGCCGGGTGGTGACGGTTCAGCGAGTTTTGGTGCCACTGCCCGAGTTGTGGTGAGACGCTCGGTGTGCTCTGAGGCGTGAGGGGGCGCATGCGGTGCGGATGACCAAGGTGGAGTTGTTCGCCGCGATCCGGCGAGACTCTCGGCTGGAGGGGCTGTCGCAGCGGGCGTTGGCCGCCAAATATGGGGTGCATCGCCGGATGGTGACTGAGGCGTTGACGTCGGCGTGGCCCCAGCCGTGATCTTGCAGGAGGCGGGTCGTGGCCCTCTGCCGGAAGTGCCGATCGACCAGATCCACAAGCCGGGAGTCGAGGCCGAGGTCGACTTCGGAGACGTGTGGATCGATCTTGCCGGGGTGCGGACCGCCTGTTACCTGTTCGTGTTCCGGATGTCGTACTCGGGTAAGGCGGTGCACCGCGTCACCGCATCCTGCGGTCACGAGGCCTTCTTCGAGGGGCACGCGCATGCTCTCAGCGTGCTGGGCGGGGTGCCGTCCGGCAAGGTCCGCTACGACAATCTGAAGGCCGCGGTCGCCCAGGTGGTTGGCTTTGCCCGAGCACGGGTGGAGAACCAGCGATGGGTGGCCTTCCGTTCGCACTACGGCCTGGACGCCTTCCATTGCCGGCCGGGCAAGGACGGCGCCCACGAGAAGGGCGGGGTGGAGGGCGAGGTCGGCCGGTTTCATCACAATCGCCTGGTCAAAGTCCCGCGCGTCGATTCACTGGCGGAGCTGAACGCCACGATCGAGCAATGGGATCGAGAAGACGACCAGCGCAGGATCGGGTCTCGGATCCGGACCGTCGGTGAGGACTTCGCCACCGAGCAGCCGTTGCTGCAGCCGCTGCCCGAAGAGCACTTCGAGACCGGCCGGGTCTTCCACCTGCGTGTGGATCGCCGCTCGCAGATCCCCGTCCGTTCCGTCCGATACTCGGTGCCGGTCCGGCTGATCGGCCACCCGGTCCGAGTGCTCCTACACGCCTCCCACCTGGTCATCTACCACAAGGCGGTGGAGGTCGCCCGGCATGAACGGCTGATCGCCAAGACCGGTTCCCGCCTGGAGCTGGACCACTTCCTGGAGGTGCTCCTGCGCAAGCCGGGCGCGCTGCCTGGGGCCACCGCGCTGGATCAGGCCCGTCAAGGCGGCAAGTTCACCCCCGTGCACGACGCCTGGTGGGCGGCTGTGCGCGAAGCGCACGGCGACACCTCCGGCACCCGCGCCCTGATCGAGGTGCTGCTCCTGCACCGCACCATGGCCCACGAGCACGTCGTTGCCGGGATCGCGACGGCGTTGAAGGTCGGCGCGATGACCGCGGACGCGGTCGCCGTCGAAGCTCGCAAGGCCGCCCACAGCGACCCACAGCCCACCACCGCCGATCCCGGGCCCCGCCCGATCGGAACGCCGGTGCAGCTGCCCGAGGACATCGCCTCCTTGACTCAGCGGCGGCTGGCCACGCTGCCGGTCGACACCCGACCGCTGCCCTCGGTGGCCGCCTACGACGAGCTCCTGCCCAGCCGACGTGCTCTTGCACCACCTGCCACCAGCCAGGGAGACGCATCATGACCACCCACCAACGAGGCCTGACCGAGCCCGCCACCGAGACAGCCATCGACCAGGCCTGCCGACTGCTGCGACTGCCCACCATTCGCGGCCAATTCATCCCCACCGCCGACGCCGCCGAACGCGAACAGCTCACCTACCGCGGCTTCCTTGCCGAGCTGCTAATGGCCGAATGCGACGATCGCCAGCGGCGCCGTTCCGAGCGGCGCATCAAAGCCGCCGGGTTCCCGCGTCAAAAATGGCTGTCGGGCTTCGACTTCGACGCCAACCGCAGCATCCCGCCCGCGGTCATCCACACCCTCGCCAAATGCGAATGGGTCAAGAACGGGCACCCGCTCTGCCTCATCGGCGATTTAGGAACCGGCAAGTCACACCTGCTCATCGCCCTGGGTGCCGAAGCCGCGATGGCCGAATACCGGGTCAAGTACGTGCTGGCCGCCAAGCTCGTCAACGAGCTCGTCGAAGCCGCCGACGAACTGATCCTCAACAAGACCATCGCCCGCTACCGGCGCTTCGATCTTCTCTGCATCGATGAACTAGGCTACATGGAGCTCGACAAACGCGCTGACCTGCTGTTTCAGGTACTTACCGATCGCGAGGAAACCGCCAGTGTCGCTATCGCCTCCAACGAGAGCTTCGGCTGGACCAAGACCTTCACCGAACCCCGCCTCTGCGCCGCCATCGTCGACCGGCTCACCTTCAACGCCACCATCATCGAGACCGAAACCAGCTTCTATCGCATGGCCCACGGCCGAGCCAAGACACAGACCGGCGACACAGCCTGACCATTGGCTATCCATCCATGACCCATAACCTCGTCACGCCGTTCCGTCAGAGAGATCGCCAACAGCCTGGGCGTGGCGCATAACACCGTGGCCAGGTACGTGGCGGCCGGAGCGCCGTGATAGACAACCGAGGTGCAAAACATCTTGGAGTTCCCCGAGGTCCTGCGGCTGATCGAAGACCGCTCGGCGGCGTTCCGCGCCGCGATCGCGTCCGCCCCCGACCTTGACGTCCAGGTCCCGACCTGCCCGGGCTGGACGCTGCGCGAACTGGCGCAGCACCTCGGCGACGGCCGCCGCCGGCAGGCCGCCATCGTCGCGGCGGGCCCGGGCGCTGAGCCCCCGGCGAGGACGGACCCGAAGGGCGCCCCGACCGCGCCCCGCGATCGCGAAGCCCTGGACGCCTGGCTCGCCGAGTCGACCGAGCTCATGCTCGACGCGATGCGCGAGGCCGGCCCGGACCGCGGCTGCTGGACCTGGTGGGGTCGCTCGCAGGCCCCGGAGACCAGCGGAGCCGTGGCCCGGCACCAGATCCAGGAGATCGCCGTCCACACCTACGACGCCCAGCTCACCCAGGGGGCCGCACAGCCGCTGCCGACGGACGTCGCGGTCGAGGGGGTCGATGAGTTCCTGACGACCGTCGCGGCGACGACCGTCCCTTGGCCGTTCAAGCCGGCGACCATCGACCTGCACACGACCGAGGGCCGCTCCTGGCGCCTGACCCTCAACGCCGACGGCGTCCGCTGCGACGACCTCGCCGCTGACGCGGAGCCGGGCGACATGGCGATGCGAGGCGCAGCGAGCGAACTGGTCCTCTACTTCTACGAGCGCGTCCCGCTCGACGGTCTGGAGACCAGCGGCGACACCGAGCCGATGGAGCAGCTCGCAAACTGGGACCCGAACGCGTAAAACGCGCACTTGTGACGCATCATGGAACAGATTATGCGGACGGACGGACGACGTCGGGTGGCTCAATTCCGTGATCGTTGCCCGGCTCGATTAGACGAGCGCTGATAGCCAAGCGCCCCGACACGACCGCTGACGATCAGCCTGCTAATGAAGTCGCCTTCGAGCCGAGCGGCGCGCTGCAGGCGTCAAGCGAGCCCACGCGATCAATACCCGGCACCTCCTCGGCGGCCTCGCCTTACCCATGAGCTACACACCAACTGGCGAGAGACCTGGTGCCCTTGAGGACTGGCACCGGAATTCGTTCGCCGAACCGATCTCGAAGATCGCGAACTGGTACCAAAACTCATACGAATCGCGGTCCCAAAACTCGTTCGTGAAACCACCGCGCCCGAGCGGGCGCCTGGGGGCCGGCCTTCCTCGGCCTGCAGACCATCGGATCACCTGAGCGACAGAACCGGAAAGCCATCTCCCTCGCAGCGTGGGGGACCCGCGTTCGAAAGTGATCTCCTTCCCGTCATCGCCCGTCGAGACCCGCTCCCAGCCGTCGAAGCAGATGCACCCAGGAAACGGCGCGGGATCGCGTCCAGTTGCCGGCACATGTCATCAGAGCCGACCTGTCGCGCGCACAGCCAGCAAAGCCAGCACAGCCAGCGCTACCAGGGCGGCCAAGATGACAGCGGAGCCGCCGATCGCGATCGTCCGCAGCCTGGCGAGCATCCTCGCGTCCCAGCCCGCGTCTCGCGCGAGGTAACTCAGGACGGCTGTCAGCGCGCGCCCAAGGCCGAAGCCCGCGCCCGTCAGGAGCGCCGCCGACAGGGTGGGATGGCTGAGCAGCAGGCCGGCCGCGACCACGTATGGCGCAGTCGTGGACACGTACGTGCGCACCCCCGTGCCGAGTTCGAAGCCGAACTGCGCGGCACCCAGCCGGGCACGGCGGCGCAGCACGTCCTGCGGGATCTGCCGGGCGTTCTGCGGAAGCGGCAGCCGGACGATCCGCGTCTCGTTCAGCACGCCCAGCACCGCGACGCCGACGATGAGAGGGTGCCTCCAGACGTCGGGGACGGGAGCCGTCAGGCCGGACAGCAGCCATAGAACGCCGGCGCTGGTGACGCCGCCGAGGACCAGCCCTGCGGTGAAGGCGGCCAGGACTGCTCCCTGGCTTGTCAGTGCTCGCCAACCTGGCGAGAACAACACGAAGTTGCTGTTACGCGCTCAAACCGAACCGGACAGCGAGTAGCCGGCCATGGCTCCGACCGCCGCCCAGCACAGCACGCTCTGCTGGAGCGCGGCGGCGGCGATCGCCAGCATCGCCAGGGCGGCGGCTGCCAGCAGGGGATCGGTGACAGTGCTGCGGACCCTGGTGGGGGCGGGCATCGCAGTGGCCTCGTCCCGAGGTCAGCCGCACGCGGTCCGGTAACGGCAGATGGTCTTCACCCACGGCCCGGCCCAGGTGACCGTGTAGCCGTCGTGGCATCGGAAGGTGACGGCGGAACAGCCGCCGCACGAGCTGGTGTAGCGCCACAGCCAGCCGTCCGCCGTGCCGCCGAAGCACTGGTTCGGCCGCAGCCGGTATTCCGCGTCGCCCCGGTGATAGCCGGAGGAGGAGCAGCACCAGCCGGTCAGAGCGCACGTCTCGCTCGGGCCGCAGCCGGGCGAGCAGTTGTGGTCAGCCGCGTACGAGGGGCACGGCAGGCCCTTGATGTCGTAGCCGTCGGCGAGCGCCTTGCGCGCCGGCGGGAAGATGCCCAGGACCGTGACCCCGATGGCCGAACCCGCGACCAGCATTCCGCCCAGAATGGACCGGCGAGTCAGGTGCACGGGGATGCCGGGGAGTTTCGGGACTGGACGTCTTACCCGCGTCGATCCGTCCGGGCGCGGCCCGCGCAGGGGAGGCGTGTTCTCCAGGTCGAGCATTTCACGACTCCGATCAGATTGTTCGGTCCCGGGTAAGGGTGGGCTGTGCGATTTTCGTCAGCATCGCCTCGAATGCGGCCGGGGAGCCGACCGGTTCTGAGGCCCGTACGTGCCCGCCCGCGTCCACCGCCACCGCGAAAGGAGCGGTGGTGATGCGATATTGCGAGAAGAGGTCGGATTCGCCGGCGTGTACATTCGGCAGAGTCACGCCGTCGCGCGCCTCACCGGGAAATATTGCGTGCAAAAGCTGGGGGCGTACGATGTTTTCGCGCACCGCACGGGACGCCTCGTCCAAAATCAAGGCGCAGCTCGGGCAACTGTCGGTGAGGAACAACAGCAGCACAGTCCCGTCCCTGCCGGGCGCGATCCGGTCGATCTCCGGCGCGACGGAGCCGACCGGCGTACCGGTTTCCCGAGTGCGCGGACCTGTCGTGAGGGCGTGCACCTGCCGGATCAGGCCGGCCACCACCAGGCTGAGCAGCGCGATGGCCACCCACGTCACCAGCAGTGCCGTCAACTCGAAACTCACGGTACCAATGCCTCCTCATTCCGACGCAGGGGATCGGCCATGGCCATCGGAAGGTGCCAGAGCAGCAGGGCGAAGGTGAGCCCCGCCGCTGCCGGGACCCAGAACCGTACGTCGGCGACGGGCCGGACGATCTCCCCTGCCCAGGTCGTGCCCACCGCCGCCAGCAGGGAGACACTGGCCGCCCGGTAGACCACCCACCGCGAGACCGGAACGTCGCCGCCCGAGCACCCGCACGGGATCTCCCGCGTGGGATATCTCCTGAGCAGTGACAACAGGTACGCGGCATACCCCGCCAGCTGGACCGCGCAGCCCACCAAAGCGGGACGCATCAGCCAGCCCGCCTCCGGCCAGACCAGCCCGGCGGCGAGCAGGAATGCCCAGCAACCTTCGGACAGCACCAGCGCCGCGGCGGCGAGCGGCGCGACGGAAGACGGGATCACGGCCTGCGCCCTGAGCGCGCGCAGCAGTTCTGACGGTCTCATCAGGTGCTGGACCAGGGAGATGGCCAGTATCAGGGTGACGGCCGACACCACGGTGCCGGCCAGCATCGCCTGCACGGAGTTAGCCCGGGGCCCGGAGGGTCAGCCGATCGAGTCCTTCCGCGAGCCCGGCCACGTTCTTGCCGTCGGGGTCAGGGATCACCGTGGCCATCGCCGAGTCCGTGACCAGCACGTAGTAGGGCTTGCCGTCCGACAGCGTGTCGCGGAACAGCTCCGCGCCGGCCGCTGTCCGCGTGCCTGCCCAGGGCGGGACCCTGCGCGACATCTCCTTCGTCAGCAGGGCGATCTCCAGCAGCCCGACCGAGGGAACCTCCTTGAGCGCCACGGCCTGGGCGTTGTATGCGCCGCCCGTGCCCGGCCGGGGCGCGACGGAGAGCCCGTCGGCGTGCTCGGTGATCTCCAGGGCCTCGATCAGGGCCACGGCCTGCGCGGTGCCCGTGTTGTACAGCCGGGTGTAGAGAGAGGAGCGCTGCCCCTCCCAGACGACTGCCACATAGATCTCGGGAATCCGCGGGAACCCGTCCGGGGGCGGGACGGCCGACTGGGACATGTCCAGACGGCCGACCGACAGTTGCCCGCCCTGCGTCGAGAACGTCTCGTCGAACCCCTTGACCCCGGCCTGGACCGCATAAGAACGGGCGAAGCCGGCGGTCGAAGCCGTGAACTCATGCACATGACCGTCAATGGAAAATTCAATTACCGAGCTGTAAGGCCGCGAGAGATCCACTTCTCCGGACAATGCGACGCGATTTCCGTCGAGCAGTCTGTGTACGACTTCTTGCTGTGCGACCACTGCCATGGCTGTACCTCGATCGGCAAGCTGCGGGTCTGATCGCTCCAACATAATGGCGTTCTATCAGGACGGCAATATGCTGGAGCAATGTAGCCAAGATCTGAAACGTAGAGCGACGGTGGAATTTCATGCGGTAATGTCGCCCGAATATTCTCGGCGCCCATGCAACCTCTTCCGGGCACCAGGTGTCCTTAGGAGGCGGAGGAAGGATGGACGACTCTGAAAGACTGCAATTCGGCGAGTTCGTGAAACACCGGCTGCCGGCGCTGTTCCGCTATGCGCTCGTCCTCGCCGTTGACGCCCGCGACGCCGAGGACCTGGTCCAAGAGGCGCTGACGCGCACCGGCGCGGCCTGGTGGCGGGTGCGCCGCAAGGACGACCCCGAGCGCTACGTCCGCACGATCATGACGAACATCATGAGCAACCGCTGGCGCCGAGGCCGTCGAGAGATCACTGTGGCCGAGCTGCCCGAGCGGGCCGTGGACGACCCGTCCTTCGCCCGACTGCCCGGCATGGACGGCGTCGATCGTGTCCTCGCGCTGCTGCCGCCGCGCATGCGGGCGGTCATCTTCCTCAGATACGTCGAGCAGCTCACCGAGAGGGAGATCGCCCAGGCGCTCGGCTGCTCGCAGGGAACCGTGAAGAGCCAGGCCGCGCGCGGGCTCGCCAAGTTGCGCGCCGCACTGGCCGACGAGGAGGAACGTCATGGATGAGAACCCGTACGGGCTGAGGGAGCGGTTCGAGGCGATGACGGGCGACGCGTCCCCGTCGCCCGGCCTGCACGCCAGGATCATCGCCGCCGCGGCCGCGCGGCGCCGGAGCCGACGGTACGGGATCCTCGCCGGTGCGGTGGCACTCCTGGTGGCCGCGGTTCTGCTCCCCTCTCTCGCCCCGCGTACGGAGCCCGACGAAATCGCCGCCGTACGGACTCCGACCGAGCCCCCGGGGCTCATCGCACCCGACGCGCCGAAGGAGTTGCACGCCTTCCTGCGCCCGGACCCGCCCGCCCGCATCCCGGTGCGCACCCGCGACGGCCGCTACTTCCGTGCCGACTCCCTGGGAGAGATGGGAGCGGTGCTCGGCGGCACGGGGTTCGACGCGGATCCGTACCGGGCCACGGACGACCGCCTGTGGCTCGCGACGCCCTCCGACCCCGTCCCGGCGGTCGCCGCCGCCACCGCGCCGCAGTCCTGGGCCCGGGCGGCGGGAAGCGAGTTGCACGCCTGGGCGGAGCCGCGCGGCGGCGCCTACGACTACCAGTTGATGTGCGTCCAGAGCGGCTCCACACCGCGCCAGGTGGGCACGACCGGAGTCACGAAGGGCTGGCCGCACCCGATCCGGATCTCCGGCGACGTGCTTGTGTGGACCGACGAGACCGACGTGGTGCGGACAGCGACCGGATGCGCCGGGGAGCCGCGCGAAGTCCGTCGATCCGGCCGTGCGGTTGCCTTTTCCCATCCCTACGCCTACGTGGCCGACGGCCGCCGGTTGCTGCGGGTCGACGTGCGCGGTGGCGGCGCGGAGAGCACGGTGGCGGAGCTGCCGGACGGTTCCGTCGAGGACCGGCCCGTGATCTTCGCCGCCGCAGGAGACACGGTGACCTGGGTCGCGGGGCGGGTTCTCACGGTGCTGGCCGGGCGGGAGCGCCGGCAGGTCTCGCTCGACAGCGCGCTCGCGGCGCAGGCCACCGACCTGACGGTCGGCGGCCGACTGGTCGTGCTGGCGGCCAGGCCCGCGGAGACCGACCCGAGCCACTACGCGGCCCTGGTGTACGACCTGCGCACCGGCGACACGGTCCGGCTGGCCGCCGAGGCCTACGCCGCCGACGGGTGGCTGCTGTGGCGCGAGCGCGATGCGTACTCGCTGGCCCGCGTGGCCGGGTAGCCGTGAGCACCGGGGCGAGCGCTGCGGCGGGCGGTCTCTCAAAACCGTGTGCATCTGCGCGAACCGGCCAAGCCCGAGACAACCGAACCGCCTGCCGAGGCGTCGGAGCCGGCCCGCGAGGAAGGGGCTTCGGCGGCTCGGACCAGGGCGCGGCACGCTGAGATTCACCAGCTCCGCTCGCAGGGGATGACCATCACTCAGATCGGCCGTGCGCTGCAACTCTCTCGCAAGACTCTGCGTCGCTACGCTACCGCCGCCGGCGCCGACGAACTGATCAGCGACGAGCGCGCACAACGTCAGACGATCCTCGATGCTTTTCTTCCCTACCTGCACGAACGCTGGGAACGAGGCTGCCGCCCCCGACAACGTCTTCACGCTCCGGCCCGACCGGGCTTGATACCCCTAGGGGGTTGACGCTGTCTTCAGTAAAAGTGATCCGGTGGGTGAGGTTCTCAAGGAGGTTGGGTCCGGGCTGACGGGCATCGGCGCATCCTCCTTTACCGCGATCCATCGCAAGGTGACGCAGATCACATCTCATAACGTGAACTCGCGTCGGCCGTCCGGGCGAAAGCTGGCGAATCGACGCGTAGGGACGGGAGCAGCATGTGATCGCCAACGAATCCGGCAGGGCCGATGACGCCGAGCTGATACGGCGCTCGGAGCGCGATCCGGAGGCCTTCGCCGACCTGTTCGAGAGGCACGCACCCGCGTTGCGGCGCTATGTGGCCCGGAGGCTGGGCCCGTCCCTGGCCGACGACATCGTCTCCGACGCGTTCTTGGCCGCTTTCCGGCGTCGCGGCCGCTACGACCTGAGCCGTCCTGACGCGCGGCCCTGGCTGTACGGCATCGCCGCCCGGCTCGTCAGCCGGCATCGGCGGGTGGAGATCCGCTTCTACCGGGCGCTGGTCCGCAGCGGCGTCGACGAGATCGTCGAGCCGTATGCCGAGTGCGTCGACGACCGGGTCGCCGCGCAGCAGGCCGGGCTGGCGGCGGCTCTGATGCACCTGTCACCCGGGGACCGGGAGGTGTTGTTACTCGTGGCCTGGGCCGATATGTCGTACGAGGACGTGGCCCGTGCGCTGGACATTCCGGTCGGCACCGTCAGATCCCGCCTGAACCGGGCCCGGACCAGGACACGCCAGGCGCTCGGTGGATCAGACCCCGCGATGACGCGAAAGGAGTCTTCGGATGGATGAGCTGCGATCGTTGCGCGAGTGGCGCGCCGAGGTGCCCGAGCCCGGCCAGGACTGGATCATTCCGGAGCGGCGGCGGCTGCTGAAGCGGATGCGGGGGCGCAGGCGGGCACTGGGGCGTCGCCTGCTCGTGGTTGGGGCGTTGGGGGCCGCCGCCGCGGTCGCCGTGGCGACTTTTCGGCCGCAACCTCCCGCTCAGGAGCCGGCGGCTACACCCTCGGTCGTCCAACTTGACTCCGATGTGGTGCTGGCCCGCGCCGCCGAGGTGGCAAGCAGGCGCGAGAGCACCCCGGTGCCGCTGCCGACGCAGTGGCACTACACCAAGACCCTGGACAAGCAACCGAACTCGGACACGATCGAGACTCGTGAGCACTGGATGCGCTATGACGGCATGCAGGCCGCTAATTTCGGTGAGGACGGAAAACTGCACGTCGGCCCTGAGGGCAATCCCCTGGATTCCGGCGACGACGACCTGTCGCCGCAGAAGTACGACGCCAAGCTGCGCGAGCTGCCGACCGACCCGAGGAAACTGCTGGCCAAGGTCACGGGGGACCGCCATTGGATCAAGGGAGCCCGTGAGGAGGGGGTTCCCAAGACCGTCGTGCCCGCCGATGTTCGGGCGTATAACGTGATCATGCTCTACCTGAGCAGGTACGGTTCGATGCCACCGCGGCTGGAGGCGGCCATGTTCCGCGCTCTCGCTCTCATTCCCGGCGTCCGGATCGAGCAGGGCGTGAGCGACGCCGCCGGCCGCAGCGGGCTGGGCGTCTGGCGGGAGCTAGCCGGTGATGCATGGCCTTACCGCAAATATGAGATTTTGGACCCCGCTACCTACCGCTATCTGGGTAGCCGGACAGTCTGGCTGCAGGATGAGGTGCGGCCCGGCATGACGGAACCCCTCGCCCGCAAGGGAGCGGTGTGGAGCACAGCCCTACTGGCATCGGTGATCGTCGACCGTCCCGGCCAGCGGGGCTGAGCGCCCATCGCGCGGGCGTGAGGACCGCCGACACCACGTCCTTGATCATGTCGTTCCCGGGTCGCTGACGATCAGGCGTCCATGCCGACGTCGGTGAAGTCGACCCCTCCTTCAGGAGGGGGTCGAGCGGGTCGGGCCGGCAGCACAGGTTGTCGGTGGCGTAGGCGCCGAAGCGGCTGATGTGGGCGCGTAGGAAGGGGGCGAGCTGGCAGAGCCGGCCGGAGGCGATCTGCCGGCCTTCAGCGATCTGCTGCCGCACGATGCCGGAGATGCTACACAGGTGGAACTCGTAGAGTCGGTCATGGTTTTGTCGGGGTAGCGAGGGTGAGGCCGGTCTGGGTCAGGCAGCCGGTGAGCAAGTGGGGCCGGTACTGGATCTTCTTCAGCTTGCGTTTGATGATCCGCGCCAGGCCGGCCAGATCGGTGACGGTGAAGTGGGTCAGGGAGCGGCGGAGTAGCGACCACACGCCCTCGGCCGGATTAAGTTCGGGTGCGTAGGTGGGGAGCTGGACGATGCGCAGCCAGTCGGTGTGCTCGGCGGCGAAGTCGGCCGACTGTCCGGCCAGGTGCACGTTGAGGTTGTCCCAGCACCATTACAAGTGGTGCGCCGAGCTGCTGGTGGGTGGCCACGATCAGGTCCCGGTAGTCGATCCAGGAGAACGTCTTGGGCTCGCCCTTGCGGCCGTGGTAGATGTGCAGCTTGTAGAACAGGTGCGGTCGTTCACCGTCGCGGAAGCAGACGACGCCGGCCATGTTGATCCGGCCGGAGCCTCTGACGCGTACCGTCACCACCGGATGGGCACCGACCGGCGCCCAGGTGCGTCCCTTCGGCGGCCTCAGTCCCTGCCCAGCTTCGTCTTCGAAGCAGAGGTAGGCACCCAGGTCCGCCGCGGTGGTTTTGCCGCCGGCCACACCTCGGCCTTCCACAGCGCGATGGCCTCCTCGTCCCGCTCCAGAGCGCGCCGGGCCGGCATCTGTACCGACCAGCCGTGGCGATGCAGCAGCTTGCCCACCCCCTCGATGGTGTAACCGATGTGGAACAGCCGCCCGATCAGCGTCTTGACCCGGCCCAGCGTCCAGCACTGATCCTCGACGTAGCCCCAGGCCAGCGGCCCACGCTTGAGCTCGGCATCCAGCCGCGCCCACTGCCGGGCCGACAACTTCTCCACCGAGACCGGCCCCTTCGACAGCAACGCCGACGTGCCGCCCTCCAGCCAGGCCTTCCGCCACCGCGTCACCGACCGCTCATGCACCCGCAACCGCACCGCGACGCCCTGGTCGACTCCCCGGCCTCGAACCACTCGGCCACCTGCAGCCGCACACGCTCGCGCCGCTCCTGCTCCGCAGGCGTGTACCCACCCTTGTGCCCATACCGCATGCTCCGGTCGGACCTCACCCGAAGCGATCCGTCACGAGGTTAAGACTCTACGCATTCAATCTGTGTAACCAGCCTCGACAATGTCGCAAGCCAGACCCGGTCGAGGTGACCCCACCGCAGCCGGTCACCGAGCTGGCGGCGCAGCACCTGACTCTCGTGACGGAGCACCAGCAGCTCAACGTCCTTGGATAGATCAGCGCGGACCAGCACCGCCAGCAGGCCGAACAAGCCCCTCACCAACCGGTAGACCGATGACAACAACACCCTGCGATGGTGGCAGCCGCCGTTCTGATCGCGCAGCAAAACCCCAGCTCACAGTACGGAACCGTGTTTTCGCGCGGGACAGGGATCAGGATGCTGTCCAGGAGCTCACGGCGCAGGGCGTTCCTGTTCCGCATCAGTAGGTCCATGGCCAAGCCGACGGCGACCTCCACCTGCCGGACCCTCTGCAACGCCACGTCCAAGTCCTCGACGCCTCCAAAGTCAGGGCGGCGTCCATGACGGGCGGAGGATCTCGGCGATGCTCGCGCGCTGCTCGTCGAAACAATCTCACAGCCACCAGGCAAGTCAGAGGAAGGGCTTCTTGCCCCGGTTGATGTCGTCAATGGCCCGCTGGGTGCTGATGTCCCGCAGGTTCTTCTGTGCGTCCTTGGCCGCTGCCTCGATGTTGGCGACAGCGATCAGCAGGTCGCTGACGCCCATGCCGGGCGTTAGCCGGTCGATCGCGAAACGCAGCCCCATCATGGCGGTTTTGATCTCGGATTCTTCATCCACGACCTGACGTTACGCCGGGGGTGGCCGACTCGTCACTGCCCCTGCTGAGCGGCCTTCCGCGCCGCAGCCCTGCGCAGGCGCCGTAACCTCCTCAACTTCCACGAGGCGAACCGTGCTTGCCTCCTCAGCCGGGTCACGGCCCGCAGCATGCCGTCCAGATCGCGTGCGGAGTTCACGTGCGCGTAGGCGCCTTGCACGTCATAGAGGAGGCGGCGCGCTTCAGAGTCCTCTTCCACGTATTGACGCTACGCCGCGTCGAGCGGCTCGTCACCGGGGTTCCGTGCGGCAGCCCAGTGGGGTTCGAATATGCAGTCACCGCCTGTGATCGGTGGGTTCGCTCGACACGCTGAAATTCCGGCGCTTCGATTTGAGCGACCGCTCAGATGGTGGCGCTCGTGATCCGGACACCTGCCAAGTGCTGCAAGTCGCCGCATGGATCGAGCACGGGCGGGCCGAATGTGCCGGGGTAGCCGGGTGAGTGAGCGCAAGCCGTACGCGAGCGACTTGTCCGATGAGCGATGGGCGTTGATCGAGCCAGTGCTCACCGCATGCGGCCATCCCGGCTACCAGCAGATTCTCGCCCTATGACCGGCACCGGCCGGCCCACACGAGCGCGGGATCTCTGCTCGGCCCTGGAGCGTAAGAACTTCGAGGACGCCCGCGCCAAGCTCAAACGCCTGGCCAGCCTGGGCATTCCGGTGGAGATTGAGCCGGGTCCATTGCCCGGCAACGAACCCATGACCAGCCCTCCCCATCCGGCGCAAGCGATCAAAGGGGCATCAACTCGCGTACCGCTCTCTGAGCAGGATCGGGCGCTCGCGGTCCTTGCGCCGCGCCAGCCCTGGTTGGTGGATCGCCGCGCCGCCTGGCCCTGTCCTGCACATACGCATCTCGGCGGGCGACGAGGTGATCCAGGTCAGGTCAGGTCGAGGCCGGCGAGTTGGGCTCTGCTGGTCTGCGCAACTGTCCGGGCCCGTGGCGATCGACGTACCCTGGCAACCAGTCACCGGGGTGATCGGCCTTTGCGGTGTCCTCGCGGTATTGACGGCCGTACTGCCCGCGAGCCGGACCAAGACGGTGGCGATTCCCCGGGCCTGAGCCGATTCGGCGCGGAACGCGGGCCGTCCAGAACGGCAGTCTGATCACTGCCTGCCTTCGGCGCCGTTCTCGACGCCGCCGGCTCCGAAGGACAAGGGTGTCCGCAGGCCGAGCTGCGCGTAGATCTCGAGCTGGTCGTAGTAGAAGCGCTGGCTGGAGACGAGGCCGTCGCGCAGGTGCCAGAACCAGCAGACCCGTACGCTGACGTGACGGCCAGTCGGGGCCAGGACGTCGCCTCCGGCCACCAGGTACGGGCCGGTGTGTGTCCCGGCCGCCGTCAGCTCGGTCGCGATCGTGTCCCGGACAGTGATCGTCTCCCACTGTGTGAAGCGCAGGTCGGGAAAGCCGTCCCACATCTGCGTGTAGTAGGAGCCGATCTCCTCGGGGCCGGCCGCCTCCATCTCAGGTCCCACCACGACCGCGCCCGGCGCGTAACACCGCAACACCGCATCGAGATCATGGGCGTTGGCAGCGTCGAGCAGCCGGTGCACGACCGCGTGCGTCGATTGCGGCGCCTGTTCCATTCCACGCAGCGTATCGAGGCCGGGACAGCCCAGGGCTAACGGCTCGTCACCGGCCCCTCATCGGCTGGAATGGGCTTGGTTTCCTGAAGCCGCCTGTGAGCGCGGGGCAGACGGTGAGCTGAGGGAGGGCAGGCCCCGGCGCGGCGTCCGCCGGGAGGTGTCACCGCTTCGGGGAGCCAGGCGGCCCCGGAATGTCGGTGAGAAGCAGGAGCGCTGTCGATCGCGGCGATGCCGCCGGTACCGCTGGTCGGTTCGAGTGGGGTCGTGGACTCCTCGGACAGGTGGCGGCGGTCGTCTGACCGGTGCTCGTCGTGCATGCCGGCCGCTGGGTCAGCGGGGTCGCCGGTACTGCAGATACATGATCCCGTTGCTGGAGGCGGTGCTGGAGACCAGGTCGAGCTGGTAGGACTTGGGGACGCCGTCGAACAGCCGGGTGCCCTCGCCCGCGACGTAAGGGAACATGCTCAGCTGGAGCTCGTCGATCAGGTCGAGTCGCATGAGTGACCGCCAGAGGCTGACGCCGCCCCAGACCACGATGTGGCCGTCGCCGCCCTGCCGGAGCTTGTCGATCTCTTCTGTCGTGTCACCGGCGGCGATGGTGGTGTTGGCCCAGTCGGCTGTCTTCAGGGTCCGGGAGAAGACGACCTTGCGCGCGGCGGTCAGGATGTCGGCGAACGGGTGGTCGGTGGAGGTTGTCATGCCCTCGGCGATGCCCTCGTAGGCGGTGCGGCCCATGATGTGCGCGTAGGCGCTCTGGAGGAAGTCGAGGTGCGCCGGGTCGTCGGGCTGACGATTCTCGGGCAGGTCGAAGCAGAACTTCCAGAACCCGGTGCCCTCGTCGGCGAGCAGGCCGTCGAGGGAGTAGTTGAACACCGTCGCTATCAGTTTCCGCATGATCGAATCTCCGTGGTCTCGGATCGTCTGGGGACCGTGCTTGCTGGGGGACGTGCGTGTCCCGTGCCGCAGGGCTCGCGTGGCCGCGGCGGCCGTGGCCTGTCGCCAGGGCTTTAGACGCCAATGCCGCCCGGAAGTCATCGGTGCCCGGTCAATTGACCGGTTGCCAGAATGTGAACGCGCCGCGTCGCCACCTCCATCACGAGGCGGCGGGGAGCCGGCCTGTTTCGGCACGAGCGCGGGATGCGTTCGCAACGTCAACGATCCATCGGGAGGAAGCGGGCCGGCGCCGTCAGGAGCGCTCGATCACGATCTTGCACCCACGGGCGCTGAAGGTCGAAACCGCAGATCAAGCACCCTGCGAGGAGGTAGGAAGCGGTGCAGACGGTTTCACTGGTTGTACGAGGCCACGGCCTAGTGTGTTGAGCCCTTTCATCGCCAGGTCGAGGCCGCGTCTGGCCGCCTTGAGCTGCTCCTGCTCCACGGGGCCGGACCGCTCGTAGCTGGCCATCGCCGCTGCCTGCGCCGCGCCGATCATCGAGCCGACCGCTGCCGCCGCGCTGATCGGGTCGAGCTCGTCAGGGTACGCCTCGACCAGCGCCTCAGCCATCCCCCGTTGGATGTCGAAAAGCACTTGCAGCCCTTTGGCCTGCACGGCGGGCACGGTCATCACCATGTGCTTGTAGACCTCCATCCGCTCGACGTCGCCTGCCGTGGGCCCCTCGGTCAAGTAGTTGACGATTTCCCCGTCGTACAGCCGTATCAGCAGGTCGGGAACGCTCTCGTCAGGCTGGCGCTGGGCGATCAGCCGCCGCGCCGCCTCCACGTAGGAGCCCGCGTTGCCGAAGACGACGTCCTCCTTGCTCGGGAAGTAGTTGAAGAAGGTCTTCATCGCCACGTCGGCCGCGGCGGCGATCTGCGCGACCGTGGTGCGCTCGTAACCCTGCTCGGCGAACAGCCTGAACGCGGTGTCGACGAGCAACTTCCTGGTCTGGCGCTTCTTGCGCTCGCGCCTGCCGTCCTCCATGGGCGCCATCTTACATCATCACTAAACTTACATAAGTTGTACTTTTACTCATAGTGGTGTTATCTCGGAAGTGAAGGCATCAAAGAGAGGCGAACAGATGTCCTTGCTGACACAACGCCAGGCCGGCTGCCCCTTCGACCCGGCACCGGAGCTCGCGCTCCTGCGCGCCGAGCAACCCGTCTCCCCCCTGACCTATCCAGACGGACACGAGGGCTGGCTGGTGACCAGCCATGCCCTGGTCCGTGAGGTGCTGTCCGACCCGCGCTTCAGCCACAAGGCCGAGCTTCTCCACAACCCGCTGACAGGGGTGGGCATCAGCGACAAGCCGCAACCGGCGCCGCCGGGGGCCTTCACCGCGATGGACCCGCCGGAGCACACCCGCTACCGGCAGCTGCTGACCGGCCAGTTCACCGTCCGCCGGATGCGCCGGCTCACCGAAAGGATCGAACAGGTCACCGCAGAGCGGCTGGACGCCATGCAGGAGCAGGGCCCGCCCGTGGACCTCGTCCAGGCGTTCGCCGTGCCCATCCCCGGCCAGGTGATGTGCGAACTGCTCGGGGTGCCCGACGGCGACAGGAGCCGGTTCTACGATGAAATGGCCGTCCTGGGGCGCATGGACGTCTCGCCGGAAGACAAAGCCGCCACCTTCATGTCCCTACGCGGGTACGTGGCCGAGCTGATCCACGCCAAACGCGCCAATCCCACCGACGACCTGCTCAGCGGCCTGGCCGGCAGCTCCGACCTCACCGACGACGAGCTGGCCACCATCGGGTTCATCCTGGTAGGCGCGGGACTCGACACCACAGCCAACATGATCAGCCTGGGCGCCTACGCTCTCATGAGCCACCGCGACCAGATTCCCGCCCTGCGCCGGCGCGGCGCCATCGAGGAACTGCTCAGATATCTGAGCATCATCCCCGCCGGCGTGCGCGCCGCCCTGGAGGACCTCGAGCTCGGCGGGGTCCAGATCAAGGCGGGCCAGTCGGTCACCGTCTCGATCCCCGCCGCCAACCGCGACCCCCAGCACTTCGCCGAGCCGGACACACTCGACCTGCACAGGTCGGCTTCCGGGCACGTGGCCTTCGGGCACGGCATCCACCAGTGCCTGGGACAGCAGCTCGCGAGGGTGGAGATGGAGGTGGCACTGCCGGCGTTGTTCGACAGGTTTCCCACGTTGCGGCTCGCCGTACCGGAAGGGGAGGTTCCGCTGCGCGACGACATGTTGATCTACGGGTTGTACGGGCTGCCCGTCACCTGGGACCCGACCATGTGAAAGACCGTGGATGGCGCCGCGGGCCAGGTCGTGCCGCAGCACGATCCAGTGGCCATCCCACCGCCCATGAGGACCTCCGCTCGGGTGGCCGTGACCGGACGCCGGCTCATGACGACCGGTCGGCGTACGTTCAGGACGACGGTTGCGGCCGGACCGGTGATCGAGTTCGGGGCGGGACGTCGCGTCGCGATCTTGAAAGTGCGCAACAGAAGAGGTGAGGGAACGTCACCTCATCCGGGTGATTAGATCTGGGCTATGCGACCTGACGACGGGGTCCCCCGCGTTCGCCTGGGTGGATTCGTGCCGCGACCGGTCTTGTTCGGACGGCTGACAGCCGCAGGTCGGGTGACCGTGATAGCGGCGCCGGCCGGTAGCGGGAAGACGGTCCTGGTCCAGTCGTGGATCGATGAAGCGAGCATCGACGAGCGGGTCGCCTGGGTGGCGGTCGGACACGACGAAGGTGACCCGCAGCGGTTCTGGCTGTCGGTGCTCGACGCGCTGCGTGGGACGGTTCCGGGGTCGGCGCTGGTGCGGGCACTGACGGCGGCGCCCGATCTGGACGGCTGGGGAATCGTGGAGCGGCTGCTGACCGACCTGGCGCCCTTGGCGGACCGGACCTGGCTCGTGATCGATGACGTGCACGAGCTGGGCTCGGCAGAGGTGCGCCGGCAACTTGAGCTGCTGGTGATGCGGGCACCGTCCGCGTTGCGGTTCGTTCTCCTCACCCGGCAGAACGTGCGGCTGGGATTGCATCGCCTGCGGCTGGACGGCGAACTGACCGAGATCAGGACGGCCGATCTGCGCTTCACGCTGGAGGAGGCGCGGGAGCTGTTGGACGGCGCCGGGGTACGGCTGCCCGAGCCCGCGCTGACGCTGCTGCGGGACCGCACCGAGGGCTGGGTGGCGGGGCTGCGCCTGGCGGCATTGTCGCTGGCCGGACATCAGGCCCCGGAGCGGTTCGTGGCCGAGTTCTCCGGGAGCGAGCGGACGGTGGCCGAGTACCTGCTGGCCGAGGTGCTGGAGCGGCAGAGCGGCCAGGTGCGGGAGCTGCTGCTGCGGACGTCCGTCCTGGAGCAGGTGAACGGCGAGCTCGCCGACCTGCTCACCGGTGGCAGCGGCGGGGAGCGCATCCTGCAGGACCTGGAGCAGGCGAACGCGTTCGTGGTCTGCCTGGACGCGACACGGTCGTGGTTCCGCTACCACCGGCTGTTCACCGACCTGCTGCGGCTGGAGTTGCGCCGCACCGCGCCGGGTGAACTCACCGCACTGCATCGGACGGCCGCCGGATGGCTCGCCGCGCACGGGCACCCGGTTGGCGCGATCCGGCACAGCCAGGCCGCCCACGACTGGAACCTGGCCGCCCGGCAGCTCGCCGACCACTGGCCCGTCCTGTGCCTCGACGGTCAGGCCGCCACCACTCGCGACCTGCTCAAGGGATTCCCCGACGATGTGGTGGCGACCGACGGCGAACTCGCGGCCCTGTTCGCCGCGGAGGAACTCGCGCACGGATCGGTGGAGGCCGCGCAGCGACATCTCGGTCTGGCGGAGCGGAACTTCCCGGCCGTGCCCGCCGAACGGCGCGAACACGCGCGTCTCGTGCTCGGGATCGTCCGGCTGATGCTGGCCCGCCGGCGCGCGGACCTGCCGGCGGCGGCCGAGCAGGCACGAAACCTGCAGGAGATGGCCGCGGCCCGGAACGTGATGCGGCCCGGGCTCGGCGAGGAGCTGCGCGCGCTCGCGTTGATCAGCTTGGACAGCACCGAGTACTGGATGGCCGAATTCGCGCAGGCACGACGGGACCTTGAACTGAGCCGCGCGCTGGCCCGGCGAATCCGGCGACCGTACCTGGAGTTCAGCAGCCTCGCCTACCAGGCGGCCAACGAGTTCTTCCTCTCCTTCGAGCAGGCGGCCGACCACGGAATGCAGGCGGTGGACCTGGCCCGGCGGCACGGCTGGACCGAGGAGCCGGCCGCTGGGGTGGCATACATGACGCTCGGGGCGGTACGGGTCTGGCAAGGACGGCTGGACGAGTCGGAAGCCTGGGTCCAGCGCGCCGAACGCACCCTCGTGGCCAACGCCCAGCCCCTGGCCGGGATAGGGATCTGCCTGGTTCGCGCGATGCTGGAGATGGCACGCGGCCGGCACGTCGAGGCACTGGCCGCCTTCCACGCGGCCGAGCCGCTGTCCGAACTGCTGGCCGGGCCCAATCCGATGGGCATGGCGATGCACGCGTTCCGGCTTCAGGTTCTCGTGCGTTCCGGCGAGACCAAGCGCGCCGCCCAGGCCCTCGCCGACCTGGACCAGCACGATCGCGACCGCGGGGAGATGCGGATAGCGCTGGCGATGCTGCGGCTCACCCAGGCCGACCCACGGGCCGCGACCGACGCCCTGGCGCCGGTCCTGGACGGTTCCGCATCGGTGCCCTGGCCGGACTGGCTGGAACAGGCCTTCCTGCTGGAGGCGATCGCCAGGGACGCGCTCGGCGACCCCGGAGCCGCCGAGCGCGCCCTCGAACGCGCTCTCGATCTGGCCGAACCGGGCGGCGTGTTGATCTGGTTCTTGCTGCAGCCGACGCAGCACCTGCTCAGCAGGCACAGCGCACACCGCACCCGGCACGCCTCCCTCATCGCCGAGATCCAGAGCCTGCTCGCCGGAAGGAGCCCCGCTCCCGGGCGGACCGCACCTCCGCCGCCGCTCGAGCCGCTCAGCGACAGCGAGATCCGTGTGCTGCGGTACCTGCCGACCAATCTGTCGGCACCGGAGATCGCCGACGAACTGTCCCTCTCGCCGAACACCGTCAAGACCCACACGCGCAACCTCTACCGCAAGCTCGGCATCAACCGCCGGGCCGAGGCGGTCACCCGTGCCCGCGCCCTGGGCCTGCTCGCACCGCTCGCTCGCCGCCGCTGACCCGGGCAGTTCCTTACGGAGCCGGACGTTCGACTCGACCGTCTCTCGGGGGTGTGGCGCACCCCGGTTGGGGTGAGGGAAGCCGCAGGTCGCCGAGCTGTCGGCGGGAGGTGATGCCGAGCTCGTCGAAGATGTTGCGCGGGCGCACGGTGTCGATCGTGCGCGCGCTCAGGACCTTGGAGGTCGCCGCGGTGGCCACCAGCCGCGCGGTGCGCAGCTCGGGCTGATCACCCTGATGAGGTGACGTCCCCTCACCCTGTCACCCGCCAGGTTGAAGCAGGAGAACCGAGACGGTGGTTGAAGAGCGGGGAGACGCAACATGTTCGCGGTAGTGAACACCGATGACGGAATCCGCACCGTCGAGGTCGATGAACCTGGTGGAGCGGGGGTATGGCTGTCGGTCGCCGCCGCCGGGATCTGCGGCACCGACGTCATGTTCGCCAACCTCGGCGTCACCAGCTTCGTCTACGGCCATGAATTCGCCGGAGTGGATGACACCGGCAACGCCTATTTCGTCGAACCGACCATTTACGGCGGGGAATGCGCGGAATGCCGTGCCGGTAATCCACAGCGGTGCACCGAGGCCGGCCACGGGAACCTCGGGATGTACCGGGACGGCGGCCTTGCCGAGGCGGTCGTGGTGCCGGAATACACCTTGCTGGCCCTGCCCCCGCAGCTGGACGTGAAGGACGCGTGCCTGATCGAACCCGGCGCCGTCGCCTGGCACGCGTTGCGCCGCGCGCAGGCGCAACCAGGAGAGCGCATTCTCGTGGTCGGCGGGGGGTCGATCGGGCTCCTGGCAGGTGCGGCAGCCCAGTATCAAGGATTGGACGCCGATGTGGACACCCGGCACAGCCATCAGCTGACCGCCGCCGAGCGACTCGGATTAGGGCGGCCGGAGGGGACCTACGACGTGGTGATCGATGCGGCCGGCAGCGAGTCGAGCCTGGCTCGGTCCGCGGACGCCGCACGTCCGGGAGGCCGGATCGTCGCGTTGGGCGTGTACCGGACAACGCTGCCGATCCCGGGGACCCAGAGCCTGGTCAAGGAGCTGACCTACGTCAACAGCATCGCCTACGGCAGGCACGAGGGGGTCCGCGAAGTCGAGGAAGTGGCGTCGATGCTGGCCAAGAAGCCCGATATCGCGCGGACGATCATCACGCATCGGTTCCCGATCCAGGAGGCTCGGGAAGCGTTCCGCGTCGCGGCCGACCGCGGCGCCGGCGCGATCAAGGTGGTCGTCGAGCCCTGATCACCGGGTCAGGTGTCCGGGAACGGAAAAAATCTTGGTCGGCTCCGCGAGTGAGGCTGATTGTCGGTGCCCGTTGATACCTATGGCCTGTCACGTTGACCGACCGACGACGATGGAGCCCCCCCATGGCCACGGCCATCTTCAGAGACGAGAGCGCTGCCGGCAGGTGCTCAGTCCAGATCCCGCCTCCCGCTCGGCCCGGCGCGAGCCCGGCGCGCGAGCTCGTCCGCCTCGTGTCGCGGGCCGGAGGCTGACATGGGCGTCCTCGACAACTTTCCCCGGTCCCAGAGCCACCTGCTCAACTACCGCCTCGAGGGGCTGCCGCGTGCGCTGTTCGCCCGCTACGACGCGGGCGGGCGGCCCGGCACCGACGAGGCCGGGCGCAGGGCGTTCGGCCTATGGGCGCAACTGCGGCTCAGCCTGGGCGACAAGGGCGGCCACGAGCACCCCGAGGAGGTGCTCCGGCTGGTGCGCGAGGTGGCCGGCGGCGACATCCCCTGGACGTTCGAGGACACGCGCTCTCTGTGGGAGATCGCCGACGCGCTGTCGAGTTCCGGTCACACCGGGCACGCCGAGGTGTACCGGATTCCGCTGGCCGCCATCGCGACGCTCGGACACCCCGAGCGCCGTCAGATCCTTGGTGACGCGCCGCCGTGGCACCCGGCCCACCGCAGCCCCGGCCGGGCCGCGTTACGCAAGGACCTGGAGCGGGTCCTGACCGAGCCCCCGGAGCACGGGCCGGCCGGGGTCGTGCGCAGCCTGGTCTGGGACGGCGACCCCATCGCCCGCGCCATGGCAGGGAAATACGCCGCCCGGCTGGCTCACCCCGCCGTGCTGCCCCTGCTGAAACACTGGCGCAAGGCCAAGGCCAACAGGCCGAGCGATATTTCTTGGACCATCCCGTCACCGGCCCCTACACCCGCGCCCTCATCTGGCGGCTCCCCGACGGGTTCGCCGGGCTGCCGGTCAGGAGCGGCGGCGGCTGGGCACTGGCCGGCGCGAGCGGCAGATCCGTGCGTCCGGGCGCCGACACGCCCGTCCGGTTGTGGCACCCTGTCCAGGAGAGCGCCGAGGGGGTGCGCGGCTGGCGCGACCACCTGCTGGAGCGGGGGATCAGGCAGCCGTTCAAGCAGGCGTTCCGCGAGGTCTACCTGCTCACCCCGGCCGAGGAGCGCACCCGCACCCACTCCGACCGGTTCAAGGGTCACTTCGTGCGCTACGGGCAGGCCAAGGCGCTGCTGGAACAGCGCGGCTGGAGCGGGCTGTCGATCGGTCACTGGGACTACGAGTGCGGCGGCGACGTAGGGGCGGCCGTCAAGACGCTCGCCGGCTGGCAGGCGAGCTGGGGCATGCAGGTCGCCTCCGACCCCCACCAGGACGCCTGGGGCACGGCCTCCTGCGCCGCCACCGACGCGATCCGGTTCCGCCGCGCGGATCTGCCCGGCGACGCGCCGCTCACCGAAGTGCCGCCGCTGGTGTTGTCGGAGCTGCTGCGCGACGCCGACCTCGCCGTGGGGGTCGGGTCCCTGGGGCTCGACCAGCAGGCGGCGGTCGGGTACGACGGCTACTGGCATTCGTACGGGTTCGGCGAACTGAACGAGACCGCTCGCACGCGGCGTGACGCGCTGGCCCGGCTGCTGCCCCGGCTGAAGATCGCCGACCGGGCGGAGCTGACCGACCGGTTCCTGCGCGTGCGCGGGAAACTGCGTACCTATCGGATTCATCTGGGGTCGGGCAACATCCTGATGGAGCCGAACGACGCCTACCTGTGCATCGTCCCCGGCCGCGACCGCTCCGCCGCATCGGTGTTCCTGCCGTTCGAGGAGGACGGCGGGATGCTGTCGGTCATCCTGTCGAAGGCGTTCCTGCTGGCGGACGACACCAGGATCAGCGATCCCAGCATCACCCGCCAGCTCGTGACCACCTAGGCCCGCTGCCTTCGAGGGTGGAGGCGCGGTCCCGGTCGCGCGACCACTTCGGCCCGAAGCCCTCCGTGGTGTTCGGCGTAGTGGTGCGGGAAGTGGCATGTGAACACGCGTGGAGTACGCCGCCGAGCCGGTCTCGTCGGCGTACGTTCAGATCGGTGATTCGCTCGGGATCCGTGATCGGGCCGGGAGGGGGCGCCCTGGCCACCTCGAAGACAGTGCGCTGAAGGCGAGGTCGAGTTCGTGCTCTGCCATCCATGGGTAGGGCTGAGGGTGCTTGTGACCGTCGGGGGAGGTCACGATGGATGTCGTAGATCGCGGAAGCAGCGGGCTCTCGTTCGAGATGCTGGATCCCGCGCCGGTGGGGGTGGCGGTGACCCGGGGTTCGGGGCACCGGCTGATCTACAGCAATGCCGTGTACCAGTCGCTGGTCAGCGATCCCGGGGGTGGGGTGTCCGTCGAGGAGGCCTTCTCCGAATCCGTGCTGCCGCACTACCTTCCGCTCTTCGACCAGGTGTACGCCACCGGCGAGCCGGTCATCAGCACGGCCGAGCCGGCGGTGCCGATACGCGGCCGCCGGGACCTGGGGGAGCGGTTCTTCACCTTCAGCCTGTCGCTGGTCGTCTTCGGGCCCGGCGACCACGGGGTGCTCGTGGTGGTGATGGACGTGACCGAGCAGACCACCGCCGCGCACCGGCTGACGGCCAACGCCGAGGAGCGCCACCGCATCCTGCGGCGCTACGAGAGCCTGATGCGCGTCAGCGCGGACATCTTCTGGGTGACCAGCAGGGAAGGCTACGTGTCCGAGCCGAGCCCCAGCTGGGAGCGGGTGACCGGGCAGCCGTGGGAGAGTTACCGCGGGCAGGGCTGGCTGCGGGCGGTCCACCCTGATGATCGACCGGCCACCGTGGAGTCCTGGTCACGGGCGGTCGCCGAGACCACCGAGATGTGGGAGCACGTCTACCGGCTGCGCACCGTCGAGGGCGGTTACCGGCACTTCCAGCTCCGCGCGGTGCCGATCTGCGTGGACGGCCAGGTGGTGGAGTGGGTGGGCACGTCCACCGACGTCGAGCAGCAGTGGCAGGAGCAGCGGCGCCAGCGCCTGCTCGACCGTGCCGCCGCCGTCACGACGCAGTTGCACAGCCTGGAGGAGATGCTCGGCGCGCTGGCCGACGTCATCGTGCCGGAACTGGGCGACGGTTGCGGTGTCTATCTGGTCACCGACCTGACCGACGAGCGCCATGGCGGCGCTCCGTTCGTCATCGAGCGGCTGGCCACCGCCGCGCGCCCCGGCCTGAAGCGGCTGCCGCCCTACAGCGAGGAGCAGCTTCCCGCCGGCAACGCCTTCGTCAAGGCCGTACGGCGGCGGCGGCCCCTGCTGAAGCGGTTCCCCGCCGGCTCGCCGCCACCGGCGCTCGTCCCCACGGGCACGCTGCCGTGGCTGACGACGAACGACGCCAACAGCGCGCTGGTCCTGCCGGTCGTGGTCGACGGTGCGGTGCCCGCCGTGGTCTGCGTGGTGACGTGCGGCGACCGCCCGCCGATCAGCCAAGCCGACATCAGCCTGCTGAACCGCATGTTCGACCACGCCCATGACGCCCTGAGCAGGGCCATCCGCTTCCAGCGCGCACAGCAGATCGCGCTCGCCCTGCAGTACAGCCTGCTCGCCGAGCCACCACGCCTGCCCGGTCTGCAGATCGTGGCCCGCTACCGGGCGAGCCCGGCGGCGGCGGAGGTGGGCGGCGACTGGTACGACTCCTTCGTCCTGCCCGACGGTGTCCCGGTCCTGGTGATCGGCGATGTGGCCGGCCACGATCTGAGCGCCGCCGTCGCGATGAGCCAGCTGCGGAACATGCTGCGCGCGCTGGCGATGGATCGTTGCGAACCGCCGGGGGAGATCCTCACCCGGCTCAACATCGCGATGGAGTCGCTGGCGGACGACGTCACCGCCACGTGCGTGTACGCCCGCGTGGAGGAGTCCGACGGCGGTTACCGGCTGTGGTACGCGGCGGCCGGTCATCCGCCGCCGCTGCTGGTCACCGCCGAAGGCCGGGGACGTTTCCTGGAGGGCGCCGTCAGCCCGTTGCTGGGCCTCCCCCATCAGGGGGCGCGCGTCTCGCAGGTGGAGCCGTTGCCGCCGGGCAGCACGCTCCTGCTGTACACCGACGGCCTCGTCGAGCGGCCGGGCGAGCATCTCGACCGTGGCCTCGAACGGCTGCGCAGCCTGGCGGAGTCGGTCGCCGACGAGCCGGCGGACAGGTTCTGCGACACAGTGGTCAGCGGGCTCCCGACCAGCGGGCTGGACGACATCGCGGTGATAGCGCTCCGCCTGCCGAGACCGTGAGGATCTCCTCGGAGGACATGCTGCCTGGGAGGTGCGGTCAGAGCCAGTCCCGGCGCTTGAAGATCAGGTACAGGCCCAGGCAGGTCAGGGCCATCAGGCCGAGAGCGAAGGGGTAGCCGTAGGGCCAGCGGAGTTCGGGCATGCCGGGGGCTTCGAAGTTCATGCCGTAGACGGTGCCGATGAGGGTGGGGGCGAACAGGATCGCCGCCCAGGAGGAGATCTTCTTGATCTCCTCGTTCTGGGCGAGGCTGGCCTCCGTCATGTGCTTGATCTCCTCGTTCTGCGCCTGGGAGACGAGGGTGGCGTTGACGGTGAGGATGTCGGCGAGCATCTGGCGAAAGCCGTCCACGCGCTCGGCCACGGTGGTCGCATGGTCGGCGACGTCGCGCAGGTAACGCTGGAGCTCCTCCTCGGTGCCGTACTTGTCGAAGCCCGCGGTCAGGCTGTTCAGGATGACCAGCAGGGGACGGGTGGCGCGCTGGAACTCGATCACTTCACGGGACAGTTCGTAGATGCGCCTGGACACGCCGGGGTCGCCGCCGAAAACCTGGGTCTCGATCTCGTCGATGTCGTTCTGCAGCCCGGCGATGACGGGGGCGTAGCCGTCGACGACGTGGTCGAGCACGGCGTACAGGACGGCTTCGGAGCCGCGGGCCAGAAGCTCCGGGTCGGCTTCCATGCGTTCGCGTACCGGATGCAGCGGGGGCGCGTTGCCGTGCCGGACGGTGAGCACGAAGTCGGGGCCGACGAACAGGTGGATCTCGCCGAACTCGACCTGTTCGGCGTCGTCGTCGTAGCGGGCGGCGCGGAGCACGACGAACAGGGTGTCGCCGTAGCGTTCCAGTTTGGGACGTTGGTGGGCCACGATGGCGTCCTCGATGGCCAGCTCGTGCAGCCCGAACTCCTCGCCGAGCGCGGCGAGGTGTGCCTCGTCGGGCTGGTAGAGACCGATCCAGCCCATGCCGCCGGACTGCTCGCTCAGGCGCGCGCGGACTTCGGTGGGGGTGGACGGGCTGTCCAGGCGCTTGCCGTGCCGGTAGAGAGCGGCATCCACGACCTGGCCGTCGGCCGACCGTACGGGGCGGTGGCCACGCGGGTCCATCGACTGCTCGGGGGAGGGCTCCCGCTCCTTGGCCGTTGCTGATTCGGTTCGCCGGACCGGGCGCAGGACGCGCGAACGCCAATCGGACATCATCATGGGGGACCTCCGGAGACACCTCAAGGGTCACCAGCACGGCGGCACAGCCGAACGAGCCGCAGAGCGGCGCTGGTCAGAAAGGGATGAGACGCTCAGCGAGCCGGACTGGGAGGTTGACTGCTCATGCAGCCTCACCTCCTCGCCCTTGGCCGCCGGTCCCGGCGGTATCCGGAAGAACCTGCTCAAGATACCGCACACTCCTTCGTACCGGCAGACATGTCTCATGCGGCGCATGTGTCCGCCGGCCGGGGGTAGACCTGCGGATGTCCGCATGTGACAGGCGCGCCGAGGAGAAGTCAGGCCGCGGGCGCCGCTCCGGGGCGCCGGTGCTGTCCGCGGGGAGGCAGGATGAGCTTTCAGGCCGCCGGATGGTTGTGGTTGTTCGTGGTCCTGGCCGCCGCCGTGGCCGGATACGTCGTCGTGCAGCTCCTTCGGCCTCGTTATGCCGCGCGCTACACGAACCTGAGATTGCTGGACCTGGTGGCACCGAACCGGGCGACCTGGTCGCGGCACGTCGCCGCGGGGCTGTTCGCGCTGGTGATGGGGCTGCTCGTCGTGGCGGCCGCGCGCCCGACCGCCACGGTTCTCGTGCCCCGGGACCGGGCCACCATCGTGGTGGCGATCGACGTGTCGCTGTCCATGGTGGCGACCGACATCCCGCCGTCCCGGTTGCAGGCGGCCAAGTCCTCGGCGAAGACGTTCATCACCAGCCTGCCTGAGCGCTTCAACGTGGCCCTGGTGTCCTTCGCCCGATCGGCGGCCGTGGTGGTCTCGCCCACGGTGAACCACGAGGCGGTGGCTCAGGCCATCGAGACGCTCCAGCCCGCGTCGGGCACCGCCATCGGCGAGGCGGTCTTCTCCAGTTTGGACGCCATCCGTTCCTTCGACCAGCAGGCGGCCAGCGACCCGCCGCCGGCGGCCATCGTGCTGCTGTCGGACGGCGACAACACCGCGGGCCGGACGGTGCCGGAGGCCGCCCAGGACGCCGCCCGGAGCAAGGTGCCGGTCTCCACCATCGCCTTCGGCACCCCGAACGGCACCGTGGAGATCGACGGCCGCCAACTGCCGGTCCCGCCGAACACCGAAACGCTGCGCACCCTGGCCGAGGGCACCGCCGGGCGGACCTACGACGCTCAGACGGCCGACTCGCTGGACGAGGTGTACCGCAGCATCGGCAGTTCGCTCGGCACCATGGCCAGAACGCAGGAAGTCGGGTCCGTGGTGTTGCGCTGGGCGCTCGTGCCGGCGTTCGCGCTGGCCGGCCTGTCGTTGCTGGCCCCGATCAAGCCGGCCTGGTCACGCCGCCCTGCCCGCGGTGGCTGACAGCGGGTGCGGACTCACGGGCCGGAGCCGTGGGGATCGAGCAGGATGATGACGGTCAACAGGACGATCCAGGCGACGACCGCGGCAAGAACAAGTCTGCTCGGGGAGGGTCTGCGGGGGAGATTGGGTGTTCTCATAGCCATCCGCTCTTTCGCAGCAGCCGGTGGACGATGAGCACGGCGATGACCATGACGGTGAGACTTAAGGGGTAGCCGAGCAGCCAGTGCAGTTCGGGCATGTAGTCGAAGTTCATGCCGTAGATGCCGGCGATCATGGTGGGGACGGCGATGAGGGCGGCCCATGACGAGATCTTGCGCATGTCGGCGTTCTGCTGCATGGCCACCGTGCTCTGCTCACGGCCGACCAGGGCCAGGTGGGCGCTCAAGGCGCTGGTGAGCAGCTCGTTGTGCTCGTCGACCTGGGCGTCCACGCGGAGCAGGTGGTCCAGGACATCGCGGAACTGGTCGCGGGTGCCGGCGCACAATGCCACCCGGCCTTTGACGATCTCCTCCAGGACCGGGACGAGCGGGTCCTGGGCGGCCCGGAACTCCAGGACCTCGCGCTTGAGGGAGTAGATGTCGGCGGTGACATCGGTGTTCTCGCCGCTGAAGACGCGGCGTTCGAGCGCGATGAGATCGTGCTCGACCTCGTGGGAGACCTGGGAGTAGGTGTCGACGACCTGGTCGCAGACCGCGTACAGCACCCCGGCCGGACCGGCCGCCAGCAGGTCGGGATCGGATTCGACGCGCCTGCGCACCCCGCTCAGCGGGTTGGCCTGCCCGTGGCGGACGCTGATGAAGAAGTCGTCGCCCAGGAACATGTTGATCTCGCCGACCTCGATGTCGGAGGTCTCTTCCACGTACATCAGGGGCTTGAGCACCACGAACAGGGTGTCGTCGTAGCGTTCGAGCTTGGGCCGCTGATGGGCATGGATGGCGTCCTCCACCGCCAGCGGATGCAGCTTCACCTCGCTGGTGATCAGATCGAACTCCTCCTGCGTGGGCTCGTGCAGGCCGATCCACAGGAAGCAGTCGCCCCTGGCCCGAGCCGCGTTGAAGGCATCGCTGATGTCGCCGCTGATGGTCTCACGCACGCCGTTGCAGTAGATCGCCTTGTTCACAATCACACCGGGCATTCTCGCGTATCCGAACAACCCTCCCATCTGCCTCGCGCAATGTGGCCACCGTCCCGGCCCATCAGCCTCGGCGTCACCGGGATTCGGCCGGCTGCTGGTGCTCCTGGGAACCGGATGAGCCGCTGTCGCTCTTGACCGCCTGCCACACGCCCCGGGCGTCGGCCCCCTGCCCGGGGAGCGAGCGGGTGCAGGCCGCCGCGGCACAACCGGTCAACGCCAGAACGACCAGCGCCGCCGTCGCCCCGCTCGGCCCCCGGTCGAACGACCAGCCCACGGCAATGCCGCCGGCGAACGCGAACAGACCCGAGAGGAACGTCTGCACGCCCAGGTAGGTCCCGAAACGCGCCGGCGGAGCGAGCCGGGCGATCGTCTGGAACACCGCCGGTTGCAGCAGGCCGTCGGCGAGCCCGTGCAACACGGCCACCACCACCAGGCCCGTCAACCCGCCGCCCGCGCCGGCCGCCAGCAGCAGATGGCCGCCCGCGGCCAACAACAGCCCCACGCGCAGCACGCGGGGCCGGTCGGCGCGGCCGGGCACCGCGTACCACGGCTGGACCGCCGCCGACACCATGGCGAGCACGCAGGAGAACACGGTCACCGGCCCCGCGTCCACGCCGCCGAGCGGCACCACCACCGATGACTGGTCCGTCAGCAGCACCGCGGGCGTCGACACGGCCGCGAACCAGAGGAAGACCCGATCCCGCAGGACCGTTCGCACCCCGGAGACGACCCCGCTCCCGACCCGGACGCGCGGAACGTGCCGCACCAGTGAGAACAGGAACGCCGCGCCGGCCCACAGCGCCGCCGCCGTCAGCGCCACCAGCCAGTAGCCGACGCTCAGCAGCGCCAGCCCAAGGACCGGGCCGAGCACCGCCGCGACCTGCAACGTCATCGCGTACGCCGCGTATCCGCGCGCCCTTCGCCGTTCGGCGAGCCCGGCCAGCAGCGACTGCGCCGCCGGATGGAACAGCGCCCCGCCCGTGCCCAGCAACACCGCCGCGACGACCAGCCAGGGCAGGGAGGACACGGTGCCCAGCAGCGCGAACCCGGCCGCGCGCAGCAGGCACGCCACCATTCCGATCCGCACCGGGCCGAGCACGTCCACCAGCGCGCCGACCGGCAGGGAGAGCGTGTGCTGCACGAGATTGCGCAGCGCCAGCACCAGGCCGATCAGCCCGGCGGCCAACCCCAGGTCGACTCTGAGGTGTATGACGACGTGCGCCATCGCCGCGAAGTAGCCCAGCGAGATGGCCGCCTGGATGGCGACGACCACGGCGACCGTGCGACGGTCGCCGTGGTCGGAGGGGTCCTTGTGGGAAACGCTCACGCCGTGGGCGGGACGTTCAGCCGGTGCAGCGGTTCACGCGCGAGCGTGGCGCGCTCGACCCACCCGGCCCGCCAGCCCGTGCCGGGGCCGGGGGCGTTCTGCCGGCCTGACTTGGCGTACAGCACGTACCCGTCCTTCTTCTCCTGCTCGATCAGGTCGCGGGACGGCGCGCTGGTGCGCGCGCGAGGCGGGCGGGCGCAGGGTGGCCGGCCGCTCCATGAACCCGGCCTGTTCCACCGCTGAGCTCCTCAGCGGGCCGTCCAGCCAGAACCGGTCCACCACCGTCCCGGTCCGCCGGCTGCCGTAGCCTACCCGGTGCTGCGCCGCGACCGCGGGGCACCCCCGGCGCCCAGTTCGACCCCGGCTGGGGCGCCGCCGACCTCGTGCGCGCCACGCCGGCCTCGTTCCGGCAGCGGCCCTGAGCTCGGCTCAGAAGCCGGCCCGCTGGTGGTCGCTGATGAGCCCACCAGCCGTCGGTGGGGGCTCGAAGCGGCCCGTGCCTTACGTCGCAGGGCTGACCAGTCCGGTTCGGTACGCGATGACGACCAGTTGCGCACGGTCGCGCGCACCCAGTTTCGTCATCGCGCGGCTGACATGGGTGCGCGCGGTGGCCGGGCTGAGAAACAACTTGGCACCGATCTCGTGGTTGCTCAGGCCCTGTCCCACCAGGGCCAGCACTTCGCGCTCGCGCTCGGTCAGCACCGCGAGCCGCTCGTCCGCGTCCCGGGCGGCTGTTCGGCGCGCGGTGAACTGGCCGATGAGGCGTCGGGTGATCCGCGGCGCGAGCAGCGCGTCTCCGGCGGCGATCACCCGGATGGCCTGGAGGAGCTCGGCCGGCCCGGCGTCCTTGAGCAGGAAGCCGCTGGCACCGGCCTGCAAGGTGTCGAAGACGTACTCGTCGGTGTCGTAGGTGGTGAGGATGAGGACTCGGACCTGCTCCAGCCCGCGCGTCCCGGCGATCTGGGCGGTGGCTTGGATCCCGTCCAGCTTGGGCATGCGGATGTCCATGAGGACGACGTCGGGGCGGGTGGCGCGGGCCCGCTCGACGGCTTCGGCGCCGTTGGTGGCTTCTCCCACCACCGTGATGTCGTCCTCGAGGTCGAGCAGCACCTTGAACCCGGAACGTACGAGACGCTCATCGTCCGCGACCAGCACCTTGATCGGCGCGTTGGTCAGCGGTGACGCGACCGCCGCGTTCATAGACGCGCCCCGGTCGGCGCGAGGGGCAGTCGTGCCTTGACCTCGAACCCGCCACCCGCGAGCGGCCCGGCGTCGAGCTCTCCGCCCAGCAGTTGACAGCGCTCGCGCATTCCGAGGATGCCGCGACCGGGCTTGGCCGAGCCGCCGGCGCCGGCCGGATGCGGGGCCGGTGGGCGCGGGACCGCGGGGCCATGAACTGGGGCGGCACGGCGGCCCTCATCGGTCACGCGGATCTCCAAGGCCTCGAGTCCGGGGTTGAGCGCGACCGTCACCCGAGTCGGGCCGACGTGGCGGACCACGTTGGTGATCGATTCCTGAACAATCCGGTACGCGGCACTTCCCACCGCGCTCGGCAGCGGGGTCGGGGGCGGCGTCTCCTCTAGCTGGATGTCGAGTCCCGCCTCGCGTGCCTTGGCGGCCAGTTCGTCGATCTGCCCCAGCCCGGGGTACGGCACGCGCCCGCCGTCACCGTCGTCGTCACGGAGCACCCCGAGGATGGCCCGCATCTCCTGCAGCGCCCGGGAACTGGTCTGCTCGATGGCCCGCAGCGCCTCGCGTGCCACCTCGGGCCGCTTGTCGAGCACGTGCGCGGTGACGCCGGACTGGACGTTGATGATCGCTATGGCGTGCGCGACGGTGTCGTGGACCTCGCGCGCGATCCGGAGCCGTTCGGCGTCCACCCGCGCCCGCGCCTCCTCCTCGCGGGTCCGTTCGGCCAGCGCGGCGCGCTCCTGCGCTTCGGCCGCGATGACCTGCCGGGACCGCACCGACTCGCCGAGGGCCGCGCTCATGACCGACGCGCCGATCCGGAAGAACACCCAGCCGATGGCGGCGCGTGGCTCGATGTCGGCCGCGGCGACCAGCCAGGCGATGGCGAGCATCGTGGTGCCCACGCCCGCGATCACCAGCGACCGGCGCCCGTCACCGTAGGCGGCGACGGCGTACAGGGCGACGAAGAGCCCGAGCCAACCGGGCCCGTCCGGGAAGTCGAGGCCGTAGTACACCAGGCTGGTGAGCGCGGTGACGACGAACACCGGAACCGGCCACCGGCGGCGGGCGACAACGACCACGCCACTCACGACCAGCAGGACATATCCCAGGTTCCCGAGGTCGGTAAGGGGACGCTGCACCACCTCGCCGGCATTGCGGACTATCGTGCCCTGAACCTGCATCACGGTGATGAAGAGCGCGAGCAACAGGTCCTGCGCCGGCGCGGGCAGGCGCAACGACACCACGCGGTGTTCCATGCCGCGATCCTACGGTTGCCGCCCGCGAGAACACTCCGACCAGACGCGCGGCCGCCTACGACGACGGGCGTACCGAGGCACGAACCGTGTACGCGGAGCTGCGTAGACGCTGCCGTCCGCTGCCGGAGGCCGTGGCCGCCTCGACGGCGCGACGATCGATTCGTGAAACCCCTCCCAGGCGCTCGCGCTCGTCACCGGCACCTCGGCCGGCATCGGCCGGGTCACCGCGCTGCACACGCTGCCGACGCCCGTCATGCGACCGAAAGGAAGCTCAATGTCCGTCCTGTATGTGATTGCCGCACAGGCGGCCTCGCCCGTGTGTACGTCGGCGGCGGAATGCGCGGGCCAGGGTGTCGACACGTTCCTCGGAACCCCTGAGCGGATCTGGGCCAGCGTGGCCGCACTGGTGGCGCTGGGCGGCGTGGCCATCGGCTGGCTGGCGCTGCGCTCAGTCCGTCGTGTCGGCGACGGCGGGCGGAGGGCAGCCGTCGTGGCCCTGGTGGTGGCGCTGACCGGCGGGCTCAACGGCGCGGTGAAACTGGCTGTCGCCGACGGCGGTCTCGGCACCGGCAACGGAGTCTTCGGGGCAGCCTTGGCCCTGATGCTCGGGCTGGTCGGTGCGGTTCTCGGCGGGCTGGCTCTGGCTCGCTCCCGGCGCACCGAGCCGAGCGGCTGACCGCAGCGAATCCAAGCGCGCGATCGAGGCCCCGATGACCGTACCCCTCGATCCTCTCGTGATCTTGTGCGTGTGTGCGTACAGGCAGACAGCTCTACAGAAGGGATCCCCATGTCCGTCCGTAACCTGCTGACCACCGCCGCGGCCGCCCTCGCAGGAATCGTGGGGCTCGCCACACCGGCAGCCGCGCACGTTGTGGCCCAGCCTGTCGGTGCCTACGCCTTGACCGCCGGGCGTCTGTGGTCCGCGGTGGCCGCGCTGCTGGGGCTGGCCGGCGTCGTCATCGGCGGCCTGGCTCTGGCCCGCTCCGCCGGTCGTATCGGCAACGGGGGGAGGAGGGGAGCCGTCGTGGCCCTGGCGGCGGGGCTGGCCTGCACGGTCATCGGCGGGCTGGTCGTGGCCGCCGCCGAGGGCGGTCCCGGCGCCGGCTACGGAATCGTCGGGGGCTACGTGGACCTGGTGGTCGGGCCGATCGCCATGGTCGCCGGTGGGCTGGCTCTGGCCCGCTCCCGCCGCACCGCCTGACGCCAGGGGCCGGCCTGCGCTTGCTCACCCTTCCGCGGGGAACCGGGCGTTCAGCTCGGCGAGGTCGCGCAGGTCGCGCAGGTCGACGGTGACGACCCGGTGCCTTCGGGCCTGGAGCGGTGCGAGGGTGTCCCGCGCTTCGAGCGCCCGCCCAGCCCATGCAGGCGCGGTACGGCGGAGCCGGCGCCGCCGTGGTCGCGGGCCGCGGGCGGGATGACGTGGTCAGCGAGGGTGATGTCCTGAGGGGGCACGCTGCTCCTTCGGTTGGTTGAGCCGGGCGCGTACGGACTCGGTGGTCACCCCGCCGTCGGGATGGCGTACGAGCTTGGCGCGCTTGACGAGGTCGTGAACCCCCTGGCGGGTGATGCCGAGCATGGCCGCGGCCGTGGCGTACGACACGGCGACCGCCCCCGGGTGGCCCACGCGGCGGGCGACGGCCTGCCCGAAGGCCGAACGCCACCACGCCTCCGGCGGGTCGAACGGCCCGTCGCCGGGGAAGGCCGCCGCGATCAGGCGCGCCGACGTACGGACCGCGAGGGCGTCGTCCGGGCCGAGCAGCTGTGCCGCCCACACCTCGGCCTCGATGCGCAGCCGTTCCCGTATCGGCCGGACCTGGTCATCCGACTCGAGAAGGATCTCCAGCGGGTCGACGACCCGGGTTTCGACCAGCCGGAGGAGCTCCCCGGCGAGTTCGACGTGTGCTGCCGTACTTGCGTGGTTCACTTGACGGACGATAGCAAGTACTTGTCATTTTGCATCAAGCGCTCGATGCGGGTTCCGAGACGCTTACTTTTGGCGGCCATGATCCTTTTCGCTCACTGGCGTCCTCCGTCACACGGTCGCGGAAGTCTGGCGGTAGAAGGCGATCTGGTCGGCGACCACACGATCCCGGAAGCTGGGGTTGGTGTAGAAGGTGAAGTGGCTGCCGGGGTAGACACGCAGCTCGCCGCGCGGCGCGCGGTCGGCCAGCACCCGGGTGGTCTCCAGCGGCGTCTCCCGGTCCTCGGCCGCGACGCAGACCAGCAGCGGGCAGGCCAGGCGGGCCGCGGCCTCGGCGGGCCGGTAGCGCATCATCTGCAGCAGCCCTCTGGGCGCGACGCTGTTGCGCCACAACGTCGTCTGCCCGCCGGTCAGGGTCTGGATGTGCTGGTCGGCCTCGGGAGTCGCGGTGACGGCGAGCTCTCCCGGCCGTCCCACCATGGGGATGTAGTACGGCCGCAGGCCCAGCTTGCCGCGTAGCGCGTCCCAGACGATCGCCCCCAGCAGCCGCAGCGTCTCACCGGCCGAGCGTCCCTCCACCTTCTTCGGGAATCCGTTGAACGGGATCTGCGCCACCACGACGGCGATCCGGGGATCGCTCGCGGCCACGGTGATGGCGTGCGCGCCGCCCAGCGAGTTGCCCCACAGCAGCACCCTGCCGGGGTCGACCCGCTCGTGCCGCCGGGCGAAGGCCACGGCGGCGCGGACATCGACGAGCTGGCCGTCGATGTCGGGGACCTGGCGGGGCTCGCCGTCGCTCTCGCCGAAGCTTCGGTAGTCGAAGACCAGTGCCGCGAAGCCCTCGGCGGCGAAGCGCTCGGCGTAGTCGAAGAGCCGGTCCATCGTCCCGCTGAAGCCGTGGCAGAGCACCACGCACGGCACCCGTCCGGACCCGGCGGGCAGATAGAGGTAGCCGGCGCAGCGGACGCCGTCAGCGGTGAAGGACACCTTGGTTCGCATACAGATCATCCCTGCGGCAATAGACTGACTGCCGGTAAGTACTCTAGCGAAGAAACTGACCGCAGGTAAGTGAGATCCATGACATCCGAGCGGATCCTGGAGGCGGCGCGTGCCCTGTTCGCCGCCCGCGGCTACCGCGCCACCTCCATGCAGGCCATCGCCGACGAGGTGGGCATCACCAAGGCCGCCCTCTACTACCACTTCGACTCCAAGGAGGAGATCCTCCGCCGGCTCACCCTGCCGCTGCTGGACGAACTGGAGGCGGTACTGGCCCGGGCCGAGTCGTGCGACAGCGTTGAGGAGGTGCGGTGGCGGGCGATCGAGGGCTATGTCGACGTGCACCTGCGCCACCGTCAGACGCTCACCATGCTGGTCAAGGACATGACGCTTCTTGTACAGGCGCCGATCGCCGACCGCTTCCGCACCGCGATCGCCCTGGCCAACGACCTGGTGGCCGGTCCGGGCGGCGGGCTCGAGCAGCGGGTGCGCGCCTGCCAGGTGGTCGCCGGGCTGGCCGATCCGGTGGTGCTGTTCCGGGACGAGCCGGCCGAACGGCTGCGCGGCCTGATCCTGGACGGCGCCAGGGCGCTGCTGAACGAACCGGCCGCGCCCCGCGCGCGTGGCCGCGCCCGGGGACGCAACGGCGGACGACGAGCCCTTCTGGCCGAAGAACAGATCGCCCAGGCACGCTCCCTGTACGCCGCGGGCCGCAGCGCCGAAGAGCTAGCCGCCCGTTTCGAGGTCTCCAGAGCGACCATCTATCGCCATCTCAAAAACTAATGTTAGTGAGATTTGATTCTGAGATGGCGCGCGCCGATCTCGGCCTTGGCCACAGCCACCCACGCCATCGAGATTGCGCCGGGTCCCGAGCCCGACCACGGGCGATGATCCTGACCACCCCCTCCGAGGTCGCTAGAAGCGGGCCATGGAGACCGTCTCGCCGCGCGACCTCTGATTCACGAGTTCTGGCCCGCCCGGCCTCAACCGCCCGGCGCCCGCCGCGGCGTCTCCCACGCGGTGGTTCGCGGGTCAGGGCGTGCCGGGCGCGATCATCGCGGCGGTGAGGGGGAGGGCTTGAACCCCTTGACGACCAGCCGGAGGCCGAGTGACCCCTCCCACAGGAACATCGGAACGGCCGCCCGTGGCACGAGCCGGGTACAGCAGGCGAGCCGGACCACTAAGAGACCGCTCTTGGAGGTGCGTACCAGTATGAACGGCAAGAGAGGGTCATAGCTGTGTGGCCGTGCGGATCAGTCCGGCGAGGGCGAGGGAGCGGCTGTGCGCGGGCCAGGCGATGTGGGTGACGACGGGGGGCGCGTCGGTCAAGGGGACGGCGGTGTGCTCGGCCCACAGCCAGGCGCGGGCGGAGTCGGGGAGGACGGCCACGGTGCGTCCGAGGGCGATCAGCTGGGCCAGTTGCGTCTGGTCGTGGACCTCGGGGCCCGGGCCGGGTGGGTAGGTGCCGTGGTGGGGCCAGCGGGCGAGCGGAAGGTCGGGGACGTCGCTGACGTCGGCCAGGGACAACGTCCTGCGCGCGGCGAGCGGGTGCCGGGCGGGCAGGATGGCGATCTGCCCCTCGGTCATCAGCTCCTCGCTGTCGAACCCGGCGAGGGAGTTGTACGGCGCGTGCATGAGCGCCACGTCGGCGCGGCCGTCGCGCAGCAGCTCTTCCTGCTCACAGATGCCGCACGGCAGCACCTCGATCTCGGCGGCGTCGGGCTCGGCCGCGTAGGCGTCGAGGATCTTCCGCAGCAGCTCGTGAGACCCGGCGGCCTTCACCGCCAGGACCAGGCGATGGCGGGGGCTGCCCGAACGGTCAGCGCCACCGGCGCGACGGGTGCGGCGAGCGGCAGCGGTGGTCGCGTCGAGGGCCGCGCGGCCCTCGTGCAGCAGCACCTCCCCGGCGCCGGTCAGGGAGACGCCGCGGCGGTTGCGTTCGAGCAGGGAGACGCCGAGGCGCCGCTCGAGCTGCTGGATCGCCCGGGACAGTGGCGGCTGGGCCATGCCGAGGCGCTCGGCGGCGCGGCCGAAGTGCAGCTCCTCGGCGACGGCCATGAAGTACCTCAGCTCGCGGGTCTCCAAGGTGTCCACGGCCACAGCATAGCCAGTGATACCTACCGGGTATGACAGGGCACCGGATCGGTGTTGGCTGCCCCGCTCGTCCGGCAGCGAACATCAACGGCATGAGCGAAACGAGGATCGCGCTGGTGACCGGCGCGAACAAGGGGATTGGCTACGCGATCGCGGCCGGGCTGGGCGCCCTCGGATACCGCGTGGGCGTGGGAGCCCGAGACGGGGCCCGGCTCGAGACCGCCGTCGAGAAGCTGCGCGCCGGCGGGGTGAACGCGTTCGGGGTGCCGCTGGACGTGACCGGCGACCGAAGCGTCACCGATGCCGCGGAGCTGGTCGAACGGCAGGCCGGGCGCCTGGACGCCCTGGTCAACAACGCCGGCATCTCGGGAGAGGTGGGTCCGGGGTGGGTGCAGGACCCGACCACGCTCGACCTCGACGTGGTCCGCACGGTCGTGGAGACCAACGTCATCGGTGTCATCCGGGTGACCAACGCGATGCTGCCGCTGCTGCGGCGCTCGGCCTCGCCACGCATCGTCAACGTCTCCAGCAGCGTCGCGTCCCTGACCCGGCAGGCGGACCCGGACATCGAGATCGGCCCTGTCATGGCGGCCTACTCGCCGTCGAAGTCGTTCCTCAACGCCGTCACCGTGCAGTACGCCCGGCAGTTCGCCGATACCGGCATCCTGATCAACGCCGCCTGCCCGGGCCTGGTCGCGACCGACTTCACCGGCTTCCAAGGACCCCGCGCCCGAACAGGGCGCAGCCACAGCGATCCGGCTCGCCACGCTGCCCGACGGCGGCCCGACCGGTTCGTTCTTCGAGGACGACGGCGTCATCCCCTGGTGACCCCGAACCTGCGGCGACACGATCAGCGAAACGTGAGCTCCGCCGTCAGCGCCGTCGCCTCGGCCAGGGGGCGTCTTCGAGTTCACCGCTCGCGGTGGACCGGGGTGCGCTGTTGTGCCGGCGGCGCGTCGCGCCCGGGCGAACGGGCTTCCGACCGCATCCCGGAGTCGGCGTGGCCGGTGAGCAGGTCGCCGAAGAAGTCGATGATCGGCGGTTGCGTTCCCGCGGCATCGTGGCCCACCTTCGGCACCTCGACCTTCCGGACGGTGGTTCGGTGCCGTGCCAGGCTCCCGGCCAGGCGGTCGAGCTGCTCCGGCCGGCTGCGGCCGGGATGACCCATGGCGGCCAGGTCGGCCCGCCCGTCGTCGTCACCGCCGATGACCAGCAGCACCGGCACCCGGGCGACCGCGGCGGGGTCGACGGGGATCCCGAATCGCTCCCGGGTGTCGCCGATGCCGGCCGGCCAGGCGAGCGAGTGGTCGAGCAGGGTCACGCTGCCCGGCGCGCTCACCGCGACGGCGGCGAGCCGCTCCGGGTGGAGGTAGAGGAACCGGTGGGCGAACTGGCCACCGCCGGAGTGCCCGCACAGCATCACCGTGTCCACCCGCGCGTTCCACCGGACCCGGACCTGCTCCAGGACATCGAGCAGCACCAGGTCGAACCGGATGCCGTGGGCGTCGATGCTCTTGTAGTTGTGCACGTCGTCCGGATCGTCGATGCCGGCCGGGAACAGCGGTGCCACGACGATGACATCGTGCCGGTCGGCAAAGGGGATGAGTCCCTCCCGCAACGCGCCGACGTTGCGCCCGGTGCCGTGCACGGCCACCAGCACCGGCATCCGGGCATCGGGAGTCCAGGTCCTGGGGACGTAGGCGCAGTAGCCGCAGCGCGGTTCGGCCGGCGCGGCGAAGAACGGGGTACGGCCGGTCAGCAGCCGGCGGCCGGGGTGTGCGGCAGGCAGGTCCGCGAGACGGATCACGAGAGCTCCCCTTTCGGATCGAGGCGAGAGCAGGCGGGCTCATCCGCCATCGGGCTCGTCGTCGACGACCAGGGCCCGCATGAGGGTGGTGACGGTCGGCGCCAGGTCGACGTTCCAGATCTCGTCGAGCATCCGGCCGCACCGCGCTGCCGTCGTCAGCGGTTCCACCAGGGCCACGAACTTCTTCTCGAACTGCTCGTCGGTCATCGGGGTCCGGTGGCCGCCGGGGGCGTCGTGGACCTCGCGGACGAGCTCTTCACCGGACCTGAGGCGGACGGTGACCCGATTGGGGATGCGGGTCGGCAGCATCGCCGTGAGAACCGGGTCCTCGCGAACCTCGACGCGGGCCATCAACGCCGCGACGGCGGGGTCGGCGAGCGCGTCCGGTTCGTACGAGGACGCCGTCAGCTCCCCGTCGACGAGCACGCGGGCCACCGTGTACGGGAGGCTGTGGTCGGCGGTCTCGCGCGTGGTGGGGCGCCACTTCTCCGGGTCCTTGCCCAGGATCGTCCAGCCGATGTGCGTGGTGTCGACGACGACGCGGTCGATCTCGGCGAGGTCGGCGATCTTCTCGCGCAGGTCGAGCGCCGCCCACACCGCGGTCTGCATCTCACCGTTGGTCGGCAGCAGTTTGGTGAGCGTCCGGGACACGGCGTACGTGCTGCCGGGGGTGCGAGGGAACGCCAGTGGCTCCAGCACGAAGGAGTCGCTCACCTGCCGCATGAACCCCATTTCGCCCTCGAAGATAGGTGCGGGGCCGGTGAACCCCTCCCTGGCCAGCCAGGCGGAGAAGACACCGTTCCGGGCGGCGTTCGGCGCGGAGGAACCCTTCCACGACGACAGTTCGCCTGCCCGGACCTGGCGCATCGCGATGTGCCCGTTCAGGGCGATGTTGACCGCCTGGGTGAGCTGCCGCGCCTCCAGGCCCATGAGCTTGCCCGCGGCGAGCGTGGCGGACACGAGCACGTAGTTCACGTGGTCCCAGCCGCGGCGGTAGAGGTTCGCGGCGTCCTGCAACCGGACCTGTACCTCGTAGGCGAGCGCGATGGCGGTGACGAGGTCCCGGCCGGAGCGCCCTTCGGCCTCGGCGACCGCCAGGCACGCCGCGATGTTGTCGCTGGGATGTCCGGGCTCGAGCCCGAGGTAGCCGTCGTTGAAGTCCAGGTGGCGCACCATCGTCCCGTTGACGAACGTGGCGACGTCCGCGGTGGCGGTGTTTCTCGTGCCCAGTACCGTCGACGGGCCCGGGGGAAGGGCGCGTGCTAGACGTCGCGCCGCCCGGCCGGGCTCGGCGTCGAACGCGCCGAGCCCGCAGCCGAGGGTGTCGACCAGGCGTTGCCGGACCGTGTGGACCGCGTGCTCGCTGAGGTCGTCGAACCGCAGCGCGGCCGCCCAGGTGCCGAGGTCGTCAGCGATCATGGTCGGCCGGCCGCCTGATCGGCATGCGCGCGAGAGGGACGTGGTGCTGGCCGGCGTGCATGTCGCGGTCCCGGAGCGATCCCTGGCTGATGGGACGCGGGAAGGAGATCTTCACGACGTTCAGCGACGGGATCCGGAACATCTGGACCGTGCTCTCCTCGACCCGGTAGAGCTCGGCGATCACGCGCTCGTTCAGGAAGGACTCGTCCGCGGCGATCCGGTAGCCGTCGGCGTCGCGCATGAAGAGCTCCATGGTGACCCAGAACGGGCCCGCGTTCTTGGACCGGACCTCGTGGGCGAGGTCCGCCAGGGTGGTCTCAGGCATCGGCGTCGTCTCCCGTCTCGATGCGGAACAGGCTCGTCGGGTCGGCGCAGTCGACGACATGGTTCAGCACGAACTCGTACGCCGCGCCGCGCTCGACCTCGGCCGGCGAGGACGCGAACGCCAGGCTCGGCAGGTAGTCCATCGCCGGCGTCGGCAGGTGCAGCATCAGCGGGTTGGCGACCTTGGCGATCGCCGTGGCCGTCGCCTGGTCGGGCGCGTTGACCAGCAGCATCACGCCCACCTCCCGCGGCGGCCCGGTCTCGGGCTCGAGGTCGCCCAGCACCGCGTTGTGGCCGTAGAGGCGCAGGTCGAAGGCGTACTCGTGGTCCGCCAGCTCCAGCGTCTGGCCCACCCGCCGCTTGATCATCGTGCGCATCAGGTCCGCCCAGGCGTCGATGTCGGCGAGGATGAGGGGGTCCCGGATCGCGGTGAACGACATGGTCTCGTAGCCGGTGATCCGGGCGCCCTCCAGCTTGATCGTGTACTGGTCGGCGACGTGGAACCGCGACCCCTCGACGCGGACGATCCGGTCGTCGACCGCGGTGTAGCGCGCGTCCCGGACGTCGAGGGTGCCGTCGGGCTCCCGCATCTCGAACGGGTTCGCGGTCTCGTAGAGCATGTGGGCGGCCACCGAGATCGGCGTGCACGACACCGTGGGGTCGAGCGGTTCGATGGTGAAGCCGTCGGCGTCGATGGTGGCGAGGACGCCGCCCGCGCGCGGGTTGCCGGTGCACTGACCGCCGCACTCGACGATCTTGGCGGCGTGCCACGTCGGCCCGGCGGGCAGCCCCTTCATGAGCGGGTAGGCGGCGGCCACCGCCGTGTCGGTGGCACGGCCGGCGAGCACGACCTGGGCACCGGCCCGGAGTGCCTCGACGATCGGTTCGTGGCCCATCGCGCCGACGATGTGGGTACAGCTCTCGAGGGTCTCGGCGCGCAGCTGTCCCAACGGGGGCAGCGGGTGGATCCGGCCCGCGTCGAGGTGCTCCTTCAACCGGGTCGCGTCCTGCTCGCTGTAGATCCGGGCGACCTTCAGGTCCAGGCCCTCCTGCGCCATCACCTCGGCCGCGATCCCGGCGACCCAGTCGACGCCGCTGTCGGTCCCGCTCGTACCGCAGGAGCCCACGATCACGGGTATGCCCGCTCCGGACGCGGCCGTCAGCAGGCTGCGCAGGTCGCGTGCCACCGCCTTGGCCGTCGTCTTGGGGGTCGCGGAGCCGAGGTAGTAGGGGCCGGAGTCCGTCGACCCGGCGTCGATGCTGATGACGTCGGCACCCAGGGCGATGCCGCGCTCGATCGTCGCGTGGTCCCAGCCCGCGCCGAGCATGCCGCTCGGCGACAGGACCCGGACCGGCTTGACGGGTTCGCTGTCCATGTCCCTCTTTCTCTCGGTGTCAGTTCACCGGGAACCGTGCTCGGCCTTCGAGCGCCGCCACGAGTTCCTCGGCCCCTCTGAGCCCCGCGGCGGCTCGTGCTTCGGCGGTCTGCCCGGCCATGTGGGAGTAGACGACGATGCCGTCGACGCCGCGCAACGGGCTGCCGGGCGGAAGCGGCTCCTCGCTCACGACGTCGAGCGCGGCGCCCGCGATCTGTCCCGCCCGTACGGCCGCGACGAGCGCGTCCTCGTCGACGATGGGACCACGCGCGGTGTTGACCAGCAGCGCGGTCGGCTTCATCCGCTTGAACGCCGACTCGCCGAGCAGGCCTCGGGTCCGCTCCGTGAGCGAGGTGTGCACCGAGACGTAGTCGGCGGTGGCCAGCAGCTCGGCCAGGTCGACGAACGCGACCGACGGATCGCTGCGCAGCCGCGCCGGCACGCCGGTGGAGCAGACCACGTTCATGCCGAAGGCGCGAGCCAGCGGCACCACCGCCCGCGCCGACGCGCCGTAGCCGATGAGCCCGAGGGTCGACCCGCGCAGTTCACGTCCGTCCTCGCGCGGCCAGGCCCCCCGGGCCACACCGTGTGCGGACTGCACGAGGCGTCGGGCGCCCGCGAGCAACAGACCCATGGTGTACTCGGCGACGGCGTTGGCGTTGATGCCGGGCAGGTTGCTCACGCTGATCCCCAGCCGGGCCGCGGCGGCCACGTCGACCGAGTCGTAGCCCACGCCTGTCCGCACGATGACCCTCAGCCTCGGCGCGCGGGCGAGGACGTCGGCCGTCAGCGGTTCGTTGGCCACCAGCGCGGCGTCGATCCCGGCGAGCGCCGCCACGAGCTGTTCGGGGTCGCGCCGGCCGACCATGGGCAGGTGCACGGTCTCCAGGCCGGAGAGTCGCAGGAACTCGTCGACCTCGTCGCCGGGGCGGAGGTAGTCCGTGGTGATCAGCACGCGGGTCGCCGTCACAGCACACGTCCGGAGGAGGAGCGTCGTTGCAGGGCGCTGACGCGCGCGACCGTCAGCACGGCGACGACCGCGATGATCGCGACGTGGACCAGCAGCAGGGACCAGCTCGTCAGGTCGACCATGCCGCCGACCACCGCCGGCCCGAGGAAGCCGCCGCCCACCCATCCGACGGTGTAGAGACCGGTATAGGTCCCGACCACCCCGTCGGACGGGGCGAGGTTCCACAGGACGACGACCGCGTTGACCAGGAACGAGGACGCGCCCGCCGCCGCGACGCACAGGCCGACCACCGCGCCGGTGGGCGTCTGCACCACGGTGCCGAGCACCAGGCCGGCCGCGAACACCGCCATCCCGGCCATCATCACGCGCAGCCGGCCGAAGCGCTCCGCGAGCATCGCCACCGGGTAGGCCGCCACGATGAAGGCCACCCCGCTGGGCAGGGTCAGCCCGCCCGCTTCGCCGCGGGACAGGTCCAGCACCTCCATGCCGTACGGCGTCATGAGGGCCCGGGAGGCGGCCCACGCACCGCCGAAGAGGAGGATGGCCACGATGAGCAGCAACCTGCTGCGGTTCGGATCCCGCACGATGTCGAGCACGACGTCCCGCACCCGCACCCGCACGTTCGCCGCCGCCGTACCCTGCCGCTCGCGGTCCTCCTCGAGTGCCGTCCGGTAGGCCGGGGACCGGCTGTCCCGCAGCTTCGCGGCGAGCAGGGCCACGGACGCCACCATCAGGACCGCGGGAATCGCGAACGACAATCTCGGGAAGTCGTCGATCAGGAAGATGCTGATCAGCGCCGCGACCATCACCGTGAGGCTCGACGCGATCTTGACCGCCGCGTTGGCCCGGCTCCGGCGCTGCGGCGGGATGAAGTCCGGGAGCAGGGACTCGGCGATGGGCTTGAACGAGTTCGCGACCAGCGCGTAGGCGAACATCACCAGGATCAGCAGGGGTAACGAGGCCGCGGCATGCGGGATGACGAGGAACAGCAGCGCCGCCAGCGGCATCCCGACGACGAGGTACGGGATACGTCTTCCCCACGAGGTGCGGGTGTTGTCCGACCGGTTGCCCATCCACGGCTGGATGAAGATGCCGAGCAGGTTGTCCATCCCCATGAGCAGGCCGATGAGCGCGGCACTGCCGATGTGCTCGCGGAGCAACGGCGGCACCTGCGAGTCGTAGAGGTTCCACGTCGACTCCTGCGCGAAGACCGCCAGGGAGACGAGGAAGGTGATGCGTCCCGCTCGCGTGGGCTGCCCGCTCATCGTCGTGGACATTGGACACCTTCCCTTCACTTCGCCGTTGTGGCGAGCACAACGCTACGGTTGCTATAGCAAGACGGTCAAGAGTCTCAAGTGGGCTTTGCCATGGCAGTTAGACTGATCGCATGGCGGATGAGACGTTGAAGGGCCTGACGGCCGGCACCCTGGCCGACCGCGCGTACCGCGCCATCCGCGACGCGATCACGATCGGGGAGCTACGTCCCGGCCAGAAGGTCACCGAACGGGGGCTCGCCGAGCGGTTGTCGGTCAGCCCGACGCCGGTGCGCGAGGCCATCCGGCGCCTGGAGCAGGACGGCCTGCTCGAACGGACGGGGCCGAGGACGGTGCAGGTGGCCACGTTCGGCGACGTCGCCATCCAGGACCTCGCCGAGGTCGAGGTGGCCCTGCGCGGGATGGTGGCCCGCTTCGCCGCCCGGCACGCGTCCCCGGAGCAGCTGGACCAGCTCGACGCCATCCTCGACGAGGCCGACGACCTGCTGATCCTCATCAAGCAGCGGCAGAAGGCCGGGCAGGAGCTGTCGCGGCACCTCGGCCGGCTGCTCGACGCCATGCAGCGCTTCAACGAGGTCGTCGAGTCCTGCGCCGGCAACCCGGTCCTCGTGCGGCTGCTCGACCAGACCCGGGTGTTCTCGTGGCCGGAGCGCCGGGCCAGGCTGATCGAACGGATCAGCCACGACGCCGAGTTCGGCCTGCACCGCTACACGAGCCATCGGGCGCTCGTCCGGGCGTTGCGGGCGCGTGACTCGGCGGCGGCCGAGGCGCTCGTGATCGAGGACGCCCGTGGCGGGCTCGGGGACCTGCTCGCCGCGCCCACGACACCCGCGGCGGCCACCGTCGCCCGGTTCTGAAGGACCATGCCCGGCCGCCCGAGGTCAGCGCGCGAGGTCGACGAGGAGCGTCAGATCACGGTCGACCCGGATGCGGCACTCCGGTCCGAAACAGCACGAGGACTCGCGCTCCTCGAAGATCGCCGGCCCCGTGATCTCCGTTCCCGGTCGCAGGCGGTACCGGTCCCAGACCGTCGCCCGGAGCCGGCCGTGCCCGGGGAGCCACACCTCGCGTACCCCGCGCCGGGGGTCGCCGGCCACGGGCGCGCATCCCACGGGGATGTCGTGGCCGGGCAGCTGTGCCGAAAGCCGCCAGTTGACGACTTCCGCGGGTCCGTCGAGGGAGCGACCGAACGTCGCGCGGTAGGTCTCTTCGAAGGCCCGGTGGAGGAGTTCGACGTCGGTGCGGGCGACGTCCGTCCCGGGGAGCCCGATCTCGATCTCGAACCCCTGCCCCACGTACCGCATGTCGACTGACCGCCGGATCCGCACCAGATCGGGACGGTCCGGTCGCAGCACCGCGGTGGCGTGCGCGGCCATCTCGTCATAGACGGCGGCGACGCGGTCCCACTCGACGCCGGCGAGGGCCGAGGGCAGGCTGCGCGCCTGGTCCACGGTGGGTGCGGCGACGAGGAACCCGTAGGCGGACATGACGCCGGCGCGCATCGGGACGATGACCCGTGACATCTTCAGCTGCTTGGCCAGACCGTACGCGTGCACCGGGCCGGCCCCGCCGAACGCGACGAGGGCGAAGTCGGCGGGGTCCCTGCCGTGCTCGGACAGGTGCATCCGGGCGGCGGCCGCCATGCTCGCGGTGGCCACCTCGACGATGCCCGACGCGGCGCCGACCCGGTCGAGGCCGAGTGGCCCCGCCACCTCCCGGTCCACCGCCTTGTGGACCTCGGCGGTCCGCAGCACCATCTCCCCGCCGAGGAAGGCGGCCGGATCGAGATAGCCGAGCACGAGATCCGCGTCCGTGACGGTCGGATGGTCCCCGCCCCTGCCGTAGGCGACGGGCCCCGGCACGGACCCGGCGCTGCGCGGGCCGACCTTGAGCAACCCCAGCGGGTCCGGCGCCGCGATCGAGCCGCCACCCGAGCCGATCTCGATCATGTCGACGACGGTCAGCCTGAACGGCAGCCCCGAGCCCGGCTTGAACTTGTCGACGCGGCCCGCCTCGAAGTCGTGCTTGCGGCGAGGCTCACCGCCGCCGACGATCGCGATCTTGGCCGTGGTGCCGCCCATGTCGAACGAGACGACATCCGGCTCGCCCAGCCGGCGTGCCACGGCGGCAGCGGCGATCGCACCCGCGGCCGGACCGGACTCGAGCAGGCGGAAGGGGAACGCCTTCGCCTCCTCCAAGGAGGTGACCCCGCCTCCGGACAGCATGACGTGCAGCGGCGCGTCGATGCCCATCGCGAGCAGGTCGTCACGCAGCGCGTCGAGGTAGCGCACCACCAGGGGCTGCACGTAGGCGTTGAGGCATGCGGTGCTCGCCCGTTCGTACTCGCCGATCACGGGAGCGACCGCGCTGGAGACGGTGACCGGCAGCGCCGGGTGTTCCCTCGCGAGCAGCTCCTGCACCCGCCGTTCGTGCTTGTCGTCGCGGTAGGAGTGCAGCAGGGCCACCGCCACCGCTTCGACGCCTCGATCGAGGAGCTCCCGCACCTGCGCGAGCACCTCGGCCTCGTCCAGCGGCTCCAGTTCGGTGCCGTCGGCGGCGATGCGCCCCCGCACCCCGCGGCAGAGGTGCCGCGGGACCAGCGGATCGGCCGGGCGGGCGAGGAGGTCGGTGGTGTCGAACCGGATCTCCCGGGCCATCTCCAGGGTGTCGCGGAAACCCCTGGTGGTGAGCAGTCCCACGACGGCGCCGGTGCGCTCGAGCAGCGTGTTGGTCACCAGGGTCGTGCCGTGCACCACCCCGGCGACGTCACCGGCCGGCGTGGCGGTCTCCGCCAGCAGACGCGCGATGCCCGCGGTGATCGCCTCGTTGGGGGCGTGCGGCGTGGAGGGCAGTTTGCCGGGCCATGTCAGGTTGCGTGCCGGGTCGTGCAGCAGCAGGTCGGTGAACGTGCCACCGACGTCCACCCCGATCCGGACCGTACGACTCATCGATGAGACTCCTCACCCGTCTGTTCCCGTCCCACCGCAGGTGGACGGACATATCCACCCAGCTCGTCGGCCACGGCCAGGTGCGGCTCCCGCTCCTCCGGCGCACCGAACCCTCCGCCGCCGGGGAACGAGATGACCACCGAGGAACCCGGGGCCAGCTGGGAGATCGACTTCAGGGACAGGCGTTCGCCGGTGTCCAGCACCGCGTACGCCGTCGCCCCCGGCTCCCCTCCGGCGAGCCCGAGGGCCGGGTGCCGCTCGCGATCCCCCAGCAGCACCATCTGCACCGGACGACGGGTCGGGTTGTGCACCTCGATGTCCTGCCCCAGCCCGCCGCGGCGCCGCCCGCGACCGCCCGAGTCAGCCCGGAGCTCCTTGCGCACGAACCGCAGGGGAGAGGCGACCTCGATCGCCTCGACGCTCCCGCTCCCGGAGTTGGTCGGGAACGCGGTGGTCGAAAGCCCGTCCTTGTCCCTGGAGGCCCCCATGCCGGCGTTGGCGAACAGCATCTGCGAGAAGGGGCGACCGTCGTCGTCGACACCGGCGAATCGGACGCGGAGCGCGGGCGCCCCGCCGCTGTCGGCGATGACCCGGTCGGGCAGCACCGGTGCGAGCGCCTGGTAGATCGCGCACGAGAGCAGGTGCCCGGTCAGGTGGCGCGCCACGACCGGCGCGGGAAACGTGGGATTGACGATCGTGCCCGCCGGAGCGGTCACGGTGATCGCCTGGTAAGAGCCCCAGTTCGTCCGCGTGGCCGGATCGAGCAGGATCTTCAGCGGATACATCGAGTACGCGCGCGTGTAGTTCAGCGTGGAGTTGGTCGAGTAGGGCACCTGGGCCGAGCTCCCGGCGTAGTTGATCCCGATCCGGTCCCCGCTCACCGTGACCGTGCACTCGATGTGCGTCGGGTGCCCCTCGACACCGTCGGCGTCGACGCCCGCCCGGTACACGCCGTCCGGCAGGTCGCGGATCGCCGCCCGCAGCGCGGCATCGGCCAGCGCGTGCACCTCGGCGGCGAACCGCTCGAAGTCCGGCTCGCCGAAGTCGTCGAGGAACTCCCGCGCCCGCCGCCGGCACACCGCGTGCGCGGCGGCCTGCGCCTCCAGATCACCCCACAGCTGGTCGGCGAGGCGGACGTTGGCCAGCAGGAGGTCCTTGACCCCCTGCTCCACCCCGCCGGCCCGGAACAGCCGCAACGGCGGGATCAGGATGCCCTCCGAGATCAGCTCGGTGGCTCCCATGGACGGCGTGCCGCCGATGTCGGGGGAATGCGCCGCGGTCCCGGCGAAGCCGACGAGCGCGCCTCTGTGGAAGATCGGGGTGATCATGGCGATGTCGGGCAGGTGCCCCGTCGCGATCCACGGGTCGTTGGTGATGACGCAGTCGCCGTCCCGCCATTCCCGGGCCGGGAACCTGTCCAGCACCACGGCGCAGAGGGAGCTCATCAGGGCCGCGAAACCGGGGATGCCGGCGCGCGACTCCGCCATGGTGCGTCCCTGGCGGTCCATCAGGACGACGGTGTAGTCGTTGGACTCGCGGATGATGGTCGAGAAGGCCGTGCGCAGCATCGTCGAGGCGGCCTCGTCGGTCGCGGCGGCGAGCCGGTCCCACCGCACTTCCAGGCCGATCGGGTCGGAGAAGGATGGTGTCATGACGTCGTGGTCGCCTTCGGCCGCGAACCGCGTCGCCCGGCTGCCCCGGTCGCGATCTCGGCGGCGATCGCCGTGCCGAGACCCGCGGTCGTCCCGGAGCCGCCGAGGTCGGGAGTGAGCACCTCCGGCCGCTCGTCGAGCACGGTCTCGATCGCGGCCACGATCCGCGCCGCCGCGGCGGGCTCTCCCAGGTGGTCGAGCATCATGGCGCCGCTCCAGATCTGACCGACCGGGTTGGCGATCCCGCGTCCGGCGATGTCGGGAGCCGAGCCGTGCACCGGCTCGAACAGGCTGGGCCAGGTGCGGTCCGGGTTGATGTTGGCGCTCGGGGCGATCCCGATCGTCCCCGCGCACGCCGGCCCGAGGTCGGAGAGGATGTCGCCGAAGAGGTTGCTGGCGACGACGACGTCGTACTGCTCGGGGCGCAGGACGAACTTGGCCGCGAGGATGTCGATGTGGTCCTTGTCCGCGACCACGTCCGGGTACCGCTCCGCCATCGCGGCCGCGCGCTCGTCCCAGTACGGCATCGTGATGGAGATGCCGTTGCTCTTGGTCGCCCACGTCAGGTGCCTGCGTGGCCGGGAGCCGGCCAGCTCGAACGCGTACCGCAGCACCCGGTCCACCCCGGTTCGGGTCATCACGGTCTCCTGCACGACCGTCTCGCGGTCGGTGCCCTCGAAGATCCGGCCCCCGATGTCGGAGTACTCGCCCTCGGTGTTCTCGCGGACGACCAGGAAGTCGATGTCGCCCGGCTCGTGGTCGCGCAGCGGGCTGCGCACCCCGCGCAGCAGCCGTACCGGACGCAGGTTGACGTACTGGTCGAACTCGCGGCGGAACTTCAGCAGGCTGCCCCACAGCGACACGTGGTCGGGCACGACCTCGGGCCACCCGACCGCGCCGAAGAAGATCGCGTCGAAGCCGCCGAGCACCTGCCGCCAGTCCGGCGGCAGCATCTCGCCGTGCCGCACCCAGTAGTCGGCGCAGGCGAACCCGAACTCGACGGTCTCCAGCTCGAATCCATGGGCCTCCGCGGCGGCGCGCAGGCACCGCAGCCCTTCCGGGACGACCTCACCTCCGATGCCGTCGCCCGGGATGACCGCGATGCGGTGACGGTGGGACACAGGCGCTCCTCCGGCCTCGTCGACAGTGCGCGCACCCGGTCCGGCCGGCGGGTGCGCCTCCACCTTCGTCGGCGGGAAACGCCGCAACAAGAACGCCTGGAGCAACCTATCCTTTCGCTCATGGAAAGACGCCGGCGCCAATCCCGCCGCGGTACGACGCGATGACCACCTCGATGGACGACCTCCACTTCTTCCAGGTGGTCGCCTCCAGCGAAACGCTCACGGCGGCCGCCCGCGAGCTGGACTGCTCCCTGCCTGTCGTCAGCAAGCGCCTCAGCGCCCTGGAACGCCGGCTCGACGTACGTCTGGTGCACCGCGGCCCGCGCCGGCTCGCGCTGACCCCCGAGGGGGAGGTCTACGCCGCGCGCCTGGAGACGATCCTCGACCAGGTCCGCGAACTCGATGACCTGGTCACGCATCGCTCCGGCGACCTGCGGGGCTCCGTCGTGGTCCAGGCGACCCTGGGCCTCGGACGCGCGCACGTGGCGCCGCTGCTCGGCGAGTTCACCGCCCGGCACCCCCGGCTGAGCATCCAGTTGCGCACGACGGCGCTGCCCCTGCGGCCGCACCGCCGCGAGTTCGACCTGGCCGTCCACGTCGGCACGCCCCCGGACTCCTCCCTGCGGATGCGCCGGCTGGCGGCGAACCGCCGCGTTCCCTGCGCCGCACCCTCCTACCTGGAACGGAGCGGAACGCCCGAACGCGTGGAGGACCTGGCCGACCACGACTGCATCGTGCTCCGCGAGAACGAGGGCGACTTCGCCCTGTGGCGCTTCGGCGACGCCGGGAACCCGCGCCAGATACGCGTGCACGGCCGCCTGTCCAGCAACGACGGGGACATCGTGACCGACTGGGCGCTGCAGGGCCGCGGGGTGATCATGCGGTCGGAATGGCAGATCCGGTCTCACCTCGAGAGCGGGGCCCTGGTGCGCGTGCTGCCCGGGGTGCCGACGCCGCCTGCCGACATCTACGCGCTCCTGTCCGACGACGTCCACGTGCCCCGACGGATCAGCGAGCTGGTCGACCATCTGGCCGCACGCCTGCCTGACCGGATCGCCTGACCGGATCGCCGGACGGGATCGCCGGCTCCGGTGGGACGGCGCTTTCCCGTGGAGAAAGGTCGCTTTGCCGGCGACGGCGTTGTCCAACCGCCACCCGATTCCTAGGTTGCCTACCGTGGACATCACCGAGCGCATCGATCCCCAGGTCCGCGCGCGCCTCGATCAGTACCTGCGGCTGGTCGGTCCCCAAGGTCTGAGCGGTGTCAGCGACATTCCCGAGCGACGCAGGCGGCAGGCCGAGTTGTCCGCCCGGCGAGCCGCCCCTGCCGTGCCCGACGACATCGAGGTGTACGACCTGCCGATCACTCATGGTGTGGCGGTGCCCGTGCTGGTGCGCGTGTACCGACCGCACGCGAGCGCCCGGCAGTCGCCCTGCGTCTACTACGTTCACGGTGGCGGCATGGTGGCGGGCAGCGTCGACGGCGATCAGGCGAAGGCCGTCGGGCTGGCCCGGGCGACCGGCCTCGTCGTCGTCTCGGTCGAGTACCGGCTGGCACCGGAGAACCCGTACCCCGCGGCGCTGGACGACTGCTACGCCGGACTCGTGGCGGTCGCGGACCGGCACCGCGAGCTCGGGATCGACCCCGGCCGGATCGGTCTCTACGGGACGAGCGCGGGCGGCGGGCTGGCCGCGGCGGTGGCGTTGCTGTCCCGCGACCGCGGCAGCCCGGCCATCGCCCACCAGATGCTGGTGTCCCCCATGCTGGACGACCTGTCGTCGACCCCTTCGACCACGGCCAACACCGGCTTCGGCGCGTGGAGTCGTGAGGCCAACATCCAGGCCTGGCGGGCGCTGCTCGGCGAGGACTTCGGCACAGACCGGGTGCCGCCGTACGCCGCGCCAGCGCGCGCCGGCGATCTCTCCGGCCTGCCGCCGGCGTACGTCGACGTCGGCGACCTCGACCTGTTGCGCGACGAGGCGATCGATTACGCACGCCGGCTGTCCTGGGCCGGCGTGCCCGTCGAACTGCACGTCTATCCAGGCGGCATCCACGGCGGTGAAACCCTCGCGCCCGACGCCGGGCTGAGCGTTCGAGTCCGCGGCTACCGGCACGATGCCCTCCGCCGAGCGCTCTGCGGCGAAGAGCCACCCCGATGACGCCGGTCCGGTAGGCGCTCCAGCTCGTGCGGCGCTCGGTCAGCCGGCGCGCCGAGGTTCCATCCCGGACAGGTCGCCACGACCTGGCCTGTTCGGGGCGCTCCACACAAAAAGAACGAGCATTCTGTTAGTGTGCTCCACAAGCAGAACCGTCATTCTCTTTGTGGAGGTGTGGTGCCGCGGCTCACCGACGCGCGCAAGGAACTCCGGCGTGCCCAGATCGCCGAGGCCGCCGTACGCTGCTTCGGTCGTAACGGCCTGAAGCGGACCTCGATCGCCGACATCACCGCCGAGTCCGGCCTCTCGGCCGGCTCGATCTACGCGCACTACCGCGACAAGGCCGACCTGGTCCGGGCCGCCGCCCGCGAGGTGTTCGCCAAGCGCGCCGACGTCCTCGGCGAGTACGCCGCGGGCGACGCCCCGCCCGGCCCTGACGAGCTGCTCTCCCGCCTGATCGCCGCGGTCGACCCCGCCGAGGCCCGGGTCGGCGTGCAGACCTGGGCTGAGGCGACCACCGACCCGGACGTCCGCGACATCGTCGTCGACATGACCGAGCGGATGCGCGCGATGCTGCACGACTGCGTCACGGCCTGGCTCGTCAAGGTCGAGCGCCACGAGCCGGCCGCGGCCCGGGAGCGCGCCGCCCCGATCGCCCACCGGCTCATGGCGCTCTACCAGGCCGAACTGCTGTACATCGCCTTGCGATCATCGACCGAGGAGACAGCGTCATGACCACCGCGACCGCGTCGTTCGCCGACCGCTCCGTTCACCGGATCGGGTACGGCGCGCTGCAGCTCGAGCGCCTGCACGATCGCCGCGAGGAGGCCGTCGCGCTGCTGCGCCGCGCGGTCGAGCTGGGCGTCGACCACGTGGACACCGCCGAGTTCTATGGTTTCGGTTTCGCCAACGACGTGATCCGCGAGGCACTGCGTCCCGAGGACGACGTCCTGGTCGTCACGAAGGTCGGCGCTGACCCCGACCCCGGCGGGCGCGCGCCGCTGCGTCCGGCACAGCGGCCCGAGCAGCTGCGCGCCAGTGTCGAGGACAACCTGCGCAGCCTCGGCGTCGACCGCCTCGCGGTCGTCAACCTCCGCCGCCTGGACACCGGCCCGGGGCTGCGTCCCGAGGGCGACCAGGTCGTCGACCTCGACGACCAGCTCGCGATGATGATCGCCCTGCGTGACGAGGGCAAGATCGGCGCGATCGGCCTGAGCAGCGTCACCCTCGACGGCCTGCGCCGCGCCCTGCCGGCCGGCATCGTCTGCGTGCAGAACGCGTACAGTCTCGTCTCCCGCGACGACGAGGAGCTGCTGCGGCTGTGCGCGGCCGAGGGCATCGCCTGGGTGCCGTTCTTCCCGCTCGGCGGGGCCTTCCCGGGCCTGCCCAAGGCGGGCGACGAGCCGGCGGTGCACGCCGTGGCCAGGGCCCTGGGCGTCACGCCCTCCCAGGTCGGCCTCGCCTGGCTGCTGCACCACGCCCCGAACGTACTGCTCATCCCCGGCACCGCCGACCCCGCCCACCTGGAGGCCAACATGGCGGTCAGCGAGATCGCCTTCGACGCCGCGACCCTCGCCACCCTCGATGCCATCGAGTCCCGCTCCAACGAGGTCCCTCTCGGCTGACCGGAACCGACGCGACCCGGCCCACCACACACCCTGACGGAACGCCGGGCCGTGCCGGGAGGCCCCGCTCCACCAGGCCAAAAGGACGGATCATGAAGGCCATCATCTACCGCGACAACGGCGCCCCCGACGTTCTCCAGCTTGTCGACCGTGACCTGCCCGCGCCCGGCCCCGGCGAGGTCCGGGTCCGGGTCGCCGTCTCCGGGGTCAATCCAACCGACTGGCAGGCCCGCTCCGGCGCCTCCCATCCCAAGCACTTCCCCGAGGTCACCCCGCACCTCGACGGCGCCGGCACGATCGACGCCGTCGGTGAGGGGATCGACCGGAGCCGGGTCGGTCAGCGGGTCTGGCTGTTCATGGCCGCCGCCGGGCGGCCCACCGGTACCGCCGCCGAGTTCACCGTCGTGCCCGCCGAACAGGCCGTGCCGCTGCCCGACGAGGCCGGCTTCGACGTCGGCGCCTCACTCGGCGTCCCCGCGCTCACCGCTCACCGCGCGCTCACGGTCGCCGAGGACGGCCCGGGCCGGCTGCGGCCCGGGGCGCTCGACGGCAAAGTGGTGCTCGCCGCGGGCGGGGCCGGAGCGGTCGGGCACGCGGTGATCCAGCTCGCCCGATGGGCCGGCGCCACCGTGATCAGCACAATCAGCAGCCCGGAGAAAGCCCGGCTGGCCACCGCCGCCGGGGCCCATCACGTGGTCAACTATCGCGAGGGCGACCCGGCCGCTGAGATCCGCAGGATCGCCCCGCATGGCGTCGACATCGTCGCCGAGGTGGCGCTGGGCGCGAACCTCGCACTCGACCTCGCCGTGCTGCGGACGCGCGGCACGATCTCGACCTACGCCAACGACGGCGGCAAGCCGGTCGAACTGGACGTGCTCCAGAACATGGTGCTGAACACACGCTTGCAGTTCCTGGTGCTCTACACGGTCGGTCCGGAGGCGCGCGCCGCGGCCGTCGAGGACGTCGCCGCCGCCGTCCGCGCCGGCGCGCTGCCGGTCGGCGAGGAGCACGGCCTGCCGCTGATCCGCTTTCCGCTCGAGCGCACGGCCGACGCGCATCGCGCGGTGGAGAGCGGCGCGGTCGGCAAGGTCGTGGTGGACGTCACGTCGTAGCGTCCGGTCGGCCACCGTACGAACGCCGCGGCCATCCCGGAGACTCTGCGCGCGCCGAAGGGAGCAGTGGTCGCGGGCGTGCTCGGTGCGTGCTCGTACGCTCCGCCAACCCGGCGCAGTCGCTGGTCCTCGGCCGAGGCGCCCGTCGGGCTCGTGCAGCCTCACATCCGGGCTCTCAGCACGTCGACCTCGCAGCCGGGCAGGAACGGGTCGAAGCCGTGCTCGACCAGCCAGCGGATCGCCAGCAGGCTTCGCAACGACCACCACGCGCGGATCACGTCGAGGTCGACGTGGGTGCCGTAGCCGGCGACGACGTCGCCAAGGTGCTCCTCGTGACCAAGCGTCAAGATGGCGAGATCGTGCAAGGCGTCGCCCTGGGCCGCCTCGGACCAGTCGATCACGCCGGTGATCTCGTCACCGTCGACGAACACGTGGCTGACCTGCAGGTCGCCGTGCGTGAACACCGGTGTCCACGGCTTTAGCGCGGCCTCGGCAACCCGGCGGTTGCGCGTGACCAGGTCGGTGGGAAGGACGCCGTTCGTGACGAGCCACTCGCATTCGCCGTCGAGGCGCGATGCGATCTCGTCGATGCTCCGACCGGGCCATGGCGGCAGCGGCGCGTCGTGCAGCATCCGTGCGGCGGCACCCGCCGCGGCCCACGCCGCCGGCGACGCGATCGACGGCTTGCCGAGGCGGCCGAGCGCCGTCCCTCGGAGGGCGGCGAGCGCGAGCACGGGCGGCTTCCGCCACAGGACCTCCGGTGTCGGGACCGGCGCCATGGCCATCGCCTCGACCTCGACGTCGGTGCGCGTCTGATCAGCGTCGACCTTCAGGAACACGTCGCCGACGCGCAGGGTCGCGCACTCGTGATGGGCGACGACGACCTCGACCTGCTTCACGTCGGCCATTATCGCGGGAGCGACCAATGACGTCGCCTGGTTTATCGCGTGCGCCCGCGCGGCTGACCGCGTCCCGCTGCCCACCGACCGCTGAGCCCGATCGCGGATCGCCCGGCTCGATCCCGAACACCGGCGCCAACACTCGGTCACCGGCAGCTCCACCCGCGAGCAACAGCGAACTTTGATCATTTGTCGGTCGCTCCCTAGCATGCGTATCGATGAAACAAAGTCATCGGCCTGACCAACTGCTTTGCGAGGAGCTGCGGGATGTTCCATAAGTTGACCGACCGGGCGCGGCGTGTGGTCGTCCTGTCCCAGGACGAGGCCAGGATGCTCAACCACGACTACATCGGTACCGAGCATGTTCTCCTCGGTCTGATCCGCGAGGATGGGGGCGTGGGCGCCACGGTTCTCAAGAACCTGGGCCTGAGCCTTGACGGCGTTCGCCGGCAGGTTGAGGAGAGCCAGGGCCGAGGCCAGACCGCTGCGTCGGGGCACCTTCCGTTCACCCCGTCGGCCGGCGAAGTCCTCCAGTCGGCGGACCAGGAGTCCTTGCAGCGCGGCCTCGACTACATCGGGACCGAGCACCTCCTGCTCGGGCTCGTCCGCGATCGTGCGAGTGCGGCGGCCCAGGTGCTGGTCACGCTCGGGGCCGACCTCGACCATGTCGCGCGGGCCACAGACGAGCTCGTCCAGCAGTACGTGGCCAAATAGGCGCTCGGAAGTGTCAGCTCCGGAATCGATCAGAAGTTCACTGATGTGAGGCGGATGCCGCCACGTCGGTCGGCGGTACCCCCCGGTTGAGGGAGCGATGGCGCGAGGGAATCGCCGACCATTCCCAGCAGCCTTCGAGGCGCGCGGCGCCGCAACGTGGGGTCGACGTGGACGGCCCGCGCGATCTCGCTGCAGGTGCGGGCCGGTGACCGTTCAGGGCCGGTCCGGGTGGCCCGGGGAAGACGACGACCGGCCTGACCACCTCCACGGGGCCGATGTGTCGAGTGAGCCTGAACCCGGGCGAGCGCGAGCCCGGATGAGGTTGCTCTCGACGGCTGTGCACCAGATCAGCGCCCATCGCGCCGGAGGGGCGCCGCGCATGGACGGATGCGATGTCAGGCCGGGTGAAGTAGCGGGCGGCGCGCGCACGCGCGGGCGCCTCTTCCTCGGCCCCCGGATCCGAGCCGACAGCAGCGCCGCCCCCATACCCCGGCAACGTCATCGCCCGCAGGGGTCGTGTCAGCGGCGGTGTCAGGACGGCGACAGCCCGGTATCAGAGCGTTCGGCGATGGTTGACCCCATGCAAGGCCCACCGCTCCCGGCCTCGGGTCGCGAACCGGGCCACGCCGAGCTCACCCCCGGCCCGCACGCGCCGCTCATGGACACGCATGAGCGGCGCACCGGGACGCGGTTTTCGCAAGATCGAACACTGTCGGCAAGGAGATTCATGATGGAACACAGCGACAGCGGCTTCTCCGCAGCGGGGCTGCGCAGGCTGCGTGAGGTGCTGGCGCGGCATGTCGAGTCCGGGAAGATCCCCGGGCTGGTCGCCCTGGTCAGCCGGGGCGGCCGGACGCACGTCGAGGCGCTCGGCACGATGCGGCATGACGGTGGCGCGCCGGTGCGCCGGGACACGATCTTCCGGATGGCCTCCACCTCCAAGCCGCTGTCGATGGCGGCGGCGATGGTGTTGCTGGACGAGTGCCGGCTGCGGCTGGACGACGTGGTGGATGCGTGGCTGCCGGAACTGGCCAACCGCCAGGTGCTGACGCGGCCCGACGCCCCGCTGGACGACACCGCGCCGGCGCGCCGGCCGATTACCGTACGGGACGTGCTGGCCTCCACCTTCGGGCTCGGCATGGACATGACATCGCTGGGCACCCCGATCATGAACGCGATCTTCGAGCAGAACCTCACTCCCTCGGGACCGGAGCCGCAGCCCGGGCCGGACGAGTGGATCCGCCGCCTGGGCGAGCTGCCGCTGCAGTACCAGCCCGGGGAGCGCTGGCAGTACCACCTCAGCAACGACCTGGTAGGCGTGCTGGTGGCCCGGGTCACCGGCCAGTCGTTCGAGGAGTTCCTGCGCGAGCGCATCTTCGAGCCCCTCGGTATGAAGGACACCGGCTTCCACGTGCCCGCCGACCAGATCGACCGGCTGCCCACCCTGTACGCGCCCGACCCGGCCACCGGCGAGTTCCTGGTCTGGGACGAGGCCAAGGGCGGACGCTGGAGCCGGCCGCCGGCGTTCCAGGGCGGCGGTGGCGGGCTGGTCTCCACGGCCGACGACTACCACGCCTACTTCCGGATGCTGCTCAACGGCGGCACCCACCAGGGCAGGCGGATCCTGTCCCGGTCCGCCGTCGAGCTGATGACCACCAACCGGCTCACGCCCGAGCAGCAGGCCGCCCGCCACGCCATGGCCACCGACAACGTGCACATCTCCTTCGGCCAGGGCCAGCACGGCGGCTGGGGCTACGGCATGGCGGTACGCACCTACCGCGGCGACTACGCCCCCATCGGCCAGTTCGGCTGGGACGGCGGCAGCGGCACCTCGGCCTACGCCGACCCGGCCAACCAGCTCACCGGCATCCTGCTCTGCCAGCTCGGCTACACCGTGCCGAACCCGGCGCACCTGATGAACGACTTCTGGACCACCCTCTACCAGGCCATCGACGACTGACGCCGGTGGGCCGCCGAGGGCGGGACTCCCTCGGCGACCCCCGCCTCAGCCATCCAGACACCCCTGGCACCCACCAGGACCGCGTTCCACCCCTCATCCGATCCATCGAACGTCAGAACACGATCAAGGAGCACACGACCATGTCCGTCACCCTCACCGACCAGGACAAGCTCACCCTGCGCACCGCCGCGTACGGCGCCGTCACGCTGATGTCCGCCGCCGATGCCGCCGGCTCGCCCCACAAGGCCGCCACCGAGGGCTCCATCGCCCTGTCCTCCGCGACCGGGCTGGTCGGGCACGTGCTCGCCACGTACCCCAAGGAACTGAAGCTGGACAGCAAGTCCGTAGCCGCCATCGCCGACCAGGTGTTGCCGGCCCTGACCGCGGCCATGGCCCTGCTCAAGGAGCAGGCCCCGGAAGAGGCCGACAACTTCCGCCGCACCGTCCTCGTCGCCGTCGAAGCGTCCGCCCGCACCCACCAGGGCCGGCCAAGCCCCACCGTGACGGACATGAGCCGCAAGATCACCGAAGCGCTCGACGCCGCTTGACGGGATGCCGGCCGGCGCGGCTTTCGCTGGAGGGTGGCCTGCGCCGGGCGCAGGTCACCTTTTTGGGATCAGCCGCTTAACGCATCTCCCCGCACCAGGACCTCATTGTCCTGGTGAGATCTGATCCGAATGACTTTTGAGGCGGGGTACACGTGAGTGGCGGCGGAAAAAAGATCGTAAGGCCGCGAACCTTCCTTCCCCTGGCGCTATCCAACCCAAATGTACAAGGAACATAAAAACAGACTCCGGAAGGGCATCCACAGATGCGATCGAAGCTGACCACCCTGTTCCTCGCCACACTCACCGCCGGCAGTTGCGTCCTCGCCGGCGCCTCGCCTGCCTCGGCCACGTCGTCCTACGGCAAAAGCAAATGGATCAACTCGGAGAGCGGCTGGCAGCACGCGGGCGTGTACGTCGAGCCAGGCGACATGGTACGGATCCACTACGTCACCGGCCGGTGGACGGTCGACTACCGCAAGTTCCCCTACGTGTCCTCGGCCGGCTACGCCAGGCACATCGACCGCAGGATCTACCAGGGGTGCAAGATCCTCAACGGGCACCCGTACGGCTCGATGATCGCGAAGATCAACGGCGCCCACTACAAGGTCGGCAGGAGTGCTTTGATCCAGGCGCGCCAGGCAGGCTTCCTCGAGCTGCGCGTCAACGACGCCGACGGTTGCCTGCGCGACAACGACGGCTCGGTCCGCGTGAAGATCACGGTCGCCGACTACTGAGCCGTATCTCCCGGAAGATCGCGATGAGCAGGGCCGCAAGCCGATCGGATCCTCCAGGTTGAGCGGCAGGAAATCCAACTGTTGGTCGACTCGATCTTGCGCGTGCTCGGTCAGAGCGCCGGCCCGGGTTCAGCTCGACGACAGGTGAGGAGCGACCAGGTGGGCGGCCGAACCATTCGCCGCCTGGGGCAGGGGGCAGGGGGCAGGGCGTCGTTTACGAGGCTTACGACCGCGACGGCGCCCGGCCGTACATCGTCAGTGAGGGACGGGGTGACTTGACGAGCACCGAGTAGGAGCGGCGTAAGCCGCCGTCGGGGCGGGCACTGGAACGACCTGTACCGCTTCAAATCTCGTCGTGAACTGCGGTGAACGCCATGGCTCCTACGCTGACTCAAATGAGTGCTCAAAGCGCTTGATAAAGCCCGGGAAAGATGTAGGCACGCTTGCCGTATCGGATTGCCACGCCCGGAAGTTCTTGAGCCGGTCGATGCTCGATTTGCGAAGTTGCTTTTCATTCGCCGTCCAATAACGGCGCTTTACGTAAGGGCGGTTTCCCTGACGGGCGCGTACGTCGCCTGGGGCCGATTGCACCGTCTGAAGGCCGTACGCCTGCCTTCTGTCCCTGCCGGTTCACCACCAGCCGAAGGCGGCCCAGGTCAGGATGGGGGCGACGACGATCGAGATCAGGCCGTAGATGAGCAACTGGCGGAACAGGCGGGATCTGGCCGAGGGCTCGGCGGCACCGAGGATGAGGCCGCCGGTGATGCCGAGCGGGTTGAGGTCGACCAGCACCGAGGCCAGGGCCAGGGCGAGCACGCCGCCGACCGGGGAGACGCCGGCGGCCACCAGTGGCGGCAGGAGGGGCATGACGGTCGCGAACACCGCGATGGAACTGGCGGCGAAGGAGGTGATGCCGGCGACGTAGCACAGCACCAGCAGGCTGAGCAGCGGCGAGCCCGCCACCCCGAGGAGCTCGCTGATCTGCTTGAACGCGCCCAGGTGCTGCATCAGGCCCACGTAGGTCAGCAGGCCGCCGATCAGCAGGACCACGTTCCACGGGATCCTGGACACGATGGCGCCGAGCGGCAGCCGGAAGGCCAGTTGCAGGATCAGCGCCGCGGTCAGGCCGAGATAGCCGACGTTCATGTCTAAGCCGACGGACAGGATGACGACGGCGGCCATGCAGAGCAGCGTGAAGGCGCGTGCTCCGGGGCGCTGCGCCCCTGCCGCGGGCGCGGCCGGGTCGGCCCGGTCGGACGAGTCGGCGAGGTCGGCCGTTGCCGTCCTGGCACAGGCGGTGCTGGCGGTGCCGGCGGTGGCGTCGGACGCGGGAACGGGGTCGGACGCGGGAACGGGGTCGGAGGCGGGTGCGGGGTCGGGGGCGGAAGCCGGGCTGAACGCGGGGGCGGGGGCGGGGCTGAACGCGGGGGTGGGGTCGGAGGCGGGGCTGGCCGGTGCGGTGGTGGTGGTGCTGGACGGGGGTGCCGGGGAATCGGCCGGGGTGGAGGCGCGGCCGCGAGGGATGCCGCCGTTCAACCGGCCGACGGCCAGGCAGCCCGCGCACACGACCAGCCCGGCGAGCAGCCCGCCGGCCAGGAAGGTCACCGGGGCCGAGCCGGGCAGGCCGAGGTCGAGCTTGGTGCCCAGCTCGCGGGCGGTGACGCCGTAGACGGCGAGCGGCGAGAGCAGCCCGCTGATGATGCCGGTGACGCCCAGGACGGCGGCGATCATGGGGGAGATCCGGTACCGGGCGGCGAAGCCGAGCGCGATGGGGGAGACGATGGCGGTCGCGGCCGCGGGCAGGGTGCCGGCCGCGGTGAGTACGGCGCCGATGGCGAACGGCGCCAGGGCGATCAGGACGAGCCGGCCGCCGGCCAGCCGGAGCAGCAGGTCGAGTAGCCAGTCGAGGGTCCCGTTGAGCTGGGCGACGGCGAACAGGGCCGTCACCCCGACGATGAGCACGAAGAAGTCGGCCGGGAAGAACGCCGTCACGTCGTTCGTCGGGACGCCGGCGGCGAGCCCGAGCAGGAACGCCGCCGCCAGGGCGCCGAGGCCGAGGTCGAAGCCGGGGATCAGGGTCGCCGCGAGCAGGACGGCCAGCACGATGATGGACAGGGTTGCCATGGTCATGAGCACGCTCTTTCCGGGTCAGACCACTCCTCGGTGGCGCAGGTCATGGATCTCCGGGTCGGCGAGCCCGGCGAGGTCCCGCAGTACGTCGGCGGTGTGCTCGCCGAGGGCCGGCGCGGCGCCGCCGATCGTGGCGTCGAACCCGGAGAAGCGCCCGGCCGGAGCCTGCATGAGCCGTGGGCGGCCGGTCCTGCCGTCCGGCACCTCCACCACCGAGCCGCGGGCGCGGATGTGCGGGTCGGCGCAGATGTCGGCCGCCGAGTTCACCGGCCCGGCGGCCACTCCGGCGTCGTGGAGCAGCGACATCAGCGGTTCGAGATCGTGTGCCGCGACGAAGGCGGCGACCCGCGCCTCGATCTCCTCGCGGTGCTCCAGCCGGGCGGTCATGGAGTCGTGGACGGCGAGGTCGCCCGCGTCCATCACCTTGACCAGGCGGCGCCACATCTGCTCGGTGGAGGCGGGCAGGGCCAGCCAGCGGCCGTCGCGGGTGCGGTAGAGGTCGTTGGGGCTGATGTGCGGGTTGCGGTTGCCCTGGCGCTCGCGGGTCTCGCCGGACGCGCCGTACTCGACGATGAAGTCCTCCATCATCCGCAGCAACGGCTCGTAGAGGGGGATGTCGGCCAGCTGGGCCTGTCCGGTGCGGTCGCGCTGGCGCAGCGCGAGCATGGCCGCGAAGGCGGCGTAGATGCCGGTGACACCGTCGGCCACGGGATAGCCGGCGAACACGGGCGGCCCCTCGGGGGTGCCGGTGCGGTGGGTGAGGCCCGCGAAGGCCTCCGCGACGCGGGCGAAGCCGGGGCGGTCGGCGTAGGGGCCGGTGCGGCCGAACGCGCTCACCTGGATCATCACCAGATCCGGCCGGTACGCCCGCAGGTCGTCGAAGTCGATGCGGAACCGGCGCAACGTCGCCGGGCGGAAGTTGGTCACCACGATGTCCACGGCCGCGGCCAGCCGGCCGACCAGCTGGGCCGCCTCGGCGTGGTGCAGGTCGATGGTGACGCTCCGCTTGCCGCGGCCGATCATCGACCAGGCGGCCGACTCGCCGTCCTCCAGCGGCGGGTAGTGGCGCGCCGGGTCGCCCGTGACGGGATGCTCGACCTTGATCACCTCGGCGCCGAACTCGCCGAGCAGCGCGGACGCCAGGGGCCCGGCCAGGATCGTCGACACGTCCAGGACACGCACACCGCTGAGCGGGCGGTCAGACACTTGGTATTCCTTTCACCTCGACACCACCGGTCACGATTCCGCGCCGTCGGAGCGACGGGAAGACGTGGAAGCAGTTCACAGGTGAAAGGTTCTGCCTTTATGGTGGCGCGATGCGGGTGGAACGGGCGCGGTACTTTCTGGCCTCGGTCGAGGCGGGGTCGCTGCGTGGGGCGGCGGCCCGGTGCGGTGTCAGCCAGCCCACCGTCGGGCAGCAGATCGCGCTGCTGGAGGAGGAGCTCGACGTCGTCCTGCTCACCCGCAGCCGGCACGGCGTGCGCCCGACTCCGGCGGGCCAGGCCCTGATCGAGCCGCTGCGCCGGCTGGTGGCGGCCGAGGAGGCGGTGCGCGAGTCGGCGATGGAGTCGAGCGGCGCGTATCGGGGGCGGGTGCAGATCGGCGGCGTCACGGTGACCGTGGAGACCATCATCGCGCCGGTCGTGGGCCGGTTGCGCCAATATCATCCCGGGCTGCGGTTCGCGGTCCGGGAAGGGGCGTCGGCCGCCATCGAGGCCGCCGTGCTCGACGGCGCGCTGGACTTCGGGGTGGTGACCATGCCGTCGAGCCCGGCCGCGCCGGGGCTGCGCCGGATACCGCTCATCTCCGCCCCCGTCGGGGCGTACGCGCGTACGGACCATCCACTGGCCGGGCGCGACCACATCCAGTGGCGTGATCTCGAGACCTGGCCGATCGTCACCATGCGGGCGGGCACGGTGCTGTGGGAGACGCTGCACCGGCACGTGGCGGCCCCCGACGTCGTCGTGCAGGCCATGTCGGCGCGGACCGTCAAGGTGATGGTCGGCCAAGGTGCCGGGGTCGGCATCCTCGCCCGGTTCGACACCTCGGCCGACATCGCCGATGTGGTCTGGCTTCCCTTGTCCGACGCGGACCCCGTCCACCTGTGCCTGACGCAGCGTCAGGACAGCCGGCCCTCGCCGTCCGCACTCATCGTCCGGCGGCTCATCCGTGCCCGGGCCGGCGAGCTGGCCGGCGGTGCGGCCGTCAGCTGATGGCGCAGGTGTTGGCCACGTCGCCGGCGGTCTGGCGGGGGATCGTGGCACTGGGCGGGGGCTGCTGCCCGGCCGTCCAGCGTTCGAGGGCCTCGAACGCCGTGCGCATGCAGGGGAGCAGGGGCCGCATCCGGTCAGGGAACATGTCGTATTCGAGGTCGAGGTGGGAGGCGCCCTCGATCCGGTAGTAGCGGTGCCGCGCGGCCATCCCCTGCGCACGCACCGACGCGGCGTACGCGTCGCCGTGGACCTTGATCGGCAGCAGGGTGTCCAGCGTCCCCTGCACGGTGATCAGCGGCTTGCCGATGCGGCCGGTGTGCGAGGCCCGCCGCACCGCCTGGTGCACGCTCTTCGGGCGCGCGTAGTAGTCGTAGTCGGCGTCGCAGCCGGGCGTGCCGCTCTGGCAGTACGGGATGCCCGCGTCCAGGTCGCCGTCGAAGTCCGGGTCGACCTCCTCGCGGTACCGGCGCTGCGTGCCGTCCCAGAGGATGCGGTAGTTGAAGTCCCACAGGAACTCCGAGCCGGGGGCGAAGCCGGCCCGGAGCATCGCGGCGTGCGCCTCCTGGTCGCCGGTCGCGGCGTACTTGGGGTACTCGCGCAGCGCCACCGGCAGGTAGGTCAGCGCGTTCGGCCGGTTGTCCGGCGGCCAGAACGTGCCTTCCGAGTCGACGCCGCCGTCGTACAGCTCGGGGTGGTTCTCCAGCGCCCAGCGCACCAGCTGGCCGCCGTTGGAGATGCCCATCGCGTACGTCTTGTGGAGCTTCCTGCCGTAGTGGCGGGCGACGGTCGTCCTGGCGGCGACGGTGACCTGGGTCATCCGGTGGTACCACTCGAGGATGGCGTCGCCCGGCCGCCTGCCGTCCTTGTAGAACTGCAGGTCGACGTTGCCCTTGTCGGTCGAGGCGTAGGCGTAGCCCTTGGCCAGCACCCAGTCGGAGATGGTGAAGTCGTTGGCGTACTGGCGGCGGTTCCCCGGCGCCCCGGCGATCACCAGGCCGCCGTTCCATTTCTCGGGGAGCCGGATCACGAACTGGGAGTCGTGGTTCCAGCCGTGGGTGGGGTTGGCGGTGGAGGTGTCCTGGAAGTAGCCGTCGATCTGGATCCCCGGCACGCCGCTCGGGTTGCGGGTGGCCGCCGAGTGCAGTCCCGCCCAGTCGGCCGGATCGGTGTGCCCCGAGGCGGACGTGCCGGCGGTGGTCAGATCGTCCAGGCAGGCGGCGACCTGGTGCTGCGCGCCCGGTACGTGGATCTTGCCGATGCGGGCGCAGCGGGCGTCCGCCGGCGCGGCTGAGGCCACCGGCGCCAGGGGGAAGGCCAGGAGTGACGCCAGCAGGGCCGAGAGGACAGCGGATCTGCGAAGAAGAAGGGGCATGTGCGACTCCCATCGGTCAGGCCGTGGTGGACGCCATGGTGATCGACGGCGTCGGGTACGGCGACGTATGGGCTCGCCACTGTTCACCGGCGACCTGTGGACACGACATCCACCGCTTTCCGGCCGACGAGTCTTCCGGCCCGGCCCGAAGCGTCATGGGGACGTCCGATCGCGGATTCGGTGTGTGCCATCGCATATCGGGCCGCCGGAATGTGGAGGCACGTCACCTGGTCCGCCGTCCGGGCCGCCACCTAGCGTTCACGGTGTCCCGGGTCACCTTGTGATGCGTGAGGAGGGTGCATGGGAGGAGGTCCCACGGCAGGCCCGCACGATGCCGGATCCGTCCCCGTCCTGCGGGCGCGGGGGCTGGTCAGGGAGTTCCGCGGCTTCCGGGCCGTGGACGGCGTCGACCTGGACGTGGCCGAGGGCAGCGTGCACGCTCTGGTAGGACCCAACGGCGCCGGCAAGACCACCCTGTTCAACCTGCTCACGGGCTTCCTGAGGCCGACCGCCGGCAGCGTCGTGATCGACGGCCGGAGGGAGCTGGTCGGGCGCAGCCCCGAGGCGATCAGCCGTCTGGGCCTGGCGCGCTCGTTCCAGATCACCAGCCTGTTCGCCGAGCTGACCCCGCTCCAGCACGTGGAGCTGGCGCTGGCGAGCCCGACCGGTCTGGGCTGGCGGTTCTGGCGCTCTGACCGGGCGCTGGCCCACTTCACCGCGCCCGCCGCGGAACTGCTCGCCCGGGTCGGGCTGGCCGGCCACGGTGACGTGCCGGCGGGCTCGCTGTCGTACGGGCGCAAGCGGGCGCTGGAACTGGCGCTCGCCCTGGCGCTGGACCCCAGGGTGCTGCTGCTCGACGAGCCGACGGCCGGGATGGGCGCGGAGGACGTGGAGCGCACCATCGAGCTCGTACGCGCGATCCGCGCGGGCCGCACCGTGGTCATGGTCGAGCACAACATGAACGTGGTCGCCAGCCTCGCCGACCGGGTGACCGTGCTGCAGCACGGCAAGGTGCTGGTCGAGGGGCGCTACGCCGAGATCCGCCGCGACCCCCGCGTCATCACCGCCTACCTGGGGGACTCCGATGTTGCGCGTTGACGGGCTGTCCGCCTGGTACGGCGAGGCGCAGGCGCTGCGCGAGGTGTCGATGCGGGTCGACGAGGGCGAGATCGTCACGCTGGTCGGCCGCAACGGCGCGGGCAAGACCACGCTGCTGCGCTGCCTGATGGGCCTGCACGGCGCGTACGGCAGAACCGCGGGCACGATCACCCTGTCCGACGGCGACATCACCGGGCTCCCCCCGCACGCCAGGGCCCGCCGCGGGCTCGGTTACGTTCCGGACGACCGCGGCATCTTCGCCACCCTGTCGGTGGAGGAGAACCTCACGCTCGCGCCGGTGGGGAAGGCCGGAGGCGGCCCTGAGCCGTGGTCGCTGGAGCGCGTGTACGAGACGTTCCCGCACCTGAAGGAGCGGCGCCGGTCGCCGGGGACGACGCTGTCGGGCGGCGAGCAGCAGATGCTCGTGCTCGCCCGGGTGCTGCGGACGGGCGCCCGGCTGCTGCTGTGCGACGAGCCCACCGAGGGCCTGTCGCCGCTGTTCGTCCAGCGGATCGGCGAGATCCTGCGCGAGGTGCGGGCGGCGGGCACGACGGTGCTGCTGGTGGAGCAGAACGTGCACTTCGCCGCCGCCGTCGCCGACCGCCACTACCTGCTCGCCGAGGGGCGGATCGTCGAATCGCTGGACCGCGACCAGGTACGCGAACGCGAGCACCAACTGCTCGAATACCTCGGAATCTGACGACCGCCACCCCCAGCGACAGAACGGCCGAGCGCCCCGGGAACAGAGGAGATGCCGTAATGAGAATCACGGGCTGGAGCGGCGGGCTGGCCGCCGCGGGGCTGCTGCTGGCCGGATGCGGGGGCGGGCCGGGCGGCGGCGGGGGAGCGATCAGTGACGGCGGGGTGGTGCTGGCCGTGCTGAACGACCAGTCGGGCATCTACGCCGACACCTCGGGCCGCAGCACGGTCGAGGCCGTCAGGATGGCGGTGGACGACTACCGGGCCAAGTACGGCGACAAGGCGGTGGCCAAGAAGGTCGAGGTGGTGGCCGCCGACCACCAGAACAAGCCCGAGATCGCCAACTCCAAGGCGCAGGAGCTCTACGACCGCGAGCACGCCGACGTGATCCTGGACGTGCCCACCTCGTCCGCCGCGCTCGCCGTCGCCACCGTCGCCAAGAACAAGAAGAAGGTGTTCATCGACGTCGGCGCCGCCAGCACCGAGCTGGAGGGCAAGGCGTGCAACAAGTACACCTTCCACTACGGCTACAACAGCTACATGCTGGCCCACGGCACCGGCACGGAGGTGACCAGGTCCGGCGCCAGCAACTGGTACATCGTCTACCCCGACTACGCGTTCGGGCAGGATATGAACAAGACCTTCAGCACGGCGATCCAGGCGGCCGGCGGCGCGGTGGTCGAGGCCGACCCGACCCCGTTCCCCAACGACAACTTCTCCACGTTCCTGCTCAAGGCGCCCGGCCTCGATCCCAAACCGCAGGTGCTCGGCACCATGCACGCCGGCGGTGACCTGGTCAACCTGGTGAAGCAATACAACGAGTACAAGCTGCGCGACAAGGGCGTGCAGCTCGCGCTCGGGCTGCTGGCGCTCAGCGACATCCACTCGCTCGGGCCCGACGCCCTGGCCGGCACCCGCTACACCACCATGTGGTCCTGGAACTTCGACGAGCAGACCCGGGCCTGGGCCGACAGGTTCCAGGCGAAGACGGGCAAGCGGCCGACCTCCAACATGGCCGCCAACTACTCGGCCGGCCTGCAGTACCTGGAGGCCGTGCAGCGCGCCGGCACCGACAACTCCGACAAGGTGGTCGCGCAGCTGGAGGGCCACGCGGTCGAGGACATGTTCGTCCGCAACGGCACCATCCGCGCCCAGGACCACCTGCTGCTGCACGACGCGTACCTGGCGCAGGTCAAGCCGTCCAGCGAGGTCAAGGAGCCGTACGACTACGAGAAGGTCCTCAAGACGATCCCGGCCGCGGAGGCGTTCCAGCCGCAGCCCGACCCGGCGTGCAGGCTGTAGGCGGCCGGAGTGCTCCAGCAAGCGTTCAACGGACTGGTGGGCGGGGCGTTCTACGCCCTGCTCGCCCTCGGCCTGGCCGTCATCTTCGGCATGCTCGGCGTGGTCAACCTCGCCCACGGCGCGTTCTACATGCTCGGCGCCTTCGGGGCGTTCATCGCGCTCGACGCGTTCGACCTGAACTTCTGGGTGTCACTGGCGCTGGTCCCGCTGCTGCTGGGCGTGGCGGGCGCCGTCCTGGAGCGGCTGTTCGTCCGGCGGCTGACGCCGCTCGACCCGCTCTACAACTTCCTGTTCACCTTCGGGCTGGCGCTGATCCTGCAGGACCTGGTGCGGCGGGAGTACGGGGTCAACTCCCAGCCCTACCCCCGGCCGCCCGAGCTGGCCGGCACGGTCGACCTCGGGCTGTTCACCTACCCGGCCTACCAGGTGTTCGTGCTGGCGGTGTCGGTCCTGATGTGCGTCGCGGTGTGGGTGGTGCTCACCCGGACCCGGATCGGGATGATCGTCAGAGCCGCGACCGAGCGGCCCGAGCTGACCCGGGCGCTGGGCATCGACGTCGGCCGCTGGGTGACCCCGGTGTTCGGCTTCGGGATCGCGCTGGCCGCGTTCGCCGGGGTGCTGGCCGCGCCGATGCGCGCGGTCAACCCGCTGATGGGCGCCGACCTGATCATCACCGTCTTCGCCGTGGTGGTGATCGGGGGCCTTGGCTCGGTGTTCGGCTCGGTCGCCGCGGGGTTCGCCGTCGGGCTGGTGTCGGCGCTGGGCAACCTGTACGTGCCCGCGCTCTCCCAGATCACGGTGTTCATCCTGATGGCCGCCGTGCTGCTGTGGCGCCCGGCCGGGCTGTTCGGACGTGAGGAGGCGTACCGGTGATCTTGTCCAGGCTGGCCCGCTCGGGCCGGGGCGGGATCGTGCTCCTGGTGCTCGGGCTCCTCGCCGCCCTCGTGCTGCCGTGGCTGGTCTACCCGCCGGTCGCGCTGGACATCGCCTGCTGGGCGCTGTTCGCCGCGGCGGTGGACCTGCTGCTGGGTTTCACCGGCCTGCTGTCGTTCGGGCACGCCGCGTTCTGGGGCGGGTCGGCGTACTGCACCGGCCTGATCGTGCTGCACGGCGGGGTGCCGTTCCCTGTCGCGATCGTCGGCGGCGCGGTGTTCGCGGCGCTGCTGGCGCTGCCGATCGGCCTGCTGTCGGTACGGCTGACCGGGATCTACTTCGCGATGGTCACCCTGGCCTTCGCCCAGATGATCTATTTCGTGGCCAACCAGTGGCGGGACGTCACCGGCGGGGAGAACGGGCTGCAGGGCATCCCCCGCGAGCTGTTCGGCCTCGACCTGTCCGACCCGTTCTTCTTCTACTACGCTGGCCTGCCGTTCGTGCTGGCCGGGCTGTTCGCCGCCTGGCGGATCGTCCGCTCGCCGTTCGGCCGGGTGCTGGTGTCGATCCGGGACAACCCGGCCCGCGCGCGTGCCCTCGGCTACCCCGTCGAGCGCTACCGGCTGCTGGCCTTCGTCCTGTCCGCCGCGCTGTCCGGGACGGCCGGGGGCGTCTTCGCCATCGGGCACGGCTTCGCCTCGCTCGACGGGCTCTACTGGACCACCTCCGGGCAGGTCGTGATGATGGTCATCCTCGGCGGCATCGGCACGCTGTGGGGCGGGGCCATTGGCGCCGGCCTGGTCGTCCAGCTCCAGGACTTCCTGGCGACCGCCGGGTTCGAGGGGATCGGGATCGTCACGGGCACGATCTTCATCGTGATCGTGCTGCTGTTCCGCCGCGGCATCTGGGGAACGGCCCGCCACCTGGCGGCCTCCCGGCGCGCGGCGCGTCCGCCGCTCAGCCCCGCAGACGGTGCAGGCGGAGAGCCAGCTGGATCTCCAGAGCACGCTCGGGCTCCTGCCAGTCCGCACCCAGCAGGCGACTGACGCGATGCAGCCGCTGGTGGACGGTGTTGATGTGCACGTGCAGGCGCTCGGCGGTCCTGGACGGCCCGCACCTGCTGCTGAAGTACGTCTCCAGCGTCCTGACCAGGGACGTGCCGCGGCGGGCGTCGTAGTCGAGCACCGGGCCCAGCGTCGAGTCCAGGAAACCGCGGGCGTCGCGGTGGGTGCCGATCAGCAGGCCGACGAATCCGAGCTCGCGGGCGTCGGCGCCGTCGTCCAGCCGGTCGAGGGCCAGCAGCGTGTCGGCGCAGCGCCGCGCCTCCCGGTGCGCGGCGGGGACCCCGGTGAGATCGCGGGTGAGATCGCGGATCGGCCCGGCCGCGCCGACGGTCACGGGCGCCGCCAGCGCCGCGCCCAGCTCCTTGGCGACCCGGCGCGCGGTCTCGCCCGGCACGTCCCCCGGCAGCAGCAGGACGATCTCCTCACCGCGGGCCGCCGCCAGCCCGTGTGCCGCCGCCGCGTGCGAGGCCGCCCAGAACGCGGCACGCCCGCGATGCCTGGGCGAGGCGTACCTGGCCGACAGCACCACGTAAGGGGCATCCGCCTCCAGATTCGCCCGGCGCATCCGCGCCTCCAGCGCCGCGGATCCGTCCGCCCTGCCGTCCACCCTGCCGTCCGCTCTGCCGTCCACCCGGCCGTCCAGCAGGTCGTCCAGCAGCTCGCCCTGCACTCGTGCCTCGGCCTCGGCCGCGCTGGACCGCAGCAGCAACAGCAGCGCGGTGACCAGCGCGGCGCGTTCCAGGATGCGCCGGTCGGCGTCGCCGAGCTCCGCCGCGGTGCGTAACACCAGCGTGCCGAGCACCTCGCCGGGGGTCGCGACCGGCGAGATCCACAGGTCGCCGTGCCGGGTCGTGCCGCCCCGGTTGTGGACGGCACCGGCGACGGCCATGACGGCGGAGATCTCGTCCTCGGCGAGCGGCACCTGGTCGCCCGACGTGGCCAGGCAGCGGCCGTCCGCGTCAAGGACGTGCAGCGTTCCGCCCAGCACCTCGGTGACCACCGCGGCCACGTCACCGGCGTCCCCGCCCCTGACGACCAGGGCGGTCATCCGGTCGTGCGCCTGGGCGGCCCGCTCGATCGCCGCGCCGCGCGCCCGGATCCGCCCGTTGACCGCGTCCAGTTCCTCCAGCGCCGTGCGGGTCCGAGCCAGCAGCCGCGCGTTGTCGACGGCCAGGGCCGCGTGCGCCGCCAGCGAGCCCAGCAGCACCGCCTTCTCCGGGGCGAACGGCCGCTCGCTGCGGTTGGCCGCGTACAGCACGCCGATCACCCGGCTGCCCAGCCGCATCGGCACGCCCAGGATCGACACCAGCGCCTCCTCGGCCACCGCCGCGTCGATGTGGGCGCGGTGCCGGAACTGCGGGTCCGCCGCGTAGTGGTCGGTGCTGTACGGCATCGCCGTCTGCGCCACCAGCCCGCCCAGCCCGTCGCCCAGCGGGATCCGCAGCCGCCGGAAGGCCGCCGAGATCGATCCGTCGGTCATCCGCATGCGGGTCTCGCCGCGCTCGTCGTCGTTCAGCGTCACGTACGCGATGTCGGCGTTCAGCAGCCGCCGGGCCCGGCGCACGACCGCCTCCAGGATCGCGTCCAGGTCGCGGAGCGCGGCCAGGTCGCCGGCCAGGTCGAACAGCGCGGTCAGCTCGGCCTCGCGGCGGGCCTGCCGCCGCATGCCGGCGCTCACCCGCAGCGCCGCGAGCTTGGCGGCCTCCAGCTGCGCCAGCGTCTCGGGCGCCGCGCCCGCCGCGCGGGCCGAGACCACCGGCTCCTCGAACTCGACGGGCGCGGCCTCGCGGGCCAGCAGATCGAGGAAGACGTTGCACGATGTGAGGGGTGATCGCACGGTCATCGGTGCATCCGTCCATGTGCGGTGGGTCGGCGCTCCTGCGGTTCGGGGCGCGGGCACGGCATGGTCACGCATGCGGACGAGGAACGGCAGGCCGTCCGCATGAAGTGGTGGTCAGGTCCTGCGTCAGGGCATGCAATGGGGCCTCCAGAGCACAACGGGCAGGGGTCTGATCGGAGTCCGCCGAGGTTACTAAGCGCATAGTCAGGCTGTGAGCGGTCGCTTGTCAACCGGTGACGGGGCTCGGACTGCCCGCCCGCCGCGTCCTAGACGGGGGCGAGCAGCTTCAGCGCGAGGTCGGCGTAGAACTCGCCGAGCTGCTCGGGGGAGTCGGGACCGTCGAGCCGGTACCAGCGGACCAGGTCGATGGTCAGCGACAACATCGCGCGCGTGACCCGCTTGACGTCGACCTTCGCGAACGCCCCGTCGGCCACCCCGCGCGCGACCGCGCCCCTGAAGTACCCGTTGGTCTGGTGGCGCAGCTCCACGATCTCGCCGTAGTGCTCGGGCGTGAGACCGTTCAGCTCCATCTGGCAGACCCGCGCGGTCACGTGGTGGCGGGCGTGCCACACGGTGTACGCCGAGACGATGGCGCGCAGCCGCTCCGCCGAACCGTCCAGGGCCAGGATGGACGGATCGCGGACATGCGCCAGCACCCGCTCATGGCCGGCCCGGATGATCTCGAACAGGACCAGTTCCTTCGACGGGAAGTGGACGTAGAGGGCGGCCGGGCTGAGCCCGACGCACTCGGCGATGTCGCGCGTGGTCGTGGCGTGGAATCCGTTCGCGGCGAAGCAGCGGACCGCCGACGACAGCAGCCGGCGCTGCACCTCCCCCAGGTCCTCTCTCCACAGATCGGGAGAGTGGTCCCGCAGCCGGGAATCGTCCGCCAGGTCCTGCGCGGTGAATCGGGCCTGCCGTCGGGCCATCCGCGATCCTCGCCCCCTCCGACTCCGAGTGCGTGGTCTCGATGCCGCCCGCGCTGCCCACCGGACATGCCGGCCACGATGATCGGTGGCCCGCCGCGAGTCTTGGTACTCACATTCTAGGGCTGACTATGCGCTTAGTCATCGGCCACCGGTGATCACATGCGCGTATCAGGTGCGTCACCGCCCTTGCCGCGATCCTGCCCGCCGCCGAAGGTCTAATCAGCGGGGGAAGGAGGGAAGGAATGCGGGTGCCGCTGGTCGTCAAGCGGGCCCTTGACGAGCCGTTGCTCCTCCTGGCCGCGTTCGGGTCGATCCTGCTGGCGACGACCACGCTGGTGGCGCTGACGATGTACGCCTCCGCCATCGCCGGCGCGGGGGTGCGCAGGGCGATGGAGACGGCCTCGTACCGCCAGACGACCACCACCATCAGCGCCCAGGTCGACGCCACGACCTTCCCGCGGTACGACCGGATGGTGCGCGACGAGCTCGCCGCCACCTATGGAGCGCCGCCGGCCGTCACCACCAGCCTGCGTTCGGACTCGTACGTCATGCCGGGGCAGGACGGCAAGGAGCTGCCCGAGCTGCTGCGGTTCGGCAGCCACGACGGGCTCGACCGGCACGCCCGGCCGGTCGAGGGCAGGTGGCCGCGGACCGGCGGGCAGGCCGTGGAGGCGGCGATCTCGGAGTCGGCGGCCGCGGCCACCGGGTTCGAGCTCGGCGGGGAGTTCGTCACGAAGGCCCGGCTCGACGGGCGCCCGGTCCGGGTCCGCGTCGTCGGCGTCTTCCGGCTCGACGACCCCGTGGGCGAGCGGTGGGCCGGTGAGGAGTTGCTGAGCCGGGGCATGGAGCGCGGCGAGTACACCACGTACGGGCCCCTGATGGTGGCGCAGGAGACGTTCGTCGCGCGCTTCGCCACCAGCGTCAGGGCCGTGTGGGCGGCCGAGCCGGATCTCGGCGCGCTGACGCCCGAGCGGCTGCGCCCGCTGGCGGAGGCCGCCGGCCGGGTGGGCGAACGGCTGTCGGCGGCCGGCTGCGCGACCTGCCTGACCGCCGGCGACCTGCCCGAGCTCCTCACCCAGCTCGACACCGCGTCCCTGGTGGCCCGCTCCACCATGCTGATCCCGGTGCTGCAACTGCTGGTGCTGGCCGGGTACGCGCTGATGCTCACCGCTCGGCTGCTGGCCGACCACCGCCGCATGGAGATGGCGCTGCTGCGCTCGCGCGGCGCGGGCACGGCTCGGCTGGCGGCGCTGGCGGGCGGCGAGGCGCTGCTGGTCGCGGTCCCGTGCGCGGTCGTGGCGCCGTTCCTGGGGCCGCCGGTGCTCGCTCTGATCAGCCTGCTGCCCTGGATCAGGTCCTCGGGGGTGCGGCTGGCGCCGGTGACGGACGTGGGGACGTTCCTGGTCTCGTTCGGGGTGGCGCTGGCCGCGGCCGTCCTGCTGGCGCTGCCGGCCGTGGCGGGCGCGCGGCGCACGTACGTGGAGGAGCAGTCGGCGCGCGGCCGTGGCGGCCGGCGCGGCCTGGTCCAGGGGGCGGGCGCGGACCTGGCGCTGCTGGCGGTGGCCGTACTGGCGATCTGGCAGCTCCAGCGCTACGGCGCGCCGGTCACCGCGACGGCGGCGGGCGGGCTCGGCATCGACCCGCTGATCATCTCCGGCCCGGCCCTGGCCCTGCTCGCGGGCGGCTTGCTGGGGCTGCGGCTGGTGCCGCGCGTGTCGCGGATGGCCGAGCGGCTGACCTCGCGCCGGCCCACCCTCGCCCCCGCGCTGGGCGCCTGGCAGGTCAGCAGGCGGCCGCTCAAGTACGCCGGCCCCGCGCTGCTGCTGACCCTGGCCATCGCGATCGGCGTCGTCTCCATGGCCACCACCTCCACCTGGCAGGCCTCGCAACGCGATCAGGCCGATCACCAGGCGGCGGCCGACCTGCGCCTGTCGGGGCCGTCCGAGGGGCCCGAGCTGGGGGTGCTCGGCCGCGGCACGGCGTTCACGGCGCTGCCCGGCGTCACCGCCGCCTCGCCCGCCTTCCGGGCACCGACCGAGGTGGGCGGCGAGAGCGCGCTGCTTCTCGCCCTGGACGCGAGCCGGTTCGGCGAGCTGTTCCGCCTGCGCCCCGACCTGTCGGCGCGGACGGTCGCGCAGCTGTCCGTGGCCCTCGCCGGCGACCGGGCGGGCCGGCTGGAGCTGCCCGGACGGCCGCGTGCCCTCACCGTGCGGGCCGATTCACCCGCCGCCGTGCCGGCCCGGCTGGTGCTGTCCGACGCGCTGGGCGTGTGGCGCGACCTGCCGCTCGGCGAGCTGCGGGAGGGCGGCAACCGGATCGGGCTCGATCTGGCGCCGCTGGCCGGACGGGCCGGCACGATCGCCTATCCGCTGTCGGTACGCGGCCTCGTGGCGGGCGAGCAGCCCGGGCTGAGGTCGACCGACCTGAGGTTGACCGGGCTGAGCGCGGACGGCCGGGACGTGCCGGTGGCCGGGGCCGTCGCTCATCCGCGTGGCGTGATCGCCTTCGGGCCGTCGCGGGAGCACCGGCCGCTGCCCGTGGTGGTCACCTCCGGCCTGGCCGCCGCTCTCGAGCTGGACGTCGGGCAGGGCGGGTCCGTCCGCTTCGCCGGCCGGGCCCTGCGGATCGAGGTGGTGGGCATCGTGACGAGCATGCCCACGAGCGCCCCGGACCAGCAGGCCGTGCTCGCCGACTGGGAGACGCTGCAGGCGCACGAGCTGGCCGCGGCGCAGCCGTCCCGGCCCGCCACCGAATGGTGGCTCGCCACCGCCGACTCCGCGCCCGCGCGGGAGATCCTCCGCCGCAACCCCCAATGGGACGTGACCACGGTGGACCGGCGGGAGCTGGCGGCCGAGCTGCGCGACGATCCGCTGGCCGCCGCGCTGCAGGGCGGGCTGACGCTGGGGTTCGCCGCGGCGCTGGGGTTCGCGGTGCTCGGGTTCCTGGTGAACGCCGTGGTCGCGGCGCGGGAGCGGCGGGCCGAGTTCGCCGTGCTGCGGGCGCTGGGCGCCGGCTCCCGCCAGGTGTTCGGGATGCTGGCCACGGAGCAGGCGTTCGTCATCGGGCTGTCGCTCGCGTCCGGCACCGGGCTCGCCGTGGTGGTCGGGAACCTGGTGGTCCCGCGGGTCGTACTGACCGGGCAGGCGTCGGCGGTCACGCCCGGCGTGCTGTTCCACCTCCCGTGGGCGGCCGTTGCCGCGATGCTGGCCCTGGTGACGGCGGTGCTGGTCGCGATCGTCGCCGGGCTGGCCCGGCGCATGTGGCGGGGGCAGACCATGGAGGAACGGTGAGAATCCCCCTGGGCGTCCGGGCGCACGCGGGTACGTCGGCGCTGCTCGTCGTGCTGACAGCGGTCGCCTGCCTGCTCGTCGCCGGGCTTCCCAGGACGATGCAGGCGTCGTTCGACGACGCGCTGCGCCGGTCGCTGACCGAGGCCGTGGCGGTGCGGACCGACCTGACCGTCGCCGGGGCTCCGGCCCTGCCCGCCGGTGAGCTGCACTCACGCGCGGAGTTCGAGAGCGGCGACCTCCACTGGCGCCGGCTCATCCCGGCGGCGCTGCGGCCCCTGATCGGGCCCGGCGGCCACCTCAGCGCCAAGACTTACCGCACGCCCGCCGGCGGGACGAGCGGGACCCGGACCTTCGTCAACCTCGGCTGGCTGTCCGACGCCGCCCGGCGCGTGGACTGGGTGCGGGGCCGCGCGCCCGGCGAGCCGTCCACCATGCGGTACCGGGGGGCGACGATCCCGGTCATCGAGGTGGGCGTCGTGGAGGAGGCCGTGGCCCGGATGGGGCTGCGCGTCGGCCAGACCAGGATGCTCGGCGAGAGCGTGCACACGGCCGCCAAGATCGTCGGCGTCTTCCGGGCCAAGGACCCGGCCGACCGCTCCTGGAGCCACGACGCCGACGTCCTGCACGTCACCAGGGTCGTGCCGACGGACGGGCCGGAGGAGCTCCACACCACGACGCTGATGTCGGACGACGGGCTGAGCGCGCTGACCAACAAGGCCCGTACCCTGACCTACCGCTGGGTCCTCCCCCTCGACGGGCGGGCCGCGAGCGCCCTGGAGGTGCCGGACGTCGAAGCCGCGGTCGCCGAGTTCCAGCGGCAGGTGGACGTCCAGGGGACGGGCACCACCGGCTACCGCATGGTCACCGGGCTGCCCCAGTTGCTCGCCGGTTTCCTGGCCGTGCTGTCCGCCGCGCAGACCGTCATGTACCTGGTGCTCGGCGGCCTGTTCGCGGTCGCGCTCGGCGTGATCGCGCTGGCCGGGCGGCTGCTGACCGACCGGATGGAGCGCACGCTGGCCCTGGCACGGGCGCGCGGCGCCGCGCTGTGGCAGGTGGTGGCGGCCGGGGCCGCGCTGACCGCGCTCACGGTGGGGCCCGCGGCCCTTGCCGGGTACGCCCTGTCGTTCCTCCTGCCGGGGCCCGTGCTGCCGATCGTGCACCTCGGACCGGCGGTCGTGGTCGTCATCGCCGTGGCCTCCGCCGTGGTGCGCCTGGTGCTCGCGCATCGCACGCCGCTGCGGGAGCGCCGTGCCGATCTGGTCACCGTCCGGCCGTCCGCGCGGCGGGTGACGGTGGAGGCGCTGGTCGTCGTGCTCGCGTCGGCGGGGGCGTACCTGCTGCGGGCCCGGGGGCCGTCCGGCACCGCGCAGCAGGATCCGTTCCTGCTGCTGATCCCGGTCGCGCTGACGCTCGCGGCCGCGCTGATCACCCTGCGGTGCTACCCGTACCCGCTGCGGCTGCTCGTCCGGCTGGCCGCTCGGCGGCGGGCGGCCGTGCCGTTCCTGGGGCTGACCAGGGCTGCCAGGGAGCGGTCCGTGGGCGCGCTGCCGGTGCTGATCCTGCTGCCCGCGCTGAGCCTGTCGGTGTTCGCCGCGGTGGTCCACGACGGGATCACCACCACGCAGCGGCTGGCGTCCTGGCAGAAGGTGGGTGCGCCGATCAAGCTGACGTCGGTCGCGAACATCCCGCCCGACGCCATCGAGCGGGTCCGCCGAACCCCCGGCGTCGAGAAGGTGGCGCTCGCACTGACGGGCCGGGTGCAGATCGGGGCCACGGGGGAGTGGCCGTACGCCGTCGCCGTGGACCTAGCGCAGTGGCGGCGGGTCAACGAGGACGCGCCCATCAGCCTGCCCGCGCTGTCCGGAGGCACGTCCGCGCTGGTCTCGCCCGCGCTGGGCAGCCGGGGTGCCTTCGAGATCAGGTGGTTGTCACCGGTACGGCTCACCGCCCAGGGCGTGATCGACGCGGTGCCCGGGTTCTACTCCAGCGGGCAGTTCCTCCTCGTGCCGCGGGAGGTGTTGCCCTGGCCCGCGGCCAACACGTTGCTCATCAAGGGCGACATCCCGCCCGCCGAGCTGGCGCGGCTGGTCCCGTCGGCCACCGTCGAGACGCAGGAGGCGGCGCTGGCGGCCATCCGGGCAGACCCGCTCACCGGAACGGTCCGCACGACGATGGTCGTGGTGATGGTGGCGCTGGGTGCGTACGCACTGGTCGCGATCGTCCTGTCGCTGGCCGCCGGGGCGGACGGGCGGGCCAGGGCGGTCTCGCTCCTGCGTACGCTCGGGCTGTCCGACCGGCAGGCCCGGCGGCTGACCCTGCTGGAGCTGCTGCCCGTCGTCCTCGTCACGGCGCCGGTGGGCATGGCCCTGGGCATGGGCCTGCCGGCCGCGCTCGGGCCAGGTGTGGACATGTCCGCATTCGCCGGTGGCCTGCCCGTGGCCGATCACACGCCGGGCCTGCTCGCGCCCGTGGCGCTGGCATCCGGGCTGGGCCTGTGCGCCGTGCTCGGGGCGTACGTGCACACGGCCATGAGCCGCCGCCGCAACCTCGACGCCGCCCTCCGCGTGGGCGACCCCTGACCCGGCCGGGCTAGCGGCGCGCGAGGGCAGGGCTAGCGGGATCACGAAATATCCAGGACGTGGATCTCCTGATCGTCGCGTGCCGCGTCCCTGTCGGGGCAGTGCTCGCCGATGCCGCGTTCGCCAGGCCGCGCAGCCGCGCGGACCTGCGCCCGTTCGCGCCCAAGGTCGACGCGTACCCGACGGTCGTCACGATCGACGCCGGGGACACGGTCGTCAGCGGCGGCCACACCATGCCGCACACCCTGCCGCACACCCTGCCCGCCGAGGTCAAGGCGTCGTGAGGCCGGCGTTCCTCGCGGCGGCGGGCGGGCTCGCGGGTCTGGCCCTGCTGGCCGTACGGCTGCGCGCGACGTACCTGGTGATCCGCGTCAGCGGCGACAGCATGGCCCCGGCGCTGACCCATGGGGACCGGCTGCTGGCCCGGCGCACGGACCTGGCGACGCTGCGCAAGGGGCAGATCGCCGTCGTCTCGAGCCCGCACCCGATCGGCGGCGACTTCCTGATCAAACGTGTCGCCGCCCTGCCCGGCGATCCGGTCCCGGAGCGGGTACGGAGGGTCGTCGCCGACGACGTCGTCCCGGCCGGCAGGTTCGTCCTGATCGGTGACAACACCGAGGTCAGCTTCGACTCCCGCGAGCACGGCTTCTTCCACGCCGGCGACCTCCAAGCCGTCACCGTCAGGAAGCTGGAGCGGCAGCATGGCCGTTGACGGGGTGCGCCTGACCGCTTCCGCGCGTGCGGCGGCGGCCATCTGCTGGAGCGGCGCCGCCGGTCCCATGATCGGGTACGCGCTCACCCTGCTGGGCACGGCCACGACGCCGGTCGCGGTGGCCTGGCTGACCAAGCTGGTCATCGACGGCCTCACCGGGACGGCCTCCCTGCCGGAGCTGCTGGGCCTGGCCGCCGGGCTGGCCGGTACCGGTGTCGCCGCCGCGATCCTGCCGCACGCCTCGCGGTACCTCGGCAGCGAGATCGGCCGCGCCATGGCGGCCACCACGACGGACCGGCTCTTCGCGGCCACGGCACGATTTCCCGGGCTCCGGCCCTTCGAGGATCCCCGCTTCCTCGACCGGCTGCGCCTGGCCCAGGAGGGGACGTCCAGGGCGGACAGCATCGTCACCGAGGCATTCGGCCTGGTTCGCTCCGCTGTCACCGTGATCGGCTTCGTCGGGTCCATGCTGGTGATCAGCCCGGCCATGACGCTGATCGTGCTGTGCGCCGCCGTGCCGGCACTCATCGCGCAGCTGAAGCTGTCCCGCCGGCGCACGACCATGATGTGGGAGATCGGCCCCGCGGAACGACGGCAGCTCTTCTACAGCACCCTGCTCGGCACGATCGAGGCGGCCAAGGAGATCAGGCTCTTCAACCTGGGCGGATTCCTGCGCGGCCGCCTCATGGCGGAGCTGTCGACGGCTCAGGCGGCCAAGCGGCGGATGGACCGCAAGGAGCTGTCGGCGGAGGGGGCGCTCGCCCTGCTGTCCGCCGTGGTGGCCGGTGGCGGGCTCGTCTGGGCCATCGCCGCGGCCCGGACCGGCACGCTCACCGTCGGGGACGTGTCGATGTTCACCGTCGCCGTCGTCGCCGTCCAGGGCGGGCTCGACACCCTGGTCAACGGCATCGCGATCACCGATCACAACCTGCGGCTCTTCGGCCACTACGTGGCGGTGGTCAGGGTCGAGCCCGACCTCGTCGTGCCGCCCGGCCCCGCGCCGCTGCCGCCGCTGCGCCGGGGGATCGAACTGCGCGACGTGTGGTTCCGGTACAGCGACGACCATCCCTGGATCCTGCGCGGCGTCGACCTGCTCGTCCCGTACGGCGCGGCCGTGGCACTGGTCGGGCTCAACGGCGCGGGCAAGAGCACGCTGGTCAAGCTGCTCTGCCGGTTCTACGACCCGAGCCGGGGAGCGATCCTCTGGGACGGGGCCGACCTGCGCGAGGTCCGGCCGGAGGCGCTGCGGGAGCGGATCAGCGGCGTCTTCCAGGACCACATGGCCTACGACTTCTCCGCCCGCGACAACATCGGCGTGGGAGACGTCGGTGCCCGTGACGACCTGGACCGGATCCGCGCCGCCGCGCGGAGGGCCGGGGTGGACGAGCTGCTGGCGTTCCTTCCCCGCGGCTACGACACGCTGCTCACCCGGATGTTCACCAGCGAGGAGGACCGCGAGGACTCCTCGACCGGCGTCGTGCTCTCCGGCGGCCAGTGGCAGCGAACCGCCCTGGCCAGAGCCTTCCTCCGCGACGGACGGGACCTGATGATCCTCGACGAGCCGAGCTCGGGTCTCGACCCCGAAGCCGAGGCCGACGTGCACGCCCGGATGCGCCACCACCGCTCCGGCCAGACGAGCCTGCTCATCTCCCACCGGCTGAACACGGTGCGGGACGCCGACCTGATCGTCGTCCTGAAGGACGGGGTCGTCGCCGAGCGGGGGAGCCACGACGAACTCATGGCGGTGGACGGCACCTACGCCCGTCTCTTCCGTCTACAAGCCCGCGGATATCACGAGACAACTCCCCGTGAAATCCGCGCCCACTGAACCCCGAGACAGGAAGGGAGGTGAAACAGAATGCTGGACAAGCTCATCGACCGGTTGATTCCCACGGTCAAGGCTGACGCCGCGTGCGTCCCGAGGTGCGTGCAGATCAGCTACGACCCGAACACCGGGTGCTACAAGATGCGGTGCTACAACAGGGACTGCACCTATCGCACGGTCACCATGTGCGAATAACCGGGCGGAGAGAAGGTGAGACACGTGAAATCCATCACTGCCTTGGCGGACCGGATCGTCGCCTTCGTCGTACCGGCCGGCGATGCGCAGGCCGCGTGCACCGCACGTTGCATTCTCGACCACACAACCTGCACCGGCAGCATTTGTTGTGCCTACTTCAAGTGCTGGAGGAGCGACTGCTCGCCCTACTGGAAAAAGCAGTGCGCCTAGGTAGGTAAAGGGATAGCCCTCTGGCCGGCGCCGGCCAGAGGGCACTTTCTTTGCTAGAGCGACGCGCCTCGGAGTATCTCCTGATGCTGCCGGCGTAGGTGGTCGGCCGGCTCGATGCCGAGCTCCGTGCTGAGGATGTCACGCATGCGCCGGTAGGCGGCGAGCGCTTCGGCCCGGCGGCCGCGCCCGGCCAGGGCACGCAGCAGCATCTCCCACAGGGATTCGCGGAAGGGGTGGGCCTCGACGAGGCGCTCCAGCTCCGGGATGACCCCGGTGTGGAGGCCGAGCCGCAGTTCGGCCTCCACCCAGAGCTCGGATGCGGTCAGGTGCATCGCGTCCAGGCGGCGGCGCTCGCAGCGGACGGTTTCGACGTCGATCTCCGGCGCCAGCGGGCCGTGCCACATGTCCAGCGCCTCCCGCAGCAGCCCGGCCGCCATCGCCGGACTGCCCGCGGTCAGCGCCTGCGATCCCCGGGTGAAGCGCTGCTCGAAGGCCCTGATGTCCACCGCCCGGTCCGGGACGACCAGGGTGTAGCCGTTCCCGAGAGTGGTCAGGTCGACGCCGTGGGCGGCCAGCGGCGCCAGAGTGCGTCGCAGGCGGTAGACGTACGTCTGCAGACTCGCTCTCGCCGTCGCCGGCGGCTCGTCCGGCCAGAGCTCCGTCATCAGCCGATCCACGCTGACCACTCCGCCCGGACGCAGCATGAGAACGGCGAGGATCGCCTGCTGCTTCGCGGCTCGGACGTTGATCGCGCGGCCCCCGCCGTCGACCACCGCCAAGCGTCCCAACAGTTGGAACATCGTGCACCTCCGATCGACATTGTGCTGATCGCCGGTATGTTCCAGGTATGGCAGGCGGCGTACAGGAGCTGCGCACATGAAAGGGCCGGACAAGCTCCTGTTGAAGGGAACTGTCCGGCCCCGGTGTGGTCGCTACGCGGCTAGCAACATCTGCGCTCGAGAGTGGTCCGCACCCCGAAGGTGCTGCCCGGCCCCCAGTTGCACGCGTACTTGTCCTTCATCGACCTGCTGCCGCAGGCGGGGTTGTAATAGCACCGCCCCCACCAGTAGCCGCCAATGGGTCGGTTGTAGCACTTGATGACGGCGCCGGCAGAGTCCTCGGGCAGGACCAGGGACAGGGCGACGTCCGCGAGCCCGGTTATGATCTTCACGCTGTTCTTCCATTTCTTCGTTCACGGTCTCGGAAACTCGGTCAGTTGATCTGTGCCGTCTCCTTTACTGACAGCCCCGCATATCCAGGGGACAGCCTTCGGCGAGTGATGGCATGAATGTCGGCGAGCGGAAAGTAGCCGTGGTCCCGCGAGTCGTAGCTGCCCTCGCTGTTGTCGCCGAGCAGGACGACATTGCCGACGGGGACACGATCTTCGGCCACCACCGGTGCCACCGAGGGCGGAACAGGATCGCCCGGCAATCCGGCGATCCGCTTGACGAGGAAGGTCACGCCGACGAATCGTGGTGCGCGGACCACCGCGATCTGACCGCGTCGGAGAGCCGACGCGGTCACGCGCCGGGCCAGCAGCCGGTCTCCGTCGGTCAACGTGGGGGCCATGCTGTCGCCGTCGACCCGGATCACGGAATACGTCGCGCGCAGCCGCACGATCAACAGGGCCAGCGCGCAGCTCGCGGCGAGCAGCACCCACCTCACAGGGCCACCGCCTCTTCCGGCTCGCGGTACCCGGTCGCCTGGAGGTTGAAGAGCCGTGCGTAGGGGCCGCGGGCGGCCATGAGGGCGTCGTGCCTTCCGGCTTCCCGGATGGCGCCGTCCTCCAGAACGATGATGAGGTCGGCGTCGCGCACGGTGTTGAGCCGGTGAGAGATGAGCAGGCTGGTGGCGCCGTGGCGGCGGCGCCGGGTCCGGGAGTGCACGTCGGCCTCGGCCTCGGGGTCGAGCCCGGCGGAGGGCTCGTCGAGGATCACGAGGTCGCGGTGGCCGCGGAACATCGCGCGGGCCAGGGCCGTGCGCTGCCATTGCCCGCCGCTGAGCACGACACCGGTGTCGGGGTCGTCCTTGTCGTCCTCGCTAAAGAACGTCCGCGTGAGCAAGGTGTCGTACCCGCGAGGAAGGGAGGAGAGCTTGTCGTCGATCCCGGCCTCGTGAGCGGCCCCGCGGATGCGGGTTTCGTCCTCGCGGGCGGGGACGAAGCCGATGGAGACGTTGTCGGCCGCGGACATGTCGTAGGCCATGTGGTCCTGGAACACCCCGCTGATGCGGTGCCGCAGATCATCGGGGTGCACGTCACGGATGTCGACGCCGTCCCACGTGATGCTGCCGTGCTGCGGGTCGTAGAACCGGCACAGGAGCTTGACGAGGGTGGACTTGCCGGCCCCGTTCAGGCCGACGACGGCGACCGACGCGGCGGCCGGGACGAACAGGTTCAGGCCGCGCAGGATCCAGGGATGATCCTCGCTGTAGCGGAACCACACGTTGGTCAGCTGGATGCCGTGGCGCAGCCGGGGCAGGGGCGCGGGCTCGGCGGGGATGGGCAGGTCGGGTTCGGCCGAGGTCACGGCCACGTAATGGCCGAACATGAGCAGATCCTGGTGGAGAGTGGCGATACCGATGATCAGCCCGTTGAGGGCGGCCTGGACCGCGGCGATGGCGGCGATCAGCAGGGACACGTCGCCGATGCTCAACGCGCCGGAGCCGGCGGAGATGACGGCCCAGATCAGCCCGCCGCCCGCGACCACGGAGCCCAGCAGCGTCAGCAGGCCCTCGACGGACAGTTCCTTGAGGTCCATCCGGCGGCGTGCGGCGTTGGACGTGCGCAACTCGGTCATCATGCGGCCTCGCAGGAAGCGGCCGCTGTTGAACAGCCGGATCTCCTTCGCCGCCGCGATCGTGGTGAGCAGGTCGCCGTAGAACATCTGGCGTCGTTCGCCCGGGCCGATGTCCCACATCATCGCCGCGCGACGATGCGACAGCCGCAACTGCGCCACCAGCGCGGGAACCCCGGTCGCCAGGACGATCCCCGTGAGGACCGGACTGACCATCAGGAGGGAGCCGACCATTCCGGCCAGCGTGATCACCGCGCTCGCCACCGCCAGGCATCCGGTGACGACCTCCTGTCCCGTCGACAGGCTGTTCTTCGCCAACCGCAGCTGGTCGTGGAAGCTGGGGTCCTCGAACCGTCGCAGCCCGGCGAACCGCAGCGTCGCGGAGAACAGCTGGGTGGTGGTCTGGGTGGTGAACCGCCTGCCCATCTCGCTGTTGAGGTACTGCATGAGCTGGGGCAGCACCGTCAGCAGGATGCCCGCGGCGGCCAGCCCCACCGCGAGGGTGCTCAGCTCGGCCGCCGATCCCTGTCCCGCCAGGGAGTCGACCACCAGCTTGGTCAGCCACGCCACCGCGATCGGCGCGATCGCCTCAACGATCATCACCAGGACATAGACCGCCATCAGCCCCGGGGCCGCGCGCAGGGCGACCCCCGCGGCGGACCTCGCCGTTCCGATCATGCGCGGACCGTGGCGGGCAACACGGGATTGTTGTCGGCGACCCTGCGGTCCGCACCGATCTCGAAGACGGTCGGATAGCCGGCGACCTGGAAGGCGCCCTGAATGGCGCCATGAGGTGCCTCGACCACGACCCGTGCCACCTCGGCGAGGCGTTCGACGTCGGCGACGGCCTCCTGGTCGCTGTCGCTGTCGGTGACGACGACGGCGAGCACGGCGGCCGGGGTACGGCGGGCGTGCTCGATGAAGCGCGGCATCAGTTCCCTGCAGGGCTCGCAGGACGGGGAGAAGAAGCCGATCAGGGCGGGCCCGTCGATCAGCTCATCGGAGATCGGCTCGCCATCGGTGGTCGTGGCGGCGAACTCCGGGATCTCCTCCCCGACGGCGAGCCCGTCCTCCATGGGAGGCAGGGATGCCGCTGACGCGGCCTGCTTCCGCAGCCGGCGGATCACTCCGACCGTCAGCAGGAGGTTCAGCAGGCACAGCACGCCGACCAGGACGACGGCAACGATCAGATACGGCATCACGCACTCCCCGAAGCTTCCATGAACAAATCGGCGATGTCGTCAAAGACGATCAGGAGAATGGCGCCGACCAGCCCGACCGGCACCGCCAGGGCGAGGCCGGCCACGGTTGCCGGGCCGCCGGGAGACATCAGCGCCACCGAACCCAGCGCGACAACGAGCAGCAGAAGCCCGTTGCGGACCAGATGCACCGGGCCGAGCGGGGTCACGGACGCGCCGAAGCACTGGCATGCCTCGCGCTGCCCCCGGCGAAGGGAAACAGCGATCCACGTGGAGAACGCGATCAGCAGCACCCCGCCGGCGGCCAGCCCCACAGGGGGAAACACGATCAAGGTCGCCGCGGCGACGACCTCCATGGCCGCCGTCGCCCCGGCGGCCGGGAACCGGGCCGGGCCGGGCAGCGATCGCAGGGTGGCGGCGAAAGACCGTAGTGCGGCACGGCTGCGCAGTTTCGAGTACGCGGAGACGACGAAGACCGTGGCGAGCAGGGCTTGGCTCGCCACCAGCACGTGAACCATGACCCCAGATGCTCTTCCGGCCGGTTAGCCCGGCGATAGCGCGCCGGTAGCGCCGCCTGCGGCGCGTGCCGACGACCGGCGGCCGGCTGGTCGTGTCCGGCCGGCCCCCCGGCTAGTCCCAGCGGAAACAGGCGGCCGCGACGACACCGCCGAGCAGCAGGCTCACGACCAGGCCGATCAGGTGGGCGGGTGGCACGGGCGCGCCCACCCAGGTGGCCGACATGGCCTGGACCGAGGCGCCGAACGGCAGCCAGGCGCCCACCGACGCGACCACGTCGGGAAGGCTGCCGCGGCCGCCGAACATGCCGCCGAGGGCGCCGAGCGCGAAGAACAGCGCCAGGCCGATCGCCACGGCGGAGTTCGGGGTGGGCGCGAGCGCGGCGACGATCATCCCGACGGCGTACATCGTGGCCGTGGACAGCGCGAGGACGCCGATCGCCGCGCCGGCGTTCACCGGCGGCTTCGCCCCGAACGCCACCATCGCCAGGAGCCACGCGGCCGCGATGCCCAGGCCCGTCTGCAGCACGCCCACGGTCACCTGCGCGACGAGGACCATCGCGGGCGAGGCCGGTGTCACCGCGAGCCGCCGCAGGATCCCGCTGCGGCGGTAGTAGGCCAGGAAGGACGGCATGTTCACGATGCCGGTCGTGGCCACCACCATCGTGAACACCAGCGGCAGCACGTGGACGTCGAGCGCCGTCCGGCCGTTCGCGACGACCTCATTGCCGGCCGCCGACGCGTTCATCACCAGGATGAGCATGGGCAGGCCGATCGGCACGATCAGCCCGGCGGTGTCGCGGACGACCATCTTCAGCTCGCAGGTCAGCATCGCAGCCCAGGACCGGAGCCCGGGGCGGTGCACGGCGATGTCCGTCATCGAAGCGCCTCCTTCTCGTCGTCCTGCCGCCCGTCGTCGATGCGCCCGTCGTCGTCGCGGTCGTCGTCGTGGCGGTCGTTGTCCAGGCGGCGTCCGGTCAGGGCGACGAAGGCGTCGTCCAGGCTCGCGCGCTCGCCCCGCGTCTCGGTCACCACGACGCCGGCCCGTACGAGCGCCACGCTCACGGCCTGGAGCAGGTCGCCGCGGCCCTCGACCACGACCCGGCCGCCGTCGGCGCGCACCCGCTCGACCTCGTCCAACCCTTCCAGCAGCCCCTCCGGTACGGGCTCCGCCGCCACGAAGGTGACCCGCTGGGCGAACCCGGCCCGGCGGACGAGCCCCGAGGGCGAGTCCAGGGCGACGACCCGCCCCGCGTCGAGCAGCGCGACCCGGTCGCACAGCCGCTCGACCTCCTCCATCGCGTGGCTGACGAGCAGCACGGTCACGCCGCCGTCACGCAGGCGCTCGACGGTCGACCACATCTGGCGGCGCGCCTGCGGGTCGAGCCCGGTCGTGAGCTCGTCGAGGATCACCACCCGGGGCCGCCCCACCAGGGCCAGCGCGATGGACAGCCGCTGCTGCTGGCCGCCGGAGAGGTTCTGGAAGCGGACGTCGCGGGAGCCGGTCAGGCCGACCGACTCGATGAGCTCGCCGGAGTCCAGCGGGTCGCGGTAGAAGGTCCCGTACAGGCGGACCAGTTCGGTGACCGTGAGCGCGGCGTGCAGATGGCTCTCCTGCAGTTGCACCCCGAGGAGTTGCCGCAGCCGGGCCCGGTCGCGTCGCGCGTCCAGGCCGAGCACACGGACGGTGCCCCGGTCGGGCCGCCGGAGGCCGGCGACCAACTCGACGGTGGTCGTCTTGCCGGCCCCGTTCCGTCCGAGGATGCCGAAGATCTCGCCGGTGGGGATCGACAGGCTGACCTCGTCGACGGCGACCTTCGAGCGGTAGCGCTTGTGCAGGCCGTCCGCTTCGACGGCCAGTGATGTCCCAGGCATGTCCCCGACGTTAGGAGCGGGCGGGCCACCGGAGCCTGTGCCGATCGTCAGCCCGCGCACCCATGACTTTCGGCACCCCCGGCGCCGTCCGCCGCCCGATTAGAGTGATTTCATGCGGCGAATCGGGCCGGACACCTGGGCGGGTCTGGCGGTGCTCCTGATGTGCGTCGCGGTGGGGACGCCGACGTTGCTCGGCGGGACCGAGACCGCCATCCCCCGCGCCCTGTGGGCCGTGCTGTTCGCCGGGCTGCTGGCCACCTTGCTGGTCGCCGCCTTCAGTGTGGAGAGCCGTCGGTGGCCGGCGCGGATCTCCTACGGCGCGGCCGTGGTCCTGAGCTGGCTCACGGTCCTGGCGGCACCCGGTGCCGGATGGCTGCCGATCCTGCTGGTCTTCACCGCGGCTCTGAGCGCGTACGTCCTGCCGTGGTGGGCCGGGCCGGTGGTGATCGCCCTCAACACCCTCGTGATCGGCCTGGCCGCGAGCCGCACCGAGGCCACCGCGACCGGGGTGCTCCTCGGCGCGACTCTCTACCTGCTGATCCAGTCGGCGACGCTGCTGAGCACGATCGCGATCATCCGGGAGCAGCGGATGCGCCGCGAGCTCGCCGAGGCGCACGTCGACCTGCGCGCGGCCAGCGTCGTGCTCGCCGACTCCACCCGCGCCCACGAGCGCCTGCGCATCGCCCGCGAACTCCACGACCTCATCGGCCACCAGCTCACGGCGCTCACCCTCGAACTGGAGGTCGCCCGGCACCACGACGGCCCCGCCGCGCGCGAGCACATCGAGCGCGCGAACCGGGTGGCCAGGGACCTGCTCGGCGACGTACGGCAGACCGTCGGCCGGCTCCGCACCGACGCGCCGGACCTGCGCGAGTCCCTGACCGCCGTGGTGCACGACATCCCCGGCCTCGACATCAGCGTCCACGTCGACGAGGACGTGCACACCACCGAAGAGCTGACCATGACGCTGACCCGCGTCGTCCAGGAGATCGTCACCAACACCATCCGCCACGCGGACGCGACCCGCCTGCGGATCCGCATCGAGACCGCTCCGGATCGCACCCTGCGGCTCACCTCCGTCGACGACGGCCGCGGCACGTACGAGATCAGGCCCGGCAACGGCCTGTGCGGCCTGACGGAGCGGATCGCCGCGGTCGGCGGTGACGTACGGCTCGACGGCAGCGACGGCTTCCGCGTCACCGCCCGGATGCCCGTGCCATGATCCGCGTGCTCGTGGTCGACGACCAGACTCTCGTCCGGCAGGGCATCCGCAGCCTGCTCGACCTGACAGACGACATCGAGGTGGTGGGGGAGGCCGACGACGGCATGACGGCGCTGGCCGCCATCGCCGAGCACACCCCCGACGTCGTCCTCCTCGACCTGCGCATGCCGCGCCACGACGGCATCTGGGCCCTCACCGCCCTGCACGACGGCACCGCGGACGCGCCCCCGGTCCTCGTCCTGACCACGTTCGACAACGACACCCTGGTCCTCGACGCGATGCGCGCGGGTGCCTGCGGCTATCTCCTCAAGGACGTCACCCTGGAACAGCTCACCCACGCCATCCGGGTCCTGGCCGACGGCGGCACCCTGATCTCCCCGTCGATCACCGACCGCCTCCTCCGCGCCGTCCACCGCCGCCGCCCCCCGGCCGACACCGGCCTTGCCCCGATCCAGCCGCTCACGGAACGGGAGCTGGAGGTGCTCCGGCTGGTCGCCGAGGGCTACAGCAACCGCGAGATCGCCCGCGCTCTGTTCCTCGCCGAGGGCACGGTCAAGAACCACGTCTCGACCGTCCTCCTCAAACTCGGCGCCCGCGACCGCACCAACGCCGTGTTACGGGCCTTGCACGAGAACGTGCTGGGCTGACGCGCTCTCTCAGCGCGCGGCGCCCAGCGCCGCAAGGGCGGCGGCGAGTCGCGGGTCCGCCTGTCCCGCCTCCTCCAAGGCGGCGTTCAGCGTCTCCTCGTAGGTGCGGTTCGCCTCGGCGTATCTGGCCCGGCCCGTCTCGGTGATGACCGTGTAGACGCCGCGCTTGTCGTCCGGGCACAGATCCCGGTAGGCGAAGTCCGCCGCGTTCAGCCGCGACACCAGGCGGGTCACCGAGCTCTGGTTGAGCCCGACTTTGTCGGCCAGCTCCTGCATGCGCAGCTCGTTGGTGGGGGAGGCGGCGAGGTGGCCGAGCGCGCGGAACTCGGACAGGCCGATGCCGTGCCGTCGCTGCAGCGCGGTGGCGAGCTTGCTCTCCACGTGGGCGTGCAGGAGGAGGATGCGCTGCCAGGTCGCGGCGATGTCCGAGACGGGTGGCGCCGGGACCGGGGCGGGGGCTGCGGGAGTCATGGAACCTCTTCGTGCGTACGGGGACCGGCTTGACAGAAGTATACATGTACATGCAACATTCCTTCCCGAGGAAACAGCTTGCACATACATACAAATAGGAGTGTCCCTGTGGCCTGGATCTACCTGCTCATAGCGGCCGTCTTCGAAGTCGTCTTCGCCCTGGCCACCAACGCCACCGAGGGCTTCACCCAGCTGGGGCCGTCCCTGCTCACGGCCGCCGCGGCGGCCGGCGGGATCTTTTTCCTGAGCCTGGCGCTCAAGACGCTGGACGTCGGCGTCGGCTACACCATCTGGACCGGCATCGGCTCGGTCGGCACGGTCGTGCTCGGCTCCGTGATCTTCGGCGAGGAGATCACCATCTGGAAGGCGCTGGCCTTCGTCCTGATCATCGGCGGCGTGCTGGGCCTCAAGCTCTCCGACCGCCTGGCCTCCGAGAAGCCGTCCGCGGCCTGAACACCCTGCTCTGTCACTTCGCGCCTGAAGGAAACGTCATCATGGCCTGGATCTACCTCTCCATCGCGATCGTCTTCGAGATCGGCTTCGCCCTCGGCACCAACGCCACCAAGGGCTTCACCCGCCTCTGGCCGTCGGTCTTCACGCTGCTGTCGGCCGCCGGTGGCATCTTCACCCTGAGCCTGGCGCTCAAGACGCTGGACGTCGGCGTCGGCTACACCATCTGGACCGGCATCGGCTCCATCGGCACGGTCATCCTCGGCGCCCTCATCTACAAGGAGAAGATCACCCCCGCCAAGCTCGGCTCGTTCGCCGCGATCATCGGTGGCGTCGCCCTCCTCAAGATCGCCGCGGGGATCTGATCCGCGATGGCCGGGCCGCGCCGGTCGCCGGGTACCGTCCCACCCGGCCTGGCCAGGCGCGGCAGGCATCTTGTCGGTGAGCCTGGTTAGGCTGCCGCCATGCCGATCGACTACGCGCGTCCCGGGATCTTCACCACGCTCGACGCCGACCAGTTACCGCTGGCCGAGGCCTTGCCGTCCGATCCGGTGGAGATCTGCCGGGCGGTGCGCGGGCTCGTCGTCCATCCCGGAGAGACCGCCATGCTGGAGCTCCCCGAGGATCGCATGGCGGAAAAGAACCTGCGGCCCGCGAGCGCCATCGTCCGCGCGCTCACCCGGCTCGACCCGGCGCCACTCGACGTGCCCCGCCCGCCGCACCTGCGGGTGGTGGGCACCTGCCGCCACTTCGCCGCGCTGAGCGTCGCCCTGCTCCGCCTGCGCGGCATCCAGGCCCGGGCGCGGGCGGGCTTCAGCACCTACTTTGCCCCAGGAAAGAGCGTCGACCACTGGATCACCGAATACCGGTCCGCCGGCGAGGGGCGCTGGGTGCGCATCGACAGCCAGATCATCGACGGGCACCCGGTCGCGCGGCCCGAGGACTTGGCGCCGGGCGAGTTCCTCACCGGCGGCGAGGCCTGGTCCCTCTACCGGAAGGGAGCGGTGGACCCGGACACGTTCGGGGTGCTGGGCACGACGCACGCGTGGGGCGTGGCCGAGATCCGCGGCAACGCGATCCGCGACCTGGCCGCGCTGGCGACGATGGAGACACTGCCCTGGGACGAGTGGGGCCGCATGACCGCCTCCTACGAGGGCAAGACCGGCCCCGACTACGATCTGCTGATCGACGAGGTGGCGGCCGTCTGCGCGGCCGACGCCCCGGACGCCGTCGACCGCCTCTACCGCAGCGCGGAGCTCCAGGTCCCCGACGGGATCCGATAGCGGCGCCGGCCCCGTGGGTCAGCCGAATCGCCAGCCGAGCAGGTTCCAGTGCTGGCAGAACCAGACGAGGAGCAGCAGCCCGGCCAGGAGGGTCACCTGGTGGACGCGGGCCAGCACGCCGACGTGCCGCTGCCTCCAGCCGATCACGGTGGTGGTGATCGCGGCGACGGTGAGGGCGAGGAGCAGCGGGGGAAGCAGCAGCAGGGCCCGGAGCGTCGGCGGCACGCCGTACAGGATGCTGGTGTCGCCGGTCAGCGTCAGCGCGAACATGACGACGAACGCCAGCCCGACGGCGCCGGCCAGGCCGGAGAGGAGGCGGCCGGCCCGCCAGGCGCGAGGCGTCCGCGAGGGGCGTTTCCGCAGTCGCCGGACCCCGGCGGCCAGCGGCAGGCCGAGCACGCCCGTCAGGGCGGTGACGGCGAACAGCAGCACCATGGCGAGATTGACCGGAGGGGTGTCCCACCAGGGGATGAGCTCGTAGGCGGGACCGTCGGTGGCCGCGTACGTGACCCCGGCGCCGTTCGTGACGAACGCCAGTCGCTGGGAGCCGCCGTCCTGCTGGTAGAGCCCCGGTCCCAAGGGGCGCCATGTCGCGCCCTTGAAGGCGATCCTCCCGCCGTCCTCGACCCGCAGCCGGGAGGAGTTGGCGAGGGTGAGCACCCTCTCGATGGTCGACTCGACGGTTCGGGCCGGCTTGTAGAAGCCCGCTACGGGCGTGCCCGTCCTGCCGGGAGGGGCGGAGGGCGCAGCGCGGTCGCCGGGGAGGAAACGGGCGAAGAAGGCGGGAATGAGTCGTGTGACGGCATCGATGCCGCCGACGCTGTTCGTGGAGACGAACAGGCCGAGGCCGGCGTCGGGCACGAGCAGCAGCACGCTCTGGAAGCCTTCCCAGCTGCCGTCGTGCATGATCACGCGATGCCCGTTGAGGGTCTGCTCCTTGAACCCGTGGGCGTACCCGTCGATGCGGGGGTCGGCGGCGAAGGACCGCTGGTGCATGAGACGGGCGGTGGGCTGGTCGAGGAGGGGCCCGCCGGACAGATGAGCGATCATGAAGCGGGCCATGTCGTTCGCGGTGGCGCTGATCGATCCGTCGGGCGGGAGGTTGTCGAAGACGAAGGGCTTGCGCTGGTACGTCCCTTCTTCGTGGGCGTAGCTGCGGGCCAGGCCGGCGGCCAAGGGGGCCGGGACGGGCTCGGCGGCGGTGGTGTGCCGCATGCCGAGTGGGTCGAGGATGTGCTCCTGTACGTACTGGTCGTAGGGCTGCCCGCTAACCTGCGCCACGATGTGTCCGGCCAGCGCCGCGCCATAGTTCGAATAGGCCGACACCTCCCCGGGCGGGCGAATCCGCGCCGGCATGTTCTCGGCGAGGTACGTGCCCAGGGGCGGAACGTCGGCCCTGCGCCGCGCGCCCACGCCGATGGCGCGGTCCTCGAACCCGGCTGTGTGGTCCATCAAGTGCTCCAGCGTGATCGGCTGGGGGTACGTCGCTGGGACGCGGAAGGCGGGGAGATAGCGGTTCACGTCAGCGTGCAGGTCCAGCCGTCCCGACTGCACCTGCTGCATCACTGCGGTCCAGGTGAACAGCTTGGTGATCGAGGCGATCCGCACCAACGAGGTGCCGGGGTCGAACGGCGTCCGGTGCTCGAGGTCGGCCAGGCCGTACCCCTTGCTGAAGAGTGTCCTTCCGGCGCCCACCACCGAGACCACCGCGCCCGGCACGTGGTTGGCCGGCAGCCCGCTCGCCATCGCGGCGTCGAAGAAGTCCGTGAGCTCACGGGTGTCGGGAATGCGCGCCGGCGTCGCCGAAGCGGGGATGGGCGGCCAGACGGCTGCGAGCACCAGGGCGACGACGAGCAGCAGACGCGGGAGAGTGAACGGCCACACGGCGTGACTCCTGACCTTGTCGGGGTCATCAACGGTGCGGCCTGTGTGGCCACGGCCGCATCGCCATCACGGTTAGGGCTGCATCACACTAAAGTCGGAGATTTCCGGACGGCTGACACCAACGCTCGTCTGAGGTGACGCGATGCCACCCTGGCTACGCTGGATCGATGGTGTCGTACCGGGGCGTGCTACGACGGATCATCACACTCGGCCCGAACGCGATCAGCTCGGTCGCCGTGGCGTTCTGCCTGATCCTGACGGTCATGGCGGTCAAGACGCCGTGGGCGCCGCTGCTGGGCGCGGTCATCGCCGTCTCCGGGCTGGTCGCCTCGGGTTCCGTGTGGTTCCGCGAGCGGTGGCCCACCGCGGTCGCCGCGGTCGGGGCGGGTGCGTACGCGCTGTCGGGCAACCCCGGGCCGCTGCTGATCGGCCTGTTCTCCGGCGCCGGGGCGCGGTTGGGCCCGCGGTTCGCGGCGCTGGCGAGCATCGGCGTGGCGGGGTTCGTCGCGCAGCAGTGGGTCGACGACGGCAAATTCAGCGCGGACGCGCTGGTCCCCGCGCTCGCCGCCACCGGTGCCGTGCTGGTGACCGGCGGGTACGCCGCCACCCGCCGCGAGCTCACCCGATCGCTGCGGGAACGCGCGGAGCGCGCCGAGGCCGAACAGCTCCTGCGCGACGAACATGCGAAGGCCGCCGAGCGCGGCCGGATCGCGCGGGAGATGCACGACGTGCTCGCACACAAGATCACCCTCATCTCGTTGCACGCCGGCGGACTGGAGGTCAACGCCGGCGCGGAACCGGCGCGGATCGAGCGGGAGGCGTTACTGATCCGGGTCACCGCGCAGGAGTCCCTGGAGGAACTGCGGAAGATCGTGGGCGTGCTGCGTGCCGGACACGACGACCGGGGCCCCGACCTGCGGCGGCTGGTGCGGTCCTGGGCGTCGGCCGGCAACGCCGTCACGCTGCGCGGCGACATCAGCGACCTCGGCGCGTTGCCGGTGGCGACGGCCCGGGCCGTCTACCGGCTCGTCCAGGAAGGGCTGACCAACGCGCACAAGCACGCCTCCGGAGCGCCCGTCACCGTCTCGGTCGCGGGGAGCCCGAAGGACGGCGTCACGATCACGGTCGTCAACGAGCGATCGCGCCGGCCCGGTGCACGTCCGTCCGGGGCCGGGGCCGGGGCCGGGGCAGGGGCCGGGAGCGGGGCAGGGGCCGGGAGCGGGGCCGGTGCCGGGCTCGTGGGCCTGGCCGAACGGTTCCGGCTGATCGGCGGAACGGTACGCGGCGCGCCCGACGATGCGGGAGGCTGGCGCCTCGAGGGCCGGTTGCCGTGGAATGCATCCGCGAGGGAAACACATGATCAGGACGCTGCTGGTGGATGACGAGTCGCTGATCCGCGCCGGACTGCGGTTCATCTTCGACTCCGCGCCCGACCTGGAGGTCGTGGGGGAGGCCGAGGACGGGGACCAGGCGATCGACGCCGTGCGCCGCCTCGGGCCGGACGTGGTCCTGATGGACATCAGGATGCCGCGGTCCGACGGCCTCGCCGCCACCGAGGCCATCCGCCGGCTCGCCCGGCCGCCCGCGGTCGTGATCCTCACCACGTTCGACAGCGACGAGCACGTCTTCAGCGCGCTGGAGGCCGGGGCCTGCGGGTTCCTGCTCAAGGACACGTCGCCGCACGACCTGATCCACGCCGTACGCCTGGCGCATGGTGGCGACTCGATGCTGTCCCCGCGGGTGACCCGGCGGCTGATCCAGCGGGTCACCACCGACGCGCCGATCCGGCGGCGCCGGGACGCGCTCGCCCGTCTGGAGACCCTCACCCGCCGCGAGCGTGAGGTGCTCACCGAGGTCGGACTCGGCCGCTCCAACACCGAGATCGCGGTCAGCCTGCACATGAGCGAGGCGACCGTCAAAAGCCACATCTCCCACCTGTTCGACAAGCTCGGCGTCACCAACCGGGTCCAGGTGGCCATCGCCGCCTACCGCGCCGGCCTGGTGGACTGACCGGTCCCGCTCCCCGTCGGCGGGCTTTCGGTTTCGGGGAGGTTTCGGACTCTTGACAGGAGGATGGCCGGGCCTCAGTATCTTCACCACTAACTTTATGCCTAAAGAAAGTCCTCTCATATGGCAGGCACGGACCGCGGCGACCTCACCAGAACGGCAATCCTCGCCCTCCTGGGCACGGGCGGCCCGCTGAGCCGCAGCGAGATAGCCCGCGGGCTCGATCTCAGCCCCGCCACCGTCACGCAGCTCACCAAGGAGCTCATCGGGCACGGAATGCTGGAGGAGCTGGACCTGAAGCCGTCCCGCGGCGGCCGTCCGGCCCAGCGGCTCGGGCTGGTGGGCAGCGCCGGGCGGGCGCTCGGGGTGAAGGTGACGGCCGACCACCTGGTGCTGGTGGACGTACGGCTCGACGGCGAGGTGCTCGGCTCCTGGGAGAGACCCCACGACCCGGCGGCGCCCGATGCGCTGGAGCACCTGGCGGACGCGGTGGAGTCCGTGGTCCGCGAGATCTCCGGGGTGCCGCCGCTGCTGGGCGTGGGGGTCGGGGTGCCGGGGAGCGTGGACGACCAGGCTGTCGGCACCGTCAACGCGCCGACGCTCGGCTGGCAGGCCATGCCGGTGGGCGAGCGGCTGCGTCGCCGGCTCAACCTGCCCGTCCTGGTCGAGAACGACGTGAACGCGCTGGCCGCGGCCGAGCGCCTGTACGGCCGGGGGCGTACGCACAGCGACTTCCTCGTGCTGACGATCGGGCGCGGCGTCGGCGCGGCGATCGTCGCCGACGGCCGGGTCTACCGGGGCGCGCGGGGCGGCGCGGGCGAGTTCGGCCACCTGCAGGTGGACCCCGAGGGGCCGCCCTGCGGGTGCGGTGCCCGGGGGTGCCTGGAGGCGTTCGTCGGCTCGGCCGGGCTGCTGGCCACCGCCCGCGCCAGGGAGGCCCTGACCCAGGGGGACGACCGGCCGGGCGCGGAACGCGGCTCAGGGGCCGGCCGACCGGGCGCGGGACCGGGGCCGGGGGACGGCCGGCGGGACGCGGACCGGGCGGAGGCGGACGCGCGTGACCCGCTCGGCGCGGTGGCCGCGCTGGGCCGGGCCGCGGCGGGCGGTGACGTGGCCGCCCGGGAGGTGTTCGCCGAGGCCGGGACGATCCTGGGCCGGGCCACGGCGGGGCTGATCAACGTGGTGGACCCGGAGGTCGTGGTGGTGCTGGGCGAGGGCACGGCCGACTGGCCGCTGTGGCGGACCGGCTTCGAGCCGGCCCTGCGCGCGCAGCTGTACCCGGGGCGGCGTGACATCTCCGTGGAGGTGGAGAGCTGGGACGACACGAGCTGGGCGCAGGGGGCGGCGGCCCTCGTGCTGGCCACCCCGTTCGACTCCGCCGGAGCGGCGGGTGAGCAGGGCCGCCTGGTCCGCGCCCGCCTGATCGGGGCCTCGTCATGAGCGCCCTCTCGATTCGCGCCCGCCTGATCGGAGCCGGGTCGTGAGCGTCCGGCAGGTCCTGCCCGAGGCCGCGCCCAAGGCGCCGGTCACCCACGCGCGACCGAAGCGGCGCGGCGGGTGGCGCTACGCCGGCACGGTCGCGCTGTTCCTGCTGCCGAGCCTGGTGCCGCTGATCCTCTACACGCTGATCCCGATGGTCGCCTCCTTCTGGACCAGCCTGCACGAGTGGGATCTCATCACCGAGATGCGCTGGGTGGGCCTCGGCAACTACGTCGAGCTCATCGGCGACCCCGACACCCGGGCCGCGTTCCTGCACACGCTGTACTTCATCGCCGGTTACCTGCCGCTGGTCTACCTCGGTGGCCTGGGCCTCGCGGTGCTGCTCAACCGGGTGATGCCCGCGCGCGGCCTGCTGCGCGGCGTGTACTTCCTGCCGGTGATCACGAGCTGGGTGGTCGTCGCGCTGATGTGGAAGTGGCTGCTCAACCCGGCCAGCGGCATCGTCAACTGGGCGCTCGGCCTGGTGGGCGTGAGCGGGCCCGGCTGGTGGACCGATCCCGACTGGGCGATGCCGTCGATCATCCTCGCCTCGGCCTGGAAGGACCTGGGGTTCGTGATGATCATCCTGCTGGCCGGGCTGCAGGCGATCCCCCGGGAGTACCAGGAGGCCGCCATGGTGGACGGCGCGACGCCCTGGCGCAGGTTCCGGCACATCACGCTGCCGCTGCTGTCGCCCTCGACCTTCTTCGTGGTGGTGATCTCGCTGATCAACGGCTTCCAGGTGTTCGACCAGGTCCAGATCATGACGGGCGGCGGGCCGGGCGGCGCGACGCAGGTGGTGGTCTCGCAGATCTACGACCTCACCTTCCGCTACGGCCGGGCGGGTGCCGCTTCGGCGCTGTCGTGGCTGCTGTTCGCGCTCGTGCTGCTCGTCACGATCGTGCAGATCCGGGGCCAGAGGCGGTGGGTGACCTATGGGTAAGGTCCTGCGTGCCCTGCTGGTGGGGATCGGCGCGGTGGTCATGTTGTTCCCGTTCGCCTGGGCGGTGATCACCTCGATCACGCCGAGCGACGCCGTGTTGTCCGTACCGCCCGACTTCACCCCCGAGGGCGCGAGCCTCGACGCGTACGGGCGGCTGCTGGAGACGCTGCCGTTCTGGCGGATCGTGCTCAACAGCGCCTGGATCGGCGCCGCCTCCACCACGTTGCAGCTCGTCACCAGCGCGATGGCGGCCTACGCGTTCGCCAGGCTGCCCTTCCCCGGACGGGGCGCGTTGTTCGCGGTCTACCTCGCGACGCTGATGATGCCGCTGCCGGTGCTGGTCGTGCCGCTGTTCATCGAGATGCGCACGTTCAACCTGGTCGACACCTATTTCGCGCTGCTCGCGCCGACGATCGCCTCGGCGTTCGGCGTGTTCCTGCTGCGGCAGGCCATCAACCAGGTGCCCCGCGAGTTCGACGAGGCGGCCGTGCTCGACGGTGCCGGGCACTTCCGCATCTTCCTGTACGTGGTGCTGCCGCTGATCCGCCCGGCCCTGGCCACGTTCGCCATCTTCGGCTTCATGGCGAGCTGGAACAGCTATCTCTGGCCGCTGATCATCATCAAGTCGCCGGAGTTCATGACCCTGCCGCTGGGCCTGGCGACCCTGCACGGCCAGTTCACCACGCAGTGGGACGTGGTGATGGCGGGCTCGGTCGTCAGCGTCGTCCCGATCCTCATCCTGTACGTCTTCGCGCAGAAGCACGTCATCGCCAGCGTCGCGCAGAGCGGGCTCAAGTAAAGGAATCCCCCCATGTCACGACACATCAAGATCGCCGGCGCCGTGGCGGCGGCCGCGTTGCTCGCCACCGCCTGCTCGCAGGGGTCGGCCACCAGGGGCACCACCGCCGAGGCCGGCGGCAAGGTGACCTTGCGGTACTTCACCTTCTCCGCCGCGCCCGACCACGTGAAGGACCTCGACACGATCGAGAAGGCCTTCGAGAAGGAGAACCCGAACGTGGACGTGGTCGTCGAGACCGCGCCCTTCGACCAGTACTTCACCAAGCTGCAGACCAGCATCGCCGGCGGCACCGCGCCCGACACGTTCGAGCTCAACTACGAGAACTTCGTCACCTACGCCAGCGCCGGCTCCCTGCTCGACCTCGGCACGGTGGCGGGCGACGTCGACACCTCGGTGTACGCGCAGGAGTCGCTCAACGCCTTCAAGCGGGACGGCAAGCAGTACGCGCTGCCCGCCTCGTTCTCCACGGTCGTGCTCTTCTACAACAAGGACCTGTTCGACAAGGCCGGCGTGCCCGTCCCGACGGCGGACTGGACGTGGGCGGACGAGCAGGCGGCCGCCGAGAAGCTGACCGACAAGAAGAAGGGCGTGTACGGCGACTTCCAGCCGGTGCAGTTCTTCGAGTTCTACAAGACGCTCAAGCAGGCGGGCGGCGAGTTCCTGTCGGCCGACGGCAAGAAGTCGGCCTTCAACAGCCCGCAGGGCGTCAAGGCCGCCAATTGGCTGGTGTCCAAGGTGGGCAAGACGATGCCGACCGAGGCCGAGATCGGCGGCACGGCCGACTACGACACCAACCTCTTCAAGTCCGGCAAGCTCGCCATGTGGCACAACGGCATCTGGCAGTTCGCCGGCCTGAAGGACGTGCCCTTCGAGTGGGACGTCGTCGTCGAGCCGGGTGACTCGGCCAAGGCCAGCGCGGTCTTCCACAACGCGGTGGCGGCCTCCTCGACCACCAAGCACGGCAAGGAGGCCTGGGCCTGGGCCCGGTTCCTGTCCGCGTCCGGCACCGCGGCCACCACCCGCATCCAGTCGTCGTGGGAGCTGCCGCCGATCTCCGACCAGCAGGTGCTGTCCGGCTACCTCAAGGATCCGAAGCCGGCCAACCGGCAGGCGGTCTTCGACTCGCTCAAGTCCATCGCCCTGCCCCCGGTGATCAAGCGCCAGCAGGAGATGCAGGACGCGGTGACCAAGGAGATCGGCGAGGCCGCGGCCGGGCGCAAGAGCGTGGCGGACGCGCTCAAGGCGGCCGCCACCGAAGTCGACGCGCTGCTCGGCTAGCCGTTCCCTCTTTTCTACGCACTCAGGAGAGATTCGTTGTCCCTCGTCGCGCACAGCCTCGACGTGATCAAGAGTTTGCAGGCACCGTCAGGGGCCTACCCGGCCTCGCCCACCTTCTCCGCCTACCGCGGCTACTCGTGGCTGCGCGACGGCGCGTTCATCGCCGAGGGGGTGAGCAGGCACGGAGACGTGGCCGGCGCGGACGCCTTCCACGCGTGGTGCGCCCGGGTGGTCGGTGACCGCGCGGGCCAGGTGGACGTGCTGGTGTCCCGCGCGGGGCGCGGCGAGGCGGTCACGGCTGCCGAGATGTTGCCGACCCGGTTCACGCTGGACGGCGTGGACGGCGACGACGACTGGTGGGACTTCCAGCTCGACGGGTACGGCACGTGGCTCTGGGCGCTGCGCGAGCACGTCGTCCGGCACGGCAGGGCGGTGCCCGGCGTAGAGAAGGGCGTCAGGACGGCGGCCCGCTACCTGACCGCGTTCTGGCACGTGCCCTGCTACGACTGGTGGGAGGAGCACGTCGAGCACCGCCACGTGGCGACGCTCGGCTCGATCCACGCGGGCCTGCGGGCCGCCGTCGCGCTCGGCGTGCTGAGCGCGACGGAGTCGGCGGCGGCGGTCGAGGCCGCCGAGGGCATCGCCGGGCTCGTGGCGCGCGAGGGCGTCAGCGCGGAGGGGGCCGGCGGGGAAGGGGCCGGCGGGGAAGGGCACCTGCGCAAGTGGCTCGGCAGCGACGCGGTGGACGGCAGCCTGCTGGCCTGCGTCGAGCCGTTCGGGCTGTACCCGGCCGGGCATCCGGTCGGCGAGGCCACGGTCGCCGAGGTCGAGCGGCAGCTCGCCCGCGACGGCGGCGTGTACCGCTATCTCGCCGACACCTTCTACGGCGGCGGGCGGTGGCTGCTGCTGGCCGGGTTCCTCGGCTGGAACCACGCCCGCGCCGGGCGGCGGGAGGAGGCCGTGCGTTACCTGGAGTGGATGGCGGCGCAGGCGACGTCCGACGGCGACCTGCCCGAGCAGGTGTCCGACCTGCTGCTGGCACCCGACCGGCGGCAGGAGTGGCTGGACCGGTGGGGGCCGGTGGCCACGCCGCTGCTGTGGTCGCACGGCATGTACCTGATTCTCGCCGACGAGCTGGGGGTGACGGCGTGATCCGGCACCGTCCCCATGGCTCGGGGCACCCCTACGCGGAGACGGAGGACCAGCGCGTCCCGGCCAGGCCGCTGGACGGCGAGAGCGTGGAGCTGCGCGTGCGCGCGTCGGCGCGGGTCGTCTCCGTCGTGTGCGACTGGTCCGTGGACGGGGCCGCGCCCGCCGAGCTGTCCCTGGCCAGGCCGGACGACCCGTCGCCGGCCGGCACGGCGGACGTGACCGGCACGGCGGAAGCGACCGGCCCAGAAGGGGTCGGCCCGGAAGCGACCGGCCCAGAAACGACCGGCACAGAGAGAACTGGCGCTGCCGGGGCGGCGGACGGCGGGCACCTGGCCGCCGCCCAGGCGCGCGCCGCCCGCGCCGCCGCCGGTGCCTGGAGCGTGCGCACCCCGTCCCTGCGAGCCGGCAGCCGCTACACCTACCGTTTCCGGGCGACCACGGCCGACGGCGCGACCCGTGCCACCCGGTGGTTCGAGGTGACGGCCGCGAGCTGGTCCGGCGCGGGCGGCAAGCTGGAGGTCACGGGTGCCGACCGGGTCGTGCCGGGCAGCGTGCGCTGGCTCTCCGACGGTGACGGCCCGCTGCGGGTGCGCTTCGAGCTGGCGCTGGGGCCGCAGGAGCACGTGGTGGGCTTCGGCGAGCGGTTCGACGCCGTGGACCAGCGGGGCCGCGCCCTCGACGCGGTGGTCTTCGAGCAGTACAAGGCGCAGGGCCGGCACGGGCGCACGTACCTGCCGATGCCGTACGCCATGGTGGTGGGCGGCCCGGCGAGCTGGGGCTGGCACGTCCGGACCTCGCGGCGCACCTGGTACGACGTCGGCGCGTCGCGGCCCGGCCGGATCGTGGTCGAGGCCGAGACCGGCCCGGACGGCGAGCTGGGCGTGCGCTTCTACGACGGCGAGCGCCCGGCGGACGTGCTGGGCGCCTTCCTCGACGACGTGGGGCGTCCGGCCGAGCTGCCGTCGTGGGTGTTCCGGCTGTGGGCCAGCGGCAACGAGTGGAACACCCAGGAGCGCGTGCTGGCCGAGATGGACCGGCACCGCGAGCACGGCATCCCGGTGGGCGCGCTGGTCATCGAGGCGTGGAGCGACGAGACGACGTTCACGGCGTTCCGCGGGGCCGAGTACGAGCCGTCGGAGGAGCCCCACCGGCTGGCCGACTACACCTTCCCCGCCGACGGGCCGTGGCCGGATCCCAAGGGCATGGTGGACGAGCTGCACCGCAGGGACGTCAAGGTGCTGCTCTGGCAGATCCCGCTGCAGAAGATGCGCCCCCACCCCCGCCATCAGGCCGCCGTGGACGCCCGGCAGCTCGTCGAACGCGGGTACGGCGTGCGCGAGGCCGACGGCCGCCCTTACCGCAACCGGGGCTGGTGGTTCCCGCTGGCGCTCATGCCCGACCTGTCCTCCCCGGAGGTCCGCCACTGGTGGACGGCCAAGCGCCGCTACCTGGTCGAGGAGGTCGGCGTGGACGGGTTCAAGACCGACGGCGGCGAGCACGCCTGGGGCCACGACCTGCGCTACGCCGACGGGCGCGACGGCGCGGCGGGCAACGGGCTGTTCCCCGTGCACTACGCCCGGGCGTTCGGCGACCTGCTGCGCGCCTGCGGCAAGGCGCCGGTGACGTTCAGCCGGGCCGGGTTCGCGGGCTCGCAGCCGCACGGCGCCTTCTGGGCGGGGGACGAGGACTCGACCTGGGAGGCGTTCCGCTCCTCGATCCGGGCCGGGATCACGGCCTCGGCCTGCGGGATCGTCTATTGGGGGTGGGACCTGGCCGGCTTCTCGGGGTCCGTGCCGGACGCCGAGCTCTACCTGCGGGCGGCGGGGGCCTCGGCGTTCATGCCGATCATGCAGTACCACTCCGAGTTCAACCACCACCGCACGCCCATCAGGGATCGCACGCCCTGGAACGTGGCCGCCCAGACCGGGGACGAGCGGGTGATCCCGGTGTTCCGGCGGCTGGCCGAGCTGCGGGAGCGGCTGGTGCCGTACCTGGCCGAGCAGGCGCGGGCGGCGACGGCCGGCGGGGCGCCGCTGATGCGCGGCCTGTTCTTCGACCATCCGGACGACCCGGAGGTGTGGCGGCACCCGCTGCAGTACCAGCTCGGCGACGCGCTGCTGGTCGCGCCCGTGACCGAGCCCGGTATCACCGAGACGTCCGTCTTCCTCCCCGGTAGGGAGGGCGGCTGGGTCGACGTCTGGACCGGGCGCGAGCTGGCCGGCGGGCGGACGGTGAGCCTGTCCGCACCCCTCGACCGCCCGCCCGTGTTGTGCGCGGCGGAGCACTGGACCCGTCTGTCCCCCGTGTTCACCGACTGAGTGGTCGCTGCTTGAGAGGAGCACACCCCGATGAGTTGGTTACGGTCGGTCGCCACCGTCACGGCGCTCGTCCTGCTCACCTCCCTGGTGTCCGTCCCTGCCTACGCCCTGGACGGCATCCACCACAACCCGACCGGAATCGACGACCTCTACTCCAGCGAGCCCACCGAACGGGTCCCGCGCGACCCGATGGCCGGTGAGCCGGTCGAGATCAACGCGACGACCTGGCCGATCGAGCCCGGCCAGACCGTCTGGGTCACCTGGACCAGGAACGGGGTCGGCCAGACCCCGGTGGGCGCCGCTTGGGACCACAACAGCGGCAACAACAGCTACTGGAGGATCAACCTCGGCACGTTCGCCCGGGGCGACAAGATCTCCTACACGGTCAACGCCGACGTGAACGGGGGCGGCCAGAAGAGCGTCGGGCCGTTCGCGTTCACGGTCACCTCGTGGAGCACGGTGACGAACGTGACCGGGTTCGTGAACAACGGCACGTCGGTGGACGTCACGACCGGTGACAGCGCGGGGAGCTTCACGCCGAAGATCCGCTTCGCCTTCCCCGCGCTCGACCGGTTCCGCACGCAGATCGCCCCCAGCGGATCCGGCCTCAACATCTCCGGCGTCTCCGGCTACACGGTGACGAACTCCGCGAGCACGTTGACGATCTCCACCAGCTCGCTCGTCCTCAAGATCCAGAAGTCGCCGTACCGGCTGGCGGTCTACAAGGGCGACGGCACGACCCTGATCACCCGCCAGTACGACCCCGCCACGTTCCGCAACATCGGCTGGGCCAGCGACGGCGCCACCACGATCACGAAGATCGAGGACCACTTCCTGTCGCCGCCCGGCGAGCGCTTCGAAGGCTTCGGCGAGCGCTACGACCGGCTCGACCAGCGCGGCACCGACGTGCACAACTACGTCTACAACCAGTACCGGGACCAGGGCGCCACCCGGCGCACCTACCTGAGCGTGCCGTTCTTCCTGAACTCGGCCGGGTACGGCGTGCACGTCACCGGCACCCGCTACGCGAGCTTCAATCTCGGCACGCACCTGAACGACCTGGCCGGCTTCACCGTGGACACCGGCGGCGGGCTGAACTCGACGCTCGACTACCACTTCTTCGCCGGCACCCCGGCAGAGATCGTGGACGACTACACGGCGGTCACCGGGCGGCCCCAGCTTCCGCCGAAGTGGGCGTTCGGGGTGTGGATGTCGGCCAACGAGTGGAACACCCAGGCCGAGGTGAACGCCGAGCTGGCGAACGTGGAGACGTACAAGATCCCGCACACCGCGATGGTGCTGGAGCAGTGGAGCGACGAGGCCACGTTCTACCTCTGGCACGGCGCCACGTACACGGCCAAGCCCGGCAGCGGCAAGCCGGCGTACGGGGACCTGACGTTCCCGGCGGGCAGCGCGTGGCAGGACCCGAAGGCCATGGTCGCCAATGCCCACAGCAAGGGGATCAGGATGATCCTCTGGCAGATCCCCGTGCTCAAGGAGAACTTCGACACCAACCCGCCCACCGCGCCGCAGCAGCACCTCAACGACAAGGCGTACGCGCAGGCGCAGGGATACGTCGCCAAGAACGCGGCCAACGGCCCCTACCGCATCCCGACCGGCCAGTGGTTCGGCGACAGCATGATCCCCGACTTCACCAGCGCGGCCGCGACGAACTGGTGGATGAGCAAGCGCGACTACCTCATCGACGAGGTCGGCGTGGACGGCTTCAAGACCGACGGCAGCGAGGCCGTCTTCGGCAGGGGCGTGCAGTTCGCCGACGGCCGCAAGGGCGACGAGATGCACAACGCCTACCCCAACAGCTACACCGGCGCCTACAACACCTACGTCAAGGGCAAGAAGCCCGGCGGCACGATCTTCAGCCGGGCGGGCACGACCGGCGCCCAGACCACGTCGATCTTCTGGGCGGGTGACCAGAACTCCAGCTTCTCCGCCTTCCAGGAGGCCGTGCGGGCCCAGCTCAGCGCGGGGCAGTCGGGCGTGCCGTACACGGCGTGGGACCTGGCGGGTTTCACCGGCGACTTCCCCGGCGCCGAGCTCTACCTGCGCTCGACGGCGCAGGCCACGTTCTCGCCGATCATGCAGTACCACTCGGAGAAGGCCAACCCCGGCGTCTCGGAGGCCCGTACGCCGTGGAACGTACAGGCCCGCACCGGGAACACGAGCGTGGTGCCCACCTTCCGCAAGTTCGCCAACGTGCGGATGAACCTCATCCCGTACCTCTACACCGAGGCCAGGGCCGGCTCCACGACGGGCGTGCCGATGATGCGGGCCATGAGCTTCGCCTTCCCCGGCGACGCGGCGGCGGCGGGGCACGACCAGCAGTACCTGTTCGGGTCGCAGCTCCTCGTGGCGCCGATCACCACGCAGGGCGCCACCGCCAAGAACGTCTACCTGCCCGCGGGCGAGTGGTACGACCTGTGGAACGGGGGCCGCTTCACCGGGCCCGGCACCAAGACCTACAACGCCGGCCTGGACACCATCCCGGTCTACGCCAGGCCGGGCGCGATCGTCCCGCTCAACCTCAACGCCGACTACCAGCTCGGCGGCGAGATCGGCAACAGCGTGGACACCTACCCGAACCTGACCTTCCGCATCTATCCCTCGGGCTCGACGTCGTACGCCTACTTCGAGGACTCCGCGAACGCCACCCGCACGATCAACTCGGCCGAGAACTGGGCCGCTCACACGGTGGCCGTCACCGTGCCCGCGCTCACCACGACCAGCACGCTGCAGGTCGCGAGCACGAAGCCGGCGTCGGTGACCGGCGCGACCGCCCGGGCGAGCCTCGCCGACCTCAAGGCCGCGTCCGAGGGCTGGTGGTGGGACCCGGTGCAGCAGCTCACCCACGTCAAGCTGGCGAGCGCCGCGGCCGGCCGCACCGTCACGCTCAACGGCGTGGACAAGGCGGCCTACGAGTCCGAGTTCGCCACCGGCGCCGGCACCTCCACCAACACCGACCACGCCGGCTACACCGGAACCGGCTTCACCGACGGGTTCGCCACCTCCGGGGACGCGGTGACGTTCCACGTCAAGGCGGACGCGGCGGGCAGCCATCAGCTCAGGTTCCGCTACTCCAGCACGGTGGCCGCCACCCGGACGGTCTATGTGGACGGCGTCGCCGCGGGCACGCTCTCGCTGCCCGCCCTCGCCAACTGGGACACCTGGGGCACGGCCGCGCTGACCACCTCGCTCACCACGGGCGCCCACACCGTCAAGATCGCGTACGACGCCTCGAACACCGGTGGGATCAACCTCGACAACCTGGTGGTGGCCCGGCCATGACAACACGTGCGATCGTCCTGCTGACCGCCCTGTTCCTGCCCCTGCTGGTCGCGCCGCCCGCCGTGGCGGCGGTCCAGCGGGTGCAGTTCACCAGCGGCTCCACCTACCTGATCGTCGAGTTCCTGGACGACGACCTGGTGCACTTCGAGCTGGCCGGCGGCACGTCCCCGGGCACCGGCTCGCCCCTCTTCACCACGCCGCAGGTGGCCAAGACCGACTACACCGGGCCTTCCACCTTCAACCAGTCGGGCAACACCCTCACCACGGCGGCCATGAAGGTCGAGGTGACGGCCGGCACGCTGTGCGTGAAGGTGTCCGACCCGGCCCGGCTGCTGTACGAGGCGTGCCCGCGCAACCTGGCCCAGGCGTGGAAGGGCCTGTCGATCAGCAAGGGCTCGATCCAGCACGCGTACGGGCTGGGGGAGCAGTTCTTCACGGGCGGCAGCGCCGACGGCGACTGGGTGGGCCGCAGCCGCACCCCGGGCGGCCTGTACGGCAACGCCATGGTGTACGACGGCGACAACGGCCCGGTGGGCAACGCCCAGATCCCCGTCCTCTTCGCGGTCGGAGGCGCGAACCTCAACTACGGCCTGCTGCTCGACCAGGTCTACAAGCAGGAGTGGAACCTGACCGGCGACCCGTGGACGGTCGACACCTGGGGCGACCAGCTCAGGTGGTACACCATGACCGGGCCGGACCTGCCCGACCTGCGCAAGGACTACATGGAGCTGACGGGCCGGCCGCCGGTGCCGCCGAAGAAGGCGTTCGGCCTGTGGGTGTCGGAGTTCGGCTACGACAACTGGGCCGAGATCGACAACCGGCTCTCGGGGCTGCGCGCGGCGAAGTTCCCGGTGGACGGCTTCGTCCTCGACCTGCCGTGGTTCGGCGGGGTGACGGCCGGCTCCGACAACACCAGGATGGGTTCCCTCACCTGGGACACCGCCGCCTTCCCCAACCCGTCGGCCACCATCGCCGACTTCCAGGCGAACAAGGGCGTCGGCCTGATGACGATCGAGGAGTCCTACGTCGGCAGGAACCTGCCCGAGCACGCCGACCTGGCCTCCCGCGGGTATCTCGTGCGGGCGGGGTGCGCGGCCTGCGCGCCCGTTTACCTGACCACCAACGACTGGTGGGGCCGGGGCGGCATGATCGACTGGACCCAGGACGCCGCGGGCGACCACTGGCACGCCGTCAAGCGCCGGCCGCTGGTGGACGCCGGGGTGCAGGGCCACTGGCTCGACCTCGGCGAGCCGGAGATGTACGACGCCGGCGACTGGACCTCCGGCGTGCTGCCCGGCAAGCACGCCCACGCCGACTACCACAACGTCTACAACCTCAAGTGGGCCGAGAGCATCGCCCGCGGCTACAGCTCCGGCACCAAGCGCCCGTTCATGCTGGCCCGCTCCGGCGCGGCGGGCATGCAGCGGCACGGCGTGGCCATGTGGTCGGCCGACATCGGCTCCAGGCTGACCGCGCTCGCCCAGCAGCAGAACGCGCAGCTGCACATGTCGATGTCGGGCATCGACTACTACGGCTCCGACATCGGCGGCTTCCGCCGGGAGATGCTCGACTCCGACCTGAACGAGCTCTACACGCAGTGGTTCGCCAACGGCGCGTGGTTCGAGGTGCCGGTGCGCCCGCACACCGAGAACCTGTGCAACTGCGCGCAGACCTCACCCGACAAGATCGGGCATACCGCCAGCAACCTCGCCAACCTCCGGCAGCGCTACGAGCTGGCGCCCTACTACTACTCGCTGGCTCACCGGGCCCACCGGTTCGGCGAGCCCGTCGTGCCGCCGCCGGCGTACTACTACCAGAACGACCCGAACCTGCGCGAGGCCGGCCACGAGAAGCTCATCGGCCGCGACCTGCTGGTCGGGGTGGTGGCGGGTGCGGGCGAGCGCGCGCGGGACGTCTACCTCCCCGCCGGCACCTGGTACGACTACGCCACGGGCGAGAAGCTGACCAGCACCGGCCAGTGGTTCACCGACCGGCCGCTGTGGGTGAACGGCGTCTTCCGGCTGCCGGCCTTCGCCCGGGCGGGCGCGATCCTGCCCAAGATGCACGTGGACGACAAGACCATGAACGTCGTGGGCAGGCGAACCGACGCCACCACCAGGAACGAGCTGATCGCCCGCGTCCACCCCGACGCCGCGGCCACGAGCTTCACGCTCTACGAGGACGACGGGGCCTCGACGGGGTACCGGTCCGGCGCCGTCCGGACGACGCAGATCAGCCAGCAGCTCACCGGCGGCACGGCGACCGTCACGGTGGCCGCCTCCAGCGGCACCTACACCGGCGCTCCGGGCAGCAGGCAGAACGTCGTCGAGCTCGTCACCGACACCCAGGCCTCGGCCGTCACGCTGAACGGCAGCCCGCTGACCCAGCACGCCACCAAGGCCGCCTTCGACGCGGCCGCCAGCGGCTGGTACAACGCGGGCGGCAACCTCGTCGTCGCCAAGTCGGCGGGCACGGCCGTCACGACGGCCAAGACGTTCGCGTTCACGCTCGGCCAGGCGCCGGTGTCGGCCACGTTCACCTGCCACAACGGCACCACCACGCCCGGCCAGTCGGTCTACGCGGTCGGCGGCGCGCCCCAGCTCGGAGCGTGGTCGGTGGCCGGCGCCGTCAAGCTGTCGCCGACCGCCTACCCGACCTGGACGGGCACGATCGGCAAGCTCCCGCCCAACACCACGATCGAGTGGAAGTGCGTCAAGCGGCAGGAGGCGAACTTCCCCGACACCGCCGACCAGTGGCAGCCGGGCGGCAACACCGTGCTCACGACCCCGGCGAGCGGCAGCGCCGGCACCACGACCGGCACGTTCTGACGCCTCGCGACGGGCCGGGGCGGCGGTCACGCCGTCCCGGCCCCGGCGCGGGCACCCGCCGGGAACGCCGTGAAAGCCGGATGACGTGCTCCCCGGGCTCACGGACGGTTCTGGTCCTGGTCGGGCAGGGCCTGCGGGAGTTGATGACGGGAGGTGATGGCGAGCTTGGTGAACACCTTGCCCAGGTGATACTCGACGGTGCGCGGGCTGAGGAACAACTGGGCGGCGATCTCGGAGTTCGACAGGCCGGCCCGGGCCAGGCGGGCGATCTGGCCCTCCTGAGCGGTGAGCCGGTCCGGTGAGTCGGCGGTGCGCTTGCGGACGGTCTCGCCGGTGGCCAGGAGCTCGCGACCGGCGCGCTCGGCGAAGGCCTTGGCGCCGAACCGCTGCAGCATCTCATGGGCGATGCGCAGGTGCTCGCGCGCGTCCACGCGCCGGTTCTCGCGACGCAGCCACTCGCCGTACACCAGGTGGGCGCGGGCGAGGTCGACGGTGCACCGGCTGCGCTGGAGGTGCTCGATGGCCTCGCGGTACAGCGGCTCGGCGGACTGGCCGCCGGACAGCAGCGCCCTCGAGCGGGCCAGCAGGCCGAGGGCCCAGTTCGTGCCGCTGGCGGTGGCTCGTTCCTCGATCTGCCGCAGGGCGGTCGCGGCCGATTCCGGGGCGTCGGAGCGGGTGGCCGCCTCGACGAGCTCGACGAGGGAGAAACCGTAGACCCCCAGATCCTCGTGCTCGCACGCCCCTTCCGCACTGGCCAGGGCGGCCTCGTACTGACCGAGACTGTTGTACAGCACCGCGTTCATGTAGTGCCGCCCCCCGATCGATCGCCCCTCACCCCAGCTGCTCGACGCCCACTCGGCACGGGCGTCGAGCACTGTCCACGCCTGGGCATCCTCGCCACGCATGATGAGGAGCAGCATCGAGGCGTAACCGAGGTACGCGTTACCGGTCACCTTCAAGATCGCGGTGGACTCCTCGACCAGCGTCGCGGCCGCGTCGAACTCCCCGGCGTGCACGTGCACGGCCGCGCGGTAGGTGAGGGACAGGGGGAGGAAGTTGAGCGCGCCGGTCTCGCGAGCCGTCCGGACCGCGTGCGTGGTCAGTTCGTGCCACGCCTCGTCGTCCCACATGTCACCGGCGACCAGCCAGGTCAGCCAGAGCCAGCGCATGACGTCGTCCCCGTTGTTCCCGGCCTCCTTCCGGAACGCCCGCAGCGCGCGCTTCAACAGCGGCGCCCCTTCGACGTAGCCCTCGGCGAAGCGTGTCGCCAGGCCGTCGAGAAGTGCGTCGGCCGGCCGCGGTGGTCGCGGTCCCGGCGGTGCGGCGCGGGCGGCCTCGGCCACCTTCCGGAGTGCACCGCGTTCGCCCAGCCGGCCGGCGAAGACCGCTGATCCGATGGCTTCGAGGTACGCCTCGCGCGCCTGTCCCTCGTCCACCCGCTCCAGCCGGTCGGCCGCGTCGAGCAGCAACGGCACCGCCTCGCCGCCGCGCCTGCGCGCGAAGACGATCTGGGTGCGGAGGCGGGCCAGCCGCCCGTGCTGGAGCTCGTCCAGCGGGCACAGCTCCGCGGCGACGAGGAGGTCGAGCGCCGCGTCCGGGGCCCCGGCCTCGAAGGTGGCCTGCGCCGCGGCCACCGCCCTCGCGCCGCGCCTGGCCGGATCGGGCGTCAGCTCGGTCGCCCGCTTCAGGAACGCGGCCGCCGCCGCGACACCGCCGCGCGCCTGGGCCCGGTCGGCCGAGCGCTCCAGCTCACCGGCCACGGCCTCGTCGGGTTCGACCGCCGCGTGAGCGCGATGCCAGGCCCGGCGATCCGGATCGGACTCGGGATCGGTGGCCTCGGCCAGCGCACGATGCACGTCCTGGCGTTCTCCGGGATCCGCCGCCCGGTAAGCCGCCGAGCGCACCAGCGGATGACGGAACCGCGCCAGCGTGCCGAACTCGATCAGGCCCGCCGCCTCGGCCGCCGTCGCGGCGTCCGTCCCGATGCCGAGCCGCTCGGCCACCCGCCGCAACAGCAGGACGTCCCCCACCGGCTCGGCGGCCGCCGCCAGCAGCAGCCGTTGCGCCGCACCCGGCAGCGCCCCGATACGCCGCACGAAACTCTGCTCGATCTGACTCGCCAGCGGCCGCGCGTCGGGCCACCCGAACCCACCGGCCAGCTCGGCCACCGTCAGCCCGCGCGGCAACTCCAGCAGGGCCAGCGGGTTACCGCGCGTCTCGGCGACGATCCGGTCCCTGACCCGCACGTCCAGCCGCCCGGGGACCACCGCGTCCAGCAGCGCCCGTGCGTCGTCGTCGCGCAGCCCCCGGACCACCAGCTCCCGCAGCCCCCGGAACCGGTCAGCGCCCGGACCGGGCGTCGGCACCCGCACCGCGAACACGAGCGCCACCCGCTCGGCGAGCAGCCGGCGCGCGACGAAGGCCAGCGTCTGCGCGGAGACCTGGTCGAGCCACTGCGCGTCGTCCACCACGCAGACGAGCGGCTGCTCCTCCGCCGCCTCGGCCAGCAGGCTGAGCACCGCCAACCCGACCAGGAAACGGTCCGGCGCGCTGCCCGCGCTGAGGCCGAACGCGACGGCCAGGGCATCGCGCTGCGGGCCGGGGAGGCGGTCGATCTGCCCCATCAGCGGGAGGCACAGCTGGTGCAGCCCGGCGAACGCCAGCTCCATCTCCGACTCGACGCCGGCGGCGCGCAGGGTCTGGCACTCCGTCGCGTTCGCCACCAGGTAGTCCACCAGCGCGGACTTGCCGACCCCCGCCTCGCCGCGCAGCACCATGACCTGGCTCTCGCCCGCCCTGGCGCCCGCGAGCAACCGGTCGAGCGTCTCGCACTCGTCACGCCGGCCAAGCAGCTCGTGTCGAGGAGCGCTGCTCGACATTCACCACCACCGCGCAGGTCAAGTGGGCCAGACCCGGTCATTTTGGGCTGTCGCAATTATGCATCACGTGGACGCGGTGCGGACGATCCGGTCAGGGGACACGAGTTTCAGCGCGCCGGCCGGTATCCCTGGGGGGTGCCCCAGTGCCCACTAGGGATCGGACCAGGGTCACCCCGAGGCGAGCGCGGCACCTGCCCGGCCACAGTACATGGTGTCGGCGGTGGGCGTCCGACGGCGGGCCGAGGGAGGGGTGAACCCAGGTGCGGCTGTATGGCCGGAAGTTCGAGTGCGAGAGGCTGGATCAGCTCGTGGCCACGGTGCAGGCCGGGCGCAGCTCAAGTGCGGTCCTGGTGTTGCGGGGCGAGGCCGGCATCGGGAAGACGGCGCTGCTGGAGTACACGCGGGGCAGCGCGGCCGGCTGCCGGGTCGCCCTGGCGGCGGGCGTGGAGTCGGAGATGGAGCTGGCCTTCAGCGGGTTGCACCAGCTCTGTGCCCCGTTCCTCGACCGCCTCCATCGCCTGCCGAAGCCGCGGCGCGACGCGCTGGAGACGGCGTTCGGGCTGAGCGCGGGCTCGCCGCCGGACCGTTTCCTGGTCGGGCTGGCGGTGCTCAGCCTGCTCGCCGACGTGGCCGAGAAGGAGCCGCTGGTCTGCCTGATCGATGACGCCCAGCGGCTGGACCCGGTCTCGGCGCAGGCCCTGGCGTTCGTCGCGCGTCGCCTGCTCTCCGAGCGGATCGGGCTGGTGATCGCGGTGCGCGAGCCCGGCCTGCGGCAGGTGCTGGCGGGGCTGCCGCAGCTCGAGGTGGGGCGGCTGAGCGACGGCGACGCCCGCGCCCTGCTCGACTCCGTGACTCCCGGGCGGCTGGACGGGCGGGTCAGGGACCGGATCGTCGCCGAGTCGCAGGGCAACCCGCTGGCCCTGCTGGAGTTGCCCCGTGGCTTGGCGCCGGCGGAGCTGGCCGCCGGGTACGGCCGGCCCGACGCACCATCGGCCGGCCGGATCGAGCTGAGCTTCCTGCGCCAGGTCGAGTCGTTGCCGGCCCGGACACGGCAGCTGCTGCTGGTCGCGGCGGCCGAGCCCGTGGGCGACGTGACCCTGCTGGCCAGGGCCGTCGAGACACTGGGCATCGAGGAGAGCGCCGCCGCGCCGGCCGAGTCGGCGGGGCTGATCACCATCGGGACCCGGGTCCGCTTCCTCCATCCGCTGGTGCGTTCGGCCGCCTACCGGGCGGCGACGCCGGAAGACCGTCAGCGCGTGCACCAGGCGCTGGCGGACGCGACGGATCCGCGGGCCGACCCCGAACGCCGGGCGTGGCACCTGGCCAACGCCACCGCCGGTCCCGACGAGACGGTGGCCGCCGAGCTGGCCCGCTCGGCCGAGCGGGCGCAGGCCCGCAGCGGCGTCGCGGCGGCGGCGACGTTCCTGGAACGGGCGGCCCAGCTCACCCCCGATCCCGCCCGCCGCGGTGGCAGGACGCTGGCGGCGGCCCGGGCCAAGTACCGGGCCGGCGGGTACGACGCCGCGCTCGGACTGCTCGACGCGGCGACGCTGAGCCCCCTGGACGAGCGCGAACGTGCCAGTGCCCACCTCCTGCGCGGTCAGATCATGTTCGCCTCCACCAGCGCCAGTACCGCCCTGCCGCTGCTGCTCGAAGCGGCCGGGCGGCTCGAGCCGCTGGACCCGGGGCTGGCCCGCGAGTCCTACCGCGACGCGCTGCTCGCGGTCATCACGGCCGGCCGCCTGCCGGACGGCCCGCGCCTGGCGGACGTCGCCAGGGCGACCCTGGCCGCGCCTCCCGGACCCGCGCCGGAGCGGGCCGACCTGCTCCTGAACGCCTTTGCCCTGGTAGCCACTGACGGTTATGCGGCGGGTGTGCCGGTGGCGCTGCGGGCTCTTGAGGCTTTCCGTACCGACGAGGTCTCCCGGGAAGAGAGGCTGGGCTGGCTCCCGTTCGCCTGCCGCCTGGCCCACAACGTCTGGGACTTCGACAGCTGGTCGGTGCTCTCGGCCCGGCTGGTCGACCTGGCCCGCGAGACGGGGACGCTGTCGGTGCTGCCGTCGGCTCTCCTGCTGCGCGTGTCGAACCGGGCCCTCGCCGGCGAGTTCGCCGACGCCGACGCGCTGGTCGCCGAGGCGCAGGCGATCGGTGAGGTGACGGGCAGCCGCTTCCTGGCCCAGTACGCGGCCCTGGTGTTCGAGCCGTGGCGGGGCCGGGAGATCGCGACGCGGCAGGCGATCGAGGCGGTCACGCGAGAGACCGCCCTGCGCGGGGAGGGCAAGGTGGCGACCGCCACCCAGTGGGCGACCGCGGTGCTCAGCAACGGCCTGGGCCGCTACGAGGAGGCGTACGCCGCGGCCGAGCGAGGTTGCGAGCACCCGCAGGAGCTCGGGGGAGCGTTCATCAGGTCCTTGGTCGAGCTCGTCGAGGCCGCGACCCGGAGCGGAAGACCGGCCCGCGCGGCCCAGGCCGCCGAGCGGCTCGACGAGCTGGCCCGGGCCAGTGGCACCGACTGGGCCCTGGGCACGTCCGCGAGCGTGCGGGCCCAGGTGAGCGAGGGACCTGCCGCCGAGGCGCTGTACCAGGAGGCGATCGAGCGGCTCGGCCGCACCGAGGTCCGGATCGCCCACGCCCGCGCCCGGCTGCTCTACGGTGAGTGGCTGCGCCGGGAGAACCGCCGGGCCGACGCGCGCGAGCAGCTGGGCAGCGCGTATGAGATGTTCTGCCAGATGGGCGCCGAGGGGTTCACGAAACGTGCCTGCCGTGAGCTGCAGGGGACGGGCGAGAAGGCGGGCCGGCGCTCCGCCCGGGTGGGCACCACGTTGACCGCTCAGGAGGCGCAGATCGCCCGCCTGGCCGGTGACGGGCTGACGAACCTCGAGATCGGCTCCCAGCTGTTCATCAGCCCGCACACGGTCGAATGGCACTTGCGCAAGGTGTTCGTGAAGCTCGGCATCGTGTCCCGCAAGCAGATCCGCACGTCGTTGCTGGAGGACGTCGTGGCCGCGACCTGACGTCCGGGATCCCCGGGTGCGACAGGTACTGGACTGTGTCGCTTGGGGTCGCGCAGACTATGCAGACCGCACAGACCGGTCAGGCTGCCGTGCTCCGGGGGAGCGCGTCGACACCATGGACGTGCTCGCACCTGCCGCGCCCGGTGTTCCCCCCTGCCCTCCTCAGAAGGATCCCTCCCATGCCTGACGGCACGCTCGCTTCGCGTCAGAGCCGACGCGCCACGATCGCCTCGTTCATCGGCACGGCGGTCGAGTGGTACGACTTCTTCATCTACGGCACCGCTTCGGCCCTGGTCTTCGGCACCCTGTTCTTCCCCGAGGCCGACAGCGGAACCGGGACGCTGGCGGCATTCGCCACGTTCTGGGTCGGCTTCCTGACCCGTCCGCTCGGCGGCATCGTGTTCGGGCACCTCGGTGACCGCATTGGGCGCAAGAACGTCCTGGTCGTCACGCTGATCCTGATGGGATCGGCCACCACGCTGATCGGCGTCCTGCCCACGTACGCGTCCATCGGGTACACGGCGCCGCTGCTGCTCGTCCTGCTTCGCGCGCTGCAGGGCATCGCGGTGGGCGGCGAATGGGGCGGGGCCGTCCTGATGGCCACCGAGAACGCCGCCCAGGGCCGCCGCGGCATGGCCGGCGCGTGGGTGCAGCAGGGCTCGCCCGCCGGCGCCATCCTGGCCACCCTGGCCTTCCTCGTGGTGGGGCGGATGCCCGACGACGCCTTCCTGCAGTGGGGCTGGCGCGTGCCGTTCCTGCTGTCAGCGCTCCTCGTGGTGATCGGACTGGTGATCCGGATCACGGTGCACGAGTCCGCCGAGTTCCGCGCGGCTCGCGAGGCGGAGCCGGCCGTCCGGCTGCCTCTCGTGACGTTGTTCCGGACGGCGTGGCCGCTGGTCGCGCTCGGTATCGGGGCGAGCGCGCTGGGGATCTCCGCGGCCTACTTCACGAACACGTTCCTCGTGTCGTGGGCCACCACCGACCTCGGCATTCCCCGGCAGATGATGCTGGACATCCTGCTGGTCACCTTCGTCCTGCAGTTCCTCTGGCAGCCTGTCGCCGCCCTCATCGCCCGCAGGGCCGGCGCCGTACGCGTCATGGCGGGCGCCCTGACCGCGAACATCCTGGTCGCCGTCCCGATGTTCCTGCTCATCACGACCCGGGACGGATTCCTGATCGGGGTCGCGCTCGCGCTCAGCGTGGTCACCGGGGCCTCGTACTACGCGTTGCTCGCCGGCTTCCTGGCCCAGGCGTTCCCCGTACGCGTCCGCTACACCGGCATCTCCGTCGCCTACCAGCTCTGCAGCACGATCATCGGGGGTTCCACCCCGCTGGTCGCCCAGTGGCTGCTGATCAGCGGCGGCGGCAGCCACTGGCCGGTCGTGGGGTACTACATCGCCCTGCTCGTCCTCACGCTCGGCTGCGTGCTCGCGCTCGCCCGCCGCGCCGGGCACGATCGGCACCCAGCCGCCGCGCGAACCGCTCTGACCAGTCCTTGACCGGGCCGCGTTCCGGGCTCCGCAGTGGGCGCGGATGAGGGCGATCACGGTGTCGGTGGTGCGGTCCAGGTGGCTGCGGCCGTCGGGCAGTCGCGCCTCCGGGCTGATGTAGCTGTGCCGGCCGACGTGGGTGGCCGGGTCGAGCGACCGCGTGGTGATTCTCCCGTCGCGGCGGGCCCTGTTCCACGCGCTGCGGCGGAACAGCTGCCAGCGCTGAGGGAAGAGCCAGGTGCACACCCGCTCGATCCAGTCGTGGTCACTGGTGAGCTGGTACAGGTGGTCGGCGTGGGTGAGATCGTTGGCGCCGTTGTGGAACCCACCGAGAGTGATCAGCAGCAGCTGGGCACGCAACCGGGCGTGCAGCTCGGCGACCGCGCCGATGGCGACCTGCGCGCCGCCGCTGTAGCTGAGCAGCACCACGGGTATGCCGCTGCCGGGCCGGTAGCCGGCCCGGCGCAGCTGGTCGGCGATCTGGACGCCCACGGCGCGGTTGTACAGCGGACGGTACCGGTGGTCGGCGGCGACGAAGATCTGCACGACGTTGTGCAGGAACAGCAGCAGCTCGATGTGGTGGCGGAGCCACTCCCACACGGGCCGGTTGACCAGCGGGGCGGCCACCGGGGAGTAGGGCTGCACCTGGCCCAGCACCCGCAGCTCCGGCGCCCCGGCGATCAGGGCCTCGACCAGCTTGCCCCCGTCGCGGGTGTCGCGGAAGCGCCGTTTGCCGATGCCGTCCAGATAGACCAGGTACGCCGCCGGCGGGCGGTCCGGGTCCGCACCGCGGGCATAGGGCATGCCCCGCGGGAGCTCGGTGGTGGGAGCCCGCCAGCCGGCGGCGTACGCCAGCACCTCGTACCGGGCGAGCAGCGCCTCGGCGAGCAGGACCGGGCCGAGCACCAGGACCAGGAGCGGGAACTCCGTCATGTGACCGGCTCCCGCATCCCGGTGATGGCGCTGATCTGCACCACCAGGCGACGGACCACCTCGACGGCGATGCCGAGCCCGAATCCGGCGACGGCCACGCAGCCCGCGGCGGCCCACCAGCCCAGCCCCGTCGCCGCGGCGAGCGGGGCCACCAGGCCGGCGCCGACCGCCACGAGCAGCAGCAGGTGCAGCAGCGGCCCGAGCAGCGGGAACGCGAGGACGGCGGCGAGCAGCAGCGGAACGACCAGGTCGGGTGTCCAGGTGAACGCGGCGCCGCCGGACAGGGGCGCGGACAGCATCAGCTCGGCGAGCGTCCACGCGGTCAGCGGCCACAGCGCGAACACCGCGCCCTCGACGACGGCGCCGATCAGCAGGAGCGGGATCAGCTGGGGCCGCGACGTGCGGGGCCGGCGGGCGATCAGGGGCAGGAGCCGTCCGATGGCCTCGGACAGCCCGGCCAGCAGCAGCAGGATGATCACGAGGGGTGACATCGCTCACCGCTCCTGCGGCGAATCCGCCGGGGCCGGCCGGTCGGCCCGGCCGCTGCGGTGCAGGTAGCGCTCGAGCTCGTCGGCGGCGCGCGCGTAGCCGCCGGCGTCGCGCTGGGCGACCTGCAGGCGGTCCGCCGCGGCCATGAAGCGCGGCTCGTCGAGCAGGCGCCGGGCCAGGGCTCGCACGAGTCCCGGGCCGGCGTCCCGGGGGCTGATCGACAGGCCCGCGCCGAGCTGGACGAT